>NCKC01000008.1 GCA_002282715.1 Halothiobacillus sp. 15-55-196 | reverse complement strand
TCTTCCCGATAGCGCTCGACGGCCTGCACCTTGATCAGCATGAGTTCACGCTCGATATGGGGGGCATCTGCCATGTCCTGAACCTTGATCACATCAATCAACTTGTTGAGCTGCTTGATGATCTGCTCGACGATCTGTTCGTCACCGCGCGTAACCAGGGTCATCCGCGACAAGGTTTCGTCGACGGTGGGTGCAACGCAGAGCGATTCAATATTGTAACCGCGTGCGGAAAATAAACCGGCGACCCGCGACAGGGCGCCTGCTTCGTTTTCAATCAAAATTGAGATGATGTGCCGCATGTCTTATACCAGAATCATTTCATTCAAACCGGCACCGGCAGGCACCATCGGGTAAACGTTCTCGGTCGGGTCGGTCTGGAAATCCATGAAGACCAGCCGATCGCGCATGGCGAACGCCTCGTGCAAGGCGCCCTCGACGTCGGATGCCTTTTCGATCCGCATACCCACATGACCATAAGACTCAGCCAGCTTGACGAAATCCGGCAGGGCTTCCATGTAACTCATGGCATAACGGCCGGAATAAAAGAATTCCTGCCACTGACGCACCATGCCAAGATAACGGTTGTTCAGACTGACGACCTTGATCGGCAGGTGATACTGCAATGCCGTGGACAGTTCCTGCGTACACATCTGGATACTGCCTTCGCCCGTCACACAGACGACTTCTTCGTCCGGGAAGGCGAACTTGGCCCCCAGTGCCGCCGGCAGACCAAAACCCATCGTGCCCAAGCCGCCGGAGTTCAACCAGCGGTTCGGCTTGTCGAAACCATAGTACTGGGCGGCCCACATCTGATGCTGGCCCACATCGGAAGCCACGAAAGCGTCTCCCTTGGTGATTTCCCAGACTTTCTGCACCACATACTGAGGCTTGATCACCTCGCCGTTGGTCTTGTAGTCGAGGCAGCGCATATCCCGCCACTGCTCGATCTGCGCCCACCAGGCGGCAATGGCATCTTTCTTTTTGGCACCGCCCGCGTCTTCGATCAAAGGCAACATTTCTTCAAGCACGGACTTGACCGAACCGACGATTGGCACGTCCACAACCACATTCTTGGAAATGGACGCCGGATCGATATCGATGTGCACGATCTTGGCGGTCGGACAGAACTTGGCGAGATTGCCCGTCACCCGGTCGTCGAAGCGCGCGCCGATGGCAATGAGCACGTCGCAGTGGTGCATTCCCATATTCGCTTCATAGGTGCCGTGCATACCCAGCATGCCGAGGAACTGCCGGTCACTCGCCGGGTACGCGCCCAGTCCCATCAAGGTATTCGTAATCGGATAATTGAGCAGGCGAGCAAACCGGGTCAGCTGCTCCGCGGCACGCCCGATGACGACGCCGCCACCGGAATAGATCATCGGCCGTTCGGCGTTGACGATCAAATCGATCGCCTTGCGAATCTGACCGCTATGACCCTTAACCGTCGGGTGATAGGAACGCAGGGAAACAGATTGGGGATATTCGAACGGAATCAACACTCGGGGATCGGTGACATCCTTAGGAATATCGACCACGACTGGCCCGGGGCGTCCGGTCGTCGCGATATAGAAGGCTTTTTTCATCGTTTCGGCCAGATCGCGGACATCCTTGACCAAGAAGTTATGTTTGACGCAAGGGCGCGTAATGCCGACGCTATCGACTTCCTGGAACGCGTCATTGCCGATGAGGCTGGTTGGCACCTGTCCGGTAATGACCACCAGTGGAATCGAATCCATGTGCGCTGTCGCAATACCAGTGACGGCATTGGTCGCGCCCGGGCCGGACGTCACTAGCACGACACCGGGTTTGCCCGTGGCACGTGCATAGCCATCGGCCATGTGCACGGCACCCTGTTCATGACGGACCAGGATATGTTGAACCTGCTCCTGCTGGAACAAAGCATCATAAATGTGTAGAACGGCGCCACCAGGATAGCCGAAAACGGCCTCTACCCCTTCAGCTTTCAAGCATTCCACCAGGATTTGACCACCGGACAATTCCACGAGCGTTCTCTCTTATTTTTTATTGAAAGACAAGGCCTTGCCCGATCAAGTACACCTTAGTGCACTGGACCGACACAATGCCTGATTTAATGGGGCGCCACACGAACGCCTCAAGAAGCCTGTCAAACCAGCGGATACCTTGGGATGTAAAGCCACCGTAGCCGACCAATTTGTGGAAACAGGCATTTAATCTGAGCCGTCTAATATAGCTGGATATGAACCAAATTGCATCGCCGACTTTACTTCTCTAAAAATTCACAAGGCCGGGCAAACGACCGAACCACAAACTGAAAGAGAAAAATCTGCGAGTTTACATGCCGCCAAAGCCATTATCAGAATTTGTAACCAGGGCCCCACCCATCGCTTTCTGCAACACTTTCTTGATCGCATCCGGCGAGCTGCGCAGTTTAAAGAATGAGGCATCTCCGCCCATCATCGGCAAATCCGGGAAGAAAAGCGCCATACGGAAGCGCAGGTTCAGCGCCTCTGCTTCCTTGTTGTTCAAAAGCACTTCATAGGGCAGGAAGGCGTAGCGGTGCGGTATTCCGCTATCAACCGAATCAACCAGCGCAACTCCATTGGCGTTGTTGTCCTTTACTCCGGACAGATCAATACCAAAAACCTCCTGATCCTTGCCCGGAATCTTTATTTTATAGACCAGGCCGACACCATCCTTTTTCGCTGCCAGCCGACTGAGAATCTTCTGCTCCCCTGTAGAAAAACCAGGGTAACCACCCAAATCAACCGGATCATTGAAGGTTTCCATACCGAAACCATATTGATAATTGGCCAGCTGCTCCACCGTTCGCGGCTTGGCACCAAAGGTTTTCTCCGCGCCCAGAATACTCGCCAATGCCTTGGTGACGGGCTCATTATCTGATGCCAAGCGGTAACCTGCCGCCACATACGGCGGGTTCATGTAGGTCACATAGGTTTTACCCTTGTGTTCTTCCAGAGAAATACTCAGCGCGGCACCGTAGCCACCCCGCGGGGTTTGCGAAGCAGTCCTCAACATCGCCGGACTGCTGATCGAAAGCACAATCACATTCTTCACGGGCGAGTAATGCCCGACCACTTCGAATCCACCCTTTACCAGCTTCGCTTGGATCGTTTTATCAGCGTCAGCCAACGGAGCAGAAAGTGTCGCGCCCGCAACAAAAGGCTGCAAGCCAGCAGCCGCAGACACTGAAGGCATAATCATTCCAGACAGAATAACCCAAAGCAAAATATGCGCAGACTTCATCATCAAACCACCCCTGAAAAATCCTTAATATTGATCAAAAAACCGTCCCGACGGATCAGGAAGCACCCCAAACGTTAAATGTACAGAGAGACGGCCACTTGGCGGGCAAGCCGATAGAAGCTCAAAGCGCCGGCCAGCTCCACTCCAGAAATCAACTTATCCGGCTGCAACCCAAGCTCCAGCAAGGAGTCAGAACAAGCAATCAACCGAACCCCCTCCTCCTGAGCCATCGATCTCATTTCAGCGAGCGCGGCATCCTGCTCCCCTTGCTGTAAAAACCGGACACCGGTTTGTGTGAAGAAAATGACGGCGGTATCTTCTGCTGCAATTGCGGCGAGCGAAAGCGACAACGCAGCACGGACGGAGCCCGGGTCGTCACGAGAGAGAATAAGAGCCATGCCAGTTCTGTCGGCATTTTGAGCCCTATGGGAAGCGGAATTACTCACGAACATTTGGCCAAGGTGATTTTGAAGAACGCTGGCGAGCCGGCCTCGCGCTCTACGCCAAGCAGTACATGGCCAGCCTGAGCGCAGTAAGCTTCGAAGTCCGCTGGCGCACCCAAATCGGTCGCCCAAATCTGGACGACTTCACCGGGAGCAACCGTTGACAGAAAACGACGAGCACGCAGCAATGGCATGGGGCAGCGCAAACCTCGAGCGTCGATGACCTCCACCGATTACTCGGGAGCGACCAAGGGCAGACCTGACCCCGCCCAGTACATCACACCACCTTCAAGGTTATGCAACCCGGTCAGGCCCTGGCCGGCCAAGAAATGACATGCCTGGGCGGAACGAGCACCGCTGTGGCAGTAGATCACCACATCCTTATCACTTTTGAACTGGTCGACATTCATGGGAACCAGATGCAGGGGGATCAGCTTGGCTCCCTGGATGATGCCCCGCGCCGTTTCCGAAGGTCCGCGAACATCAATCAATAACACCTCGGCGAGGCGACCCTGCAGTTCTTCCGGTGCGATATTCTCAAAACTGGACATTCCAATACTCACTCAAAAACAAATGTAAAAAATTCTAGGGCAGTCGCCAAAACCCGGCTCCCCCCTCGTATCTCGTTGAGATGCTCCACCAAAGCGAACACACGCTCAAGCGTCGGGCGATCTTCACCAAATCGCTATTGATACCACAATCGCTTGCACACCCACATCCAAAATATTTTTCATCACATACAAATTTCAAATCCCGAAATAAAGCCAACGTTTAAAAATCCGCTCGACAAAGGGACGCGACCTCATTGCCAACCAATAAGCTGCAGCAGGATTACAGTAACTAAAATAAGGAACAGCACCACTTGAGGGCACCTCGAAAAGCCGTCACGGGCTGACGCCAGCTTTGCGTTAGCGCCGCCCAACGCAGCAATCTGGTCGCGCAGTAGGTTTTTCGAGGTATCCTTGAATGAATCAAGATTAACGCCCATCCAGCCAGAACATCCCCACGCACAAGTTTTTTTATAAAAGGCCAGGCAACCTCATGACCCTGTAAATAGCAACGAAGCACTGATCTAAAGTTGCCCTGCTGAGGATAAACATTCAGAATTTTGAAAAAATGAGGCATTTCATTCAATAAGTATGAAGGATGTTTGTTTTTACAAAAATAGCAGATGGAATATCGCCATATCCTAATATTGCCCCCAGCGCGGGAACAGAAATAAACCATGTCTGTATAAAAATTTTTTTATTTGTCTCAAGCCCCATTACTACTAAAGTTGTGGGGTCAAACGACAAGAAGACCACCAAAACCATCTTGGCACCAAGCGCGCCTTAAGAGGAGAGGACAATAATGACACCAAAGATTCAAGCATTAACAAAGGCTGGCTCAGCAATAGCAGTAGCAGCAAGCCTGCTCGTTGCAGGACAAGCTTTTGCGGCCGACACAACCCTCACCAAAAATCAGGAAGAGGGCAAGTCAATTGCCTTTAACAAGAGCGAGGGAAATTGCCTCGCCTGCCATAAAATGGCCGACGGCGCACAGCCCGGTAACATCGGCCCCGCGTTGATTGCAATGAAGATCCGCTACCCCAACAAACAGGAATTGTTTGATGTGGTTTGGGATCCACGCAAAAAGTTTGGTAGCGGCGTGATCATGCCACCTTTCGGTGACCACAAGATCCTGACCAAGGAACAGATTGAGAAAGTCGTCGACTATCTGTACACCCTTTAAGCGCAGCGAACGCAAATCAACATTTCACGAGGAGCTCGTTAGCATGAAAAAGCTAGTTACAACATTACTTATTGCTGCCATCGGAACTGGCGTAGGCACAGTCATGGCCGCAGACAACAACGCCCCATCAGCCGCTAATAATTATAATCCACTCAACAACCCCAGCGATCCTGCAAAGTTCGCCGAGGAATATCGCAACTATTTTTACAAGAATTTCCCGCAGATCCCGCATGATAAGTACAACATGGGTGTGTATGCATTTGATAAGGATGCATACAGCCAGTACCAGGACATGATGCAGTTCCCACCTCAGGATGACTACATTGCCGCGGGTAAGAAATTTTGGGAAGACTACCGCCTGCCCAATGGCAAACCACTATCTTCATGTGTAGGGGATGCAAAAGGCTTGCGCGCCAAATACCCTTACTTTAATACCAAAGATGGCAAGGTTCATGATCTGGAATCGGATTTGATTAACTGCCAACTAAATGCCGGTGTACCCAAGGACGAGTCATTGGGCTCCAAAAAGGGCTACAAGGACCTCGCCAGTGTTTCAGCCTATCTGTCCAGTATGTCACAAGGGCTGAAAGTTGATGTAAAAGTTCCCAATGATCCCAAAGCGGTAGCGGCATTCAACAACGGCAAGCACATGTTTTTCCGTAAAACAGGCCAACTGAATATGTCTTGTGCCGATTGCCATATGTACCACGCTACACAAATGGCTCGTTCTGAAACCCTGCATCCAGGCATTGGGAACACGACGGGTTTCCCAGTGTTCCGTTATAGCAAAGGTAAGATGATTACTCTGAATAACCGTCTGTTTGGTTGCATGCGTGACACGCGCACCATCCCGTTCAAGCAATACTCATCAAATATGCTTGATCTGGAATACTTCCTGGCTTACATCGATAATGGCCTTGAAATTAACGGACCGGCCCTGCGCAAGTAAGCGCACAAAGTGAACGAGAAAAAGCCAGCGTACGCTGGCTTTTTTATTTGTCTTCAAATCAGGATCATAACACCAATAAAAACGCACCCGCCGATCAATAGTGACAAACCGAAATGACGCAGGATGAACTGAATGATCTCTTCTCGCGTCCGCTCACTGCGCTGACGCCAGGAAAAAAAACGGCGCAAGAGAAAAAAAGCCGCGATCAGACCGACAACAATCAAAGCAAGTGCCAGACCGTACTGATGAGCCCAATTTAGTACAGGGCGAATATAACTGCCGAAGAAATAACCCAGAATAATGAACTGGCTGATTCCAATCATCACAGCCGGAGTATTGAAGCGAACAAACGTGCCGTAGTTCAAGCGAAATATTCCGGCTAGAGTCGGCGTTATCCATGATAACGGTCCACTCAAACGCGCAATAAAAACAGCCGAAGCGCCTCGTTTTTCGAAGAAGGCTACCCCTTTTTCGTAGTTCTCCTGGTGAACCATTCGACCGATCAACGGCCAGTGTTGCAGTCGATCAAACAGGCCGTTCCCATATCGATAGCCCAACCAGTAACTTAGGTTATCGCCCAGAATTCCGCCGCTGAATAACACGAGCATGACAACCCAGATATCAAGCACACCAAGCCCTGCCAGGACAGCCCCAGAGAGAAAAAAAACTTCTCCTAGGACAATCAGGGAAAAAGGGATGACAGTTTCAAGCAGCGCGCCAAAAAAAAGAATGATATAGGCAGTTTGTTGATGCTGCTGTAGAAAGGTTACCGCCTGATCGAATGAGGTCAGATCAGCGAATGACATCGTATCCTCGTTTCCGCTTCATCCGCATGGGCATCAGCGCCTCGAACAACCATTTCAGGCTTTGTTTGATATAGCCTTGCGTTTCAAATCGCCGGGTCGATGTCGCCACCTGATCACTGGGGATAAAGAAAAACCGGCCATAGCGACGACACTCGCTGATGAATGTCAGATCTTCGGCAAAACTCAAATCCGGATGAAAACCGATCCCGCGCGCGATTGGTGAACGCGCCAACTGTATGGAGTAAGAACTGCGCGTCAGTCGATGAATCAAGTCATAGGCTCTGAACCACAACTGAACATATACATGATTTGCGTTCAGGGGTTGTACACGCGTCGTCCCCACCGCGAGGCTCTCAGAGCCATGCTGATTGATCCAGTGGTTGAACTGACGCAAGGCTTTCGGTGCCAAATGCGTGTCGGCATCACAGAAAATCACCCAATCAGAATTGACGCTGATGTGCTCAAGACCAACGTTTTTGGCCTTGGAAACGCCCTTCTCGCTTTGCAGGGCACGAATGGTCAGGTTGCCATCAGATAGCGCAGCATAACGTTCGGCAATCGCCCAGGTATCATCGGTTGAACCGTTCTCCACGATGATGATTTCCATCCGATTAGCGGGATATTGTTGTGCTATCAGGCTATCCAGCGTTTCCGCCAGTACCGCCTCCTCGTTATGTGCCGGCACAATCACCGAGAAATAGTTCTTGTACAGCGCATCGCTCATTGAGGACTGGATACGACGCACCGATTCCTGTGTCCGCCAGGGTGCCTCAAAGAGCCGCGTGTCTTCTGTTTGCGCCAAAGCGGCGGCAAGATCAAACGCTTCGGACTGATTCCGACTGACGAAATATTTAAGACTACCGAGGTAATAGCCCAAGTATTCCTGCTCCGTTTGATTCGGCGTGGGAATAAGAAGCGCGCGCTTACCATGTTCCACCAGATCCATCACCGTGGTATACCCGGCTCGAGAGATAATGCATTTGGCACGACCGAACAATTCCTGCCGCAGATTCCCCGTCGCCAGCGGATACACTTGTAGATGTTCGGAAAGTGCGTCCTGGTACTGTGCCGGATCAGCTTTTGCGTCACCCAGGACAAAGACCTTCTTGCCGGGCAGATTTTGGGCCTGTGCAAGCAGATCACGCACAAACGCCCGCTTGTGTTCGTGCAGATAGCCACTGATCACGAACAGGTAGTCGATATCCTGCTCAAGCTCCTGATGCGGATAGGAGGACAGAATCCCGACATATTCGCGCTGGGTATTCTGCAAGACGGGGGTATGAGAAAGGTTCCCGGCAAGATTCAGACTCGGACAGGGAAAATCCGGAATAAAGATACGGTCGAACTGCTTGAGCGCGGCGACATTGAGGTGATCGCTCAACCAGCTGACTTCCTGCAACCCCTTTGGCGGTATGAACGCTATCTGATGCGACAGTATGAACGAGGGAACCCAGCGACTGTAGATACCGTAACGACCGTCGCTGAATACGAAATCATAATCACAGGCAATGGATTCAAACCGACGATGTTCCTCACGAATTCGTCGCCAAGTTGTGAACAGATCGAGGGCAAGATAGGCGTAGAACCGCCAACCAGTCCCGCGTTCCAGCGGCGGATAATCAGGCCAATCCTGCCATTCGACAGCGGGGTGATCGGCCAACTCCAGGCGCATGAAGGCCAAGGCATTACCCGTTGAAATAACCGTAACACGGTACCCCTCGGCCAGAAACGCATGGATTAAAACGAGGCTGCGTGTGGCATGTCCCAGTCCCAGTGAACTCACCGCAAACAGGGCGCTGGGGGATGCCCCCGAATAGCGCTCGGTACGCGAAAAACGCCCGGTATTTACGTTCATGAATTACTGCTCGTTCAATCGTGGCATCAGCTCAACCATATTGCATGGCTGGGTACGGAAATCCAACTGAGCATGAATAATTTGATCCCAGGCATCGCGACAGGCGCTGGTCGATCCGGGCAGTATGAAAAGGTAGGTACCGTTGGCGACACCCGAAGTGGCGCGGGATTGCAAGGTTGACGTGCCGATTGACTGGAAGGACAACCACCGGAAGAGTTCACCGAAACCCTCGATTTTCTTGTCGAGCAGCGGTATCACTGCTTCTGGCGTGCCGTCGCGCCCGGTCAGTCCGGTACCGCCCGTCGTAATGATCGCCTGACATTCCGGATCATGAATCCACGCTGAAACCACCGCACGAATCGCGTACTTGTCATCACGAACGATCTGCCGGTCGTACAACCGGTGCCCTCCATCAATCACTCTCCCCTGCAATAAATCACCCGAAGGATCATTCGTAAGAGAGCGGGTATCCGATACCGTCAGTACGGCAATATTCAGAGGGACAAATGCACGCGTGTTCATTCACAAGCCTTCATTCATGGGTGGTTTATACAGACGGGATGTCATCTGCTGGCAAGCCTTGAGCACATTTTTTACAGACCAACAACTTCCCGATCATCGACTGCCTTCCGGCTTCGGTTTCAATCCAGGGGCGATTGACCCACGGCGGTTGATGGCGCGTATGCTGATGGTGACCGCATGCCAATCGGGCGAACCAGTCGCCCAGCTCATCCCGATGGAACGACACAATAGCAGAACTGAACGTCTGATCTGTGACACGTGCCATGAACGCCGCTTCGTATCGTTAGCGCGCGATCAGTCGCACGGTGAAGCCCAAAGGTCATGCTCGTCAGCAGCCGTGATTTCAACCTCGACGAAGTCGCCAGGACGCACGTCGGTCACATCCGGCAAAAAGACGACACCATCGATTTCCGGCGCATCACCGGGGCCGCGACCCACTGCTCCGGATTCGTCCACTTCGTCGATCAGAATAGCCATGCGCTGCCCCACCTTGGCGGCCAACTTTGCCGCGCTGATTTCGGCCTGTTTTACCATGAACCGCTCAAGCCGCTCCTGCTTGAGCGACTCCGGCACGGGGTTGGCCAGCTGATTTGCCGTGGCACCCTCGACAGGCGAATAGGTAAAGGCACCGACTCGATCAAGCCGCGCTTCATCCAGAAAATCGAGCAACTGCTGGAAGTCATCCTCGGTCTCGCCAGGGAAGCCGACGATAAAGGTCGAACGCAAGGTCAGGTCGGGGCAGATATCTCGCCATGTACGGATTCGCTCCAGCACGTTCTCGCTGGATGCTGGGCGCTTCATCGCCTTGAGAATCCGCGGGCTGGCGTGCTGGAACGGGATATCGAGGTAAGGCAGCACCCAGCCCTCGGCCATTAACGGTATGACCTCATCCACATGCGGGTAGGGATAGACATAATGCAATCGAATCCAGGCATCCATCTGCCCAAGTTCAGCCGCCAGCTCCGTAAAACGGGTCTTGACCGGTTTGCCGCCGAAGAAATCAAGCTTGTAGCGCGTATCCAGACCATACGCGCTGGTATCTTGAGAAACCACCAGCAATTCGCGTACCCCGGCATTCACCAGATTCTGGGCTTCGGTGAGCACCTCACCCACAGGGCGGCTCACGAGATCGCCCCGCATGCTCGGAATGATGCAGAAGCTGCAACGATGATTACAGCCTTCGGATATTTTCAGATAAGCGTAATGCCGGGGGGTGAGTTTGATACCGACCTTGGATTCGAAATCCGATACTTCCGTCTGAACACGAGGTGCCGGCATCAAATCGACGAAGGGATCGTGCCGGGGCGGCAAATGCTGATGAACCGCCCCCATCACTTCGCCGTAAGCCTGTGGACCGGTGATGGCCAGGACGCTCGGATGTGTCTGGCGGATCAGCTCACCCTCGTCCCGTGCGCCCAGACAACCGGTCACGATGACTTTACCGTTCTCGGTTAAAGCTTCGCCGATTGCATCCAGCGACTCTTGTGTGGCCGAGTCGATGAAACCACAGGTATTCACGATAACGAGTTCCGCATCCTGGTAATCACTCGATAATGCGTAGCCTTCGGCACGCAGCTGGGTCAGGATTCGCTCGGAATCGACCAATGCCTTGGGGCACCCCAGACTGACAAAACCCACGCGCGGTGAGGATAAACTCATATTCTCTGAAACCTAAAAAGTATTATTTGGCCTGAATTTCAGCCTGGTAATCGCCCGATGCAGAGGGAGGAACATATTCTTCCAGACGGCCATCATCGTATTGCTTGTGAATTTTGAGATTGTTGCGCTCAGCGAATTGAAGTACCGAATCGAACATCGCGGGGTTCTGAGTTTGCAACTCAGGCTCGATGGCGAGGACTTTCTGCCCATCCAGCGAGGCCGGATGAAGGCGGTCGGAAAACACCAGCCGGTGCAAATCAAACGTGGCATCCCAACTGGCCAAACGATCAATCCAGTCACTCGGACGAAAACGCGCACCCGATTTTGTAACGGATTCGATGAGATAACGGAAATGCATGGGATCGCTCATAATGAATTCTTTTCTTGAGGTAAGAACCGATCTGCAAATACAGTTGCTGACAACGTGCAGCCACCGTAAAGCAAAATCGCCTTGCATTCTAAATTAATTAATAGACAAAAGCACTTGGACATGCGCGATGCGCCCACTTCATACCCTGAAGAACACGCCATACGCTCAATCTGATGCCCAACGCCCAACCCGACCGAGCATGAAGACATGTCGACATCGAACAATTCATCATCATTTCCTGTTGTCATCATCAACACCGGTGGCACTTTCAACAAAATATACCAGCCGTTGACCGGTCTGCTGACCGTCGCGAACGATGAGCGAACCATTGAAGACCTATTGCATTCAGCCGCGCCGAATCTTGATCTACACCTGATCGGCGTGGTTCACAAGGACAGTCTGGATATGACACAGGATGACCGCACTTCAATCTGCGAGACCATCCGCAACCTATCTCCTTCGTTGAATGCGGCACCCATCATCATCATTCATGGCACCGACACGATGCATGAAACCGCCCTTTTTCTTGACAAGGCCGAATTGAATCGGGTCATCATCATGACAGGTGCCATGCGCCCTGCCGAGATTGATCCGATTGAAGCCGCTTTGCATCTGGGCATGACGCTCGGATTTGCCGCCGCAACACCACACCCGGGTATCTATATCGCCATGCATGGACGCGTACTACCGTACAGTCAGTACCGAAAAAATCGGACTATCGGAATTTTTCAAACGATATAAACGACAAAAGCCCCGCAAAAGCGGGGCTTTTTGATTGGCCAGTATGACCTCAACTTTACGCTGAAGCCATCTGTCTTGGGCTTAGCAGTTGGTCAAACCCGGGTTACCCTTCACACCGATCAAACGCGGTTCGTTGATCTTGACTGGCTTGATGTGCTTCTTGTCGCGCAACCAGGTTTCCACCTGATCCCAGATCATCTTGCCGGTATCACCCGGAATTTCGCCCGGTTTTTGCACAGACGCCCAACCGGCAACCTTGTATTTCTTTTTCGGATCCAGCGGTTTGCCGCCGAGTGCCATTTCGGAAATACGCTTGCCTTTGACTTCGTTCGGCGCGCAGGCATAGGTCATGCCACCAACGCGAACCATGTCGCCGCCTTGCTGGTAGTACGGGTCTTTGTTGAAGATGTTGTCGCAGACGTCTTCGAGAATACCCTTGATCTGCTCGCCGGTGAACTCATTCACGGTGACGTTTGGATAGGTCAAACCGACTTCGGTCATCAGATCGCCGTATTTGATCGGCTCGCCCGGAATAAGCGAAGTACCCCAGCGAACCCCCGGAGAGAAGGAGATCTGGCAATCGTTGGCGTCAATGATGGCCTGGCAGATCAGCTGATCCCATGAACCAGTGAAGTTGCCGCGGCGGTACAGCAAACCTTCGTTGGTAGCGACAACTTCGTCCAGACGTTTCTTGGCGTTGAAAGTCTTGCCCTGGAAGCTGACGTCCTGGTTGGTCATCTTCTCGATCAGTGCCGCCATTTCCTTGTCGGGTTCGATGAAGTCAGCAAATACTGGCAGTAGGTGGTATTTGAAATCCTGCAATTTGCCGTTCTTGAAGTCCATGTCGAGTACGCCGAGGAACTTGCTGTTTGAACCGGCGTTGGTCACGATGGTCTTGCCGCCCGGATTCTTGACGATTGTCGGGTGCGGAACCGCATCGTGCGTATGGCCGCCCATAATGGCGTCGATACCAGAAACCTGTGAAGCGAGCTTCAAGTCAACGTCCATGCCGTTATGCGACAGGACCACGACGCACTCGGCACCTTCTTTACGTGCCTTGTTGACGACATCCTGCATATCTTCCGGGTTGATGCCAAACGTCCAGCCTTCCACCATCCAACGTGGATTGGCAATGGGTGTGTACGGGAATGCCTGACCGACAATCGCCACCTTGACGCCATTCTGTTCACGAATGATGTACGGCTTGAACACGCGCTCTTCGAAATCTACGCTGCGGATGTTCTGAGCAACGAATGTCATGTTGCCAGCGGCTTCGAGCTGCTTGATGCCGTCCATCATGCGGTCTTTGCCGTAAGTAGCTTCCCAGTGGGAAGTGAAAGCATCGAGGCCGAACAGTTTCTGTGCATCGATCTGGCATTGTGCGTTGGTCCACAGCGCGAGGCCGGTACCCTGCCAGTTGTCACCACCATCGAGAACCAACGCACCGGGACGCTGGGCCTTCATGTGCTTGACGAGGGTCAGCAGATGGGCGTAACCACCGACTTTGCCGTATTTCTTGGCTGCTTCAACATAATTGATGCACGTGAACGCGTGGGCCTCGGGGGTGTTGGGCTTGAGCCCGAAATACTTGAGGAATGCTTCACCAACCAGATGCGGCGGGTTGCCTTTCATGGAGCCAATACCGAGGTTGATGCTGGGCTCACGGAAATAGACAGGTTCCAACTGCGCGTGAATGTCGGTGTAATGCAGGATGTGCACGTTACCGAATTTGGGCACTTCGTACATGTTGCCAGAGGCACGGTTCACCTTGACGGTACTGGCAACGGTTTGGTTGCCTGTGCCCGCTTGGGCGGTTTCCAGATTGATACCGGCCGCAGATGCTGCTGCGAGCATTTGCAGGAATTCCCGACGAGATAAATTCATTCGTTGATCTCCGTTATTGGATTTTTTTAAGTGCGCACGCGCAGTGCAGAACAGGTTTGTCTGAAGCGAACCATTATTAATATCGCCAGAGACCCAAAAAGTTCAAAACCGCAGCCCAAGATTTAACCACACTGCCACTGTCGACGACAGCAAAAATACTTATGTGCATAAAAGCAAAGTACACACCTGTGCCACATGATGATGAAATCAGGCTGCGAGGTCGGACGTCATTTCTCCGAAATAGTTCCCGAAGTTAAAGCACTTCGTCCATCAGGCCAGACGTGCGGGTAAATCAGGATCGACCAAGTCCAGCGCAAGACGATCCAGCGCCAGCTCCTCGTTCAATGGATGCCGGGCCGATTGCAGGAATTCGAGCAAGACGCGATGAACCTTGAGCCAGTGCGATTTGGAGCGGGCACCGGCCAGCTTTTGAATGAAGGGTTGGATCGATGCGGGGGCTTCGGTAGGAAGCCCCGAATGCATGCGCATTACCTCGACCCATAGCCGCATCAACCAGCGGGCGAGCACGTCCCGATCCATGGTTTGCCACTGCTTGACGACCGGCAGCACCTGGTTGCGTTCCGTCATCAAACGCACCCAAGCCATTGTCGGCGATTGCCAATCCCATGCAGGCGGCGAACCGTCCATCAGTCGGTCGTCACCGATAAACCAGAGCAATTCGGCCTCTTCGGTGGCAAGGCCGTATCGCAGCGTCAGCCAATCGACCAGTGTTGCGCGGCCGGGCATTGCAATCGCCAATCGCTGTATGCGGGAACGGATGGTAGATGGCAACAGATCCGCACGCTCGGATGTCATCAGAAACAGGCTGCCCGGTGGCGGCTCTTCAAGCAATTTGAGCAACCCGTTGGCGGCACTGCGATTCATGCGTTCGGCCTGTTCGATCAAGGCCACGCGCAGCGGACCGTAACGCGTCAGGCTGAAGCTTTCGATCAACGTCCGGATGTCATCAACAGAAATATCCTTGTTTGCGCCATCACGAACCAGGAGTTGAATATCGGGATGCGTACCCGCGCGGCGCAACCGACAAGAAGCGCATTCACCGCAGGCGCGCTCCGCTCCCGGCGTCGCAACGGGGTCGGCGCACAATAGATACGCCGCCATTTCCCGCGCCAGAGTGAGCGAACCCAAACCCAAAGCACCGGTAACCAGCAAGCCATGCGGCAGCCGATCCTGCCGGTGCATCGACAAAAATCGATCCCAAGGTGCCCGAAGCCATGGCATGTCGGCCACACCAACCGAGGCATTGGGCCAAGGCGATTCCGCTGCAAGATCCTCTACCGCGTTTTTGGGTTTTGCCTTATCGGCTTCTGCTTTGCTGGTTCTTGCCCTAGCCACGATCAGCTCCCCCCTGCGGGAAACGGGCAGCAAGTACAGTCTGTATCTGGGTCTGCACATCCTCAATCGGCGCGGCGGCATCGATCAATGCAAAGCGCGATGACTGCCTGGCCAACTCAAGAAAGCCCGCGCGGACACGTTCAAAAAAATCATGGCGCTCACGTTCGAACCGGTCGTGGGCACAGGCTCCTCGCCGGGCCGCCGCTCGCTTCATGCCGATATCCACGGGCAGATCGAGCAACAAGGTCAAATCGGGTGATACGCCCTGTTCTGCCGCCTGCGCCAAGGTTTCGATCAAGGATCGATCCATGCCGCGCCCCGCACCCTGATAGGCACGGGAGGAGTCGGTGAAGCGGTCGCTGATCACCACTTTGCCCGCCGCCAAGCCGGGCTTGATCCTTCCGGCCACATGTTGCGCACGGGCTGCGAACATCAGCATGAGTTCAGCCGGCGGCACCAGATCTTCCTCTGCCGGATTAAGCAGGAGTTGACGAATTGCTTCGGCGATGGCTGTACCGCCCGGCTCCCGTGTGCAATCCACTTCCCGACCATGGGCGCAAAACCACTCGGCCACACCCGCGATGGCGGTGGACTTACCCGCGCCTTCGACACCCTCGATGGTGATAAATATTCCAGGTAGGTTCATGAATACTCGGGCATTGGTGGATTCATTGGGTTTTTTTCGGCTCGGATGCACGCGTATTTTCGACTTTACGCCAGGTCTGCACGGCTTGATTGTGGCCTTTCAACGTGCGCGAAAAGGTATGTCCACCCGTGCCATTGGCAACAAAATACAAGGCATCCGTTTTATCGGGATGCGTCACAGCCTGCAATGCGGCTGCGGACGGCAGGGCAATCGGCGTCGGCGGCAATCCGGTACGGGTGTAGGTATTGTACGGCGTATCGGCGCGCAGTTGGCTTAGCGTCAGACTTCGCGGCGAACTGTCCTCGTCGACTTGCCCCCGGGTTGCCTCGGCCACACCGTAAATGACAGCCGGATCCGTCTGTAACCGCATCCCGATGTTCAATCGGTTGATGAACACACCCGCAACCATGGCACGTTCATCAGGCAGACCGGTTTCCTTTTCCACGATAGAAGCCAGAATCAACGCATCGTAGGGCGTTTTCAAGGGGAGATCGGGTGCACGATCCGCCCATGCTGCGTCCAGATGCGACCGCATCGAGCGGTAAGCTTCCTGCAGAATCTTTTTGTCCGTGGTGCCGCGTGTGAATACATAGGTATCGGGGAACAGCCAGCCCTCAAGATGGGTGATGGGCCAATGCATCTTCGCGATGATCTGAGCCTGATCCAGCCCGTTCAGGGTGTGTTTGATTTCTTTTTGCGCCGCGAGCTTGTTCAGAAAATCCTGGGCGGTATCCCCTTCGGGGATGGTGATGCGGTAACGCACCACATCGCCCGCAACCAAACGATCGAGAAAACCGAGCAACCGATCCTGATCGGTAATCCGGTATTCACCGGCCTGAATCGAGCGCGCTTTACCACTCAATTGAGCCGCCCACGCGAATACAGTCGGATTGACCCGGGCACCGGAAGCATCAGCTATTTTGGCGATTTGCCGCGCGTCCGCACCACCTGGGATTTCGATCGTGACCGCCGCTGCGCCAGCAGGCAGCAAGGGCTGGGTGAGAAAAACACCAACCCGGCCGACCATCCACACGGTGGCGAACAAAAGTCCCATCGTGAACAGCCAGACCCACAAAAAACCGATCGCCCTATTCATGGTATTCAGCCTTTTTCACCAAACATTTTGTGACATCGCACTTGGCTGCCGCTATCAAGAACCGCTACCTGACGCTGCAAAGCGAACCAGGCCGAATCGAGCGGCTTAGCACTCACGTTTGCCTGAAGATCGCACAAGCGTTGCCAACGCGCCACCAGTTCCATTGATTGGTCAACAGACAACACACGCCCCGCCAGACAACCGATCGGCAGCACACCCCGGACGGCATTGCTGAGCGCAGCGGCCTGCGCCAAAGCCAGGCGGCCTATGGACACGGGTGCAATCGTCACGCCCAGATAACGACACAACAAGGCACGAACGATCCCGGCAATGGCGGAACCCTGAATCGGCGGCGTAAACCAGCGACCATTTTCCAGCCAGTAAAAATTGCTTTGCGTTCCGCCCAGGATCAGACCATTCTCGTCTTGGATCAGGCACTCATCGACTCCCTTCGTCCAGGCCATGCGCGCCAGCACCTGGGGCAGACGATTGAGATGCTTGAGTCCACTGAGTGCAGGTATCGGGATACCGCCGGATTGCTTTAAAAGACCCACGCTCAATCCCTGAACCGACCATTGCGAATCCGCCGCAGGCACATCACCGATCAAAACAGCCAGCGTGGGCTCAACCGGTTCCGCACGAAGATAGCCCCGCTGTCCTGATCCTGCCGTGTACATGAGTTTTACCACGGCCTCCGACTTGCCGCTCTGCGCAACCGCCGAATCAATGGCAACGCGCACGTCGATTTCATCAGGAATCGGCAAGCCCAGCACGCAACAGGTGTAACTCATTCGGGCGAAGTGCTCCGGCCACCAGGACAACTGACCACGGGATAACCGCATCGTTTCAAACAGACCATCGCCGTAGGCCAAACCGCGATCCTGCATGGTGAAGGGCGCAAAGTGTGTCACGGCAATTGATCAGTATTGTGGGCGCCAGTCAGCGCCAGCAACAGACCGCGGGCTTTCTCTTCGGTTTCCGTGCATTCACGTTCGGGCTCGCTATCGGCCACAATGCCAGCGCCGGTTCGAAATTCGCCCTGGCCGTCCTTCGCCAGAAATACGGTTCGAATCAGAATGTTGCTGTCCATCCGACCATCCAGACTCAAATAGCCGACACTCCCCGTGTAGGGGCCACGGCCGGTCTGCTCCAGCTCCGCCAGAATTTCCATGCAACGCACCTTTGGGCAACCGGTGATCGTGCCGCCCGGAAATACGGCGGCCAACAGATCGAATACCGTTTGATCAGGACGCAACTGTCCAGATACATTAGAAACCAGATGATGCACGTGCGCAAAAGACTCCAGCACCATCAATTCATCCACGCGAACACTACCCGGCTGGCACACGCGGCCAAGATCGTTACGTTCCAGATCGATCAGCATCACGTGCTCGGCGCGCTCCTTGGGGTGGGCGCGCAACTCGGCCATCAGCACCGCATCACGCAGGCTGTCAGCATCCCGACGGCGCGTGCCGGCAATCGGACGCGTCGAGACATGGCCACCACGATGATCGACCAGACGCTCGGGCGATGAGCTGATGATTTCACCCTCGGGCAGACGATACCACGCTGCAAACGGTGCGGGATTATGCTGTTCCAAACGGCGGAAGATACGCAGCCCGGCATCGGCTTGAGGCGCGCGGAATCGCCAGGCGCGCGATAGATTGGCCTGGAAGACATCACCGGCACGCAGATACGCCAGAATCTTCCGCACACCCGACCGATAACGCGCCGGATCATCTGCCCGCAAAGCTTGAATCTCCAAGGCCGAGTCGGCCTGAGGCGTGGCGCTGAACGCAGCCAGGAATGAGCACAGGGATTCGGCATCAACAGGCGATTGCCCGTCGTGAACCAACCAGGTTTTGTGATGCAGATGATCGAATACCAGTGCGCTGGCATGATATTGCGCCACGGCAACTGGAAAACCGACCCGATCGGCAGGCGTAAACCGAGGCAGATCAAGGCTCGGTTCGATTTGCCCGGCCAGTTCATAGGAAAGATAAAAACTCCAACCACCGACAAAGGGCAATTCGGTCGAAAAGCTAGCCGGTGTCCTTGCAAAAGTTGCCACCGCCTTGGCAAAGGCAGATAAGAAATTAGATTCTGCGGTCAACGATTGCGGCAAGCCGGTGGCGTGCAGTATGCCCTGCGCATCCAGACGCAATTCGGCGCGCGCCGTGCCGAACAGGATGGACCAGCGGGCATTGTTCTGCCCTGACTCGCTCGCTGCGCCCGATGCCAGGCTGGCAAACAAATGCGAAAACTGATCGGACATCTGTGCAAGCAGATCCGGAAAATCAGCCGCCGTAATGCCTTCAATTGGTTCGATGACTGGTGAACACGTCCTTACAGAAGGCGCTTTACTGGACATACAAAAGACAAAACCGATTCACGCCAATCATAAGCGCCGGAAAATCAGCGTGCCATTGGTACCGCCGAAACCGAAGGAATTGGACATGGCCACATCAAGACTGCGTACCTCGCGCGCAGTATGCGGCACGAAATCCAGATCGCAGCCTTCGGAAGGCTCAAAGAGGTTGATCGTCGGCGGCAAAACCTGATCACGCAGGGCCAACAGGGAAAACACCGCCTCGATGCCCCCGGCGGCACCCAACAGATGGCCGGTCATGGATTTGGTGGAGCTGACCGGGCAATGCTTGGCATGTTCGCCGAAGGCTGCGTGCAAGGCCGCCACCTCGGCCAGATCGCCTGCCTGTGTCGAGGTGCCGTGGGCGTTCACGTAGCCAATGTCTTCCGGATTGACCCTGGCATCCTGCATGGCCGCCAGCATACAACGGCGCGCACCGTCGCCATCTGCGGAAGGCGCGGTCATATGATAAGCGTCGGCGCTCATGCCAAAACCGATCAATTCTCCGTAAACGTTTGCGCCGCGCGCTTTGGCATGCTCATACGATTCGAGCACAAGCACCCCCGCCCCTTCGCCGAGCACAAACCCATCACGGTCTTTATCCCAAGGCCGCGAGGCATGTTCAGGATCATCGTTACGGGTCGACAACGCACGCGCCGCGGAGAAACCGGCTACGCCCAGTGGCGAGACCGCACCTTCGGAGCCGCCAGCAATCATCACATCCGCATCGCCATAGGCAATCAAGCGTGCCGCCTGACCGATGCTGTGCGTACCCGCCGCGCAGGCGGTCACTGTGGCCAGATTAGGCCCGCGGAAGCCGTAGCGGATCGATAGTTGACCGGATACCATATTCACGATCGCACCGGGTACGAAGAATGGCGACACGCGGCGCGCGCCTTGATGCGCCAGTGTCATGGTGTTGCGTTCGATACCCTCAAGCCCACCAATTCCAGAACCGATCAATGTACCGACACGATCGTAGTTCAATGTGTCACTGATCAGACCGGCATCTTCGATCGCTTCGATTGCAGCCGCGATCCCGTAATGGATAAATGGCTCCATTTTCTTGATTTCTTTGGTGGGAATGAACTGGGCTGCATCGAAATCGCGTAACGTGCCTGCGATTTGCGAAGCCATCGCACTGACATCGAAACGGTCGATCCGGCGAACCCCCGAGCGGCCTGCAAGAATGCCAGCCCAGCTGGATGCCACCGTATTACCCAGAGGGGTCAACGCCCCCAACCCCGTCACCACCACACGTTGCTTGCTCATGCGTTCAGATCCATATCTTTTCTTTTTTCATATGAAAAAACCGCGCCGGGATAACCCAGGGCGCGGCCTTTTGTTCAATCAACCACCCAGACCCCGGGGCATACCCGGGGCCGCGAGTTATGCGTCTTTGTGGGCGTTGATGTAATCAATGGCCAACTGTACGGTTGTGATTTTTTCAGCTTCTTCGTCAGGAATTTCGCACTCGAATTCCTCTTCCAAAGCCATCACCAACTCGACGGTGTCGAGAGAATCAGCGCCCAGATCATCAACGAATGAAGCCTCATTGGTGACTTCTTCTTCCTTAACGCCCAGCTGTTCTACAACAATCTTCTTCACGCGTTCGTCAACGGTGCTCATAACGATTCAACCTCGATTTAAGACAAATGGGTTCAAGGGCGCTTGCCCGAGATGGCAGGCATTCTAGTTAAAACCGGCCAAACCGCAAAATAAATATCACTTCAACGCACTCGGGCCACCTGATCAAAATTCAAAGAACAACCATGTAACAATATGATTATAAAGGTTAAAGATAATCAGCTCATGTACATACCGCCATTGACATGCAGGGTGTGCCCCGTCACATAAGCGGCATCGTCGCTCGCCAAAAAGCGAACACAACCGGCGATTTCCGCCGGATCGCCCAGCCGACCCAGAGGCACATTCGCCAACAATGCCGTCTTGTGCGCCTCGGGCAGATCGCGCGTCATGTCGGTATCGATGAACCCGGGTGCCACCACGTTGACCGTGATGTTCCGCGCCCCCACTTCACGGGCCAAGGATTTGGTAAAGCCCATCAGACCGGCTTTGGCGGCTGCGTAATTGGTTTGTCCTGCATTCCCCATGGAGCCGACCACCGAGGCAATCGAGATGATCCGGCCCCAGCGTGCGCGGGTCATGCCGCGTAAGACCTTTTGCGACAGACGGAAAACGGAAGTGAGATTGGTGTCGATAATGGCGGACCAGTCATCTTCCTTCATACGCATGAGCAGGGTGTCTCGAGTGATGCCTGCGTTGTTGACCAGCACGGCCACGGCGCCGAAACGGGCCTCGATCTCGGCAAGAACGGCATCAATTTGCACGCTATCGGTCACATCGAGACGCATCCCCGCGCCGCCCAGCGGTGCCAGGCGCTCGTTGATGGCCGCCGCACCCGAATCGGAGGTTGCCGTACCGATCACCACCGCGCCTGCTTGCGCGAGCTGCTCGGCGATGGCCGCACCAATGCCGCGGGATGCACCGGTCACCAACGCGACCTTGCCATTCAAACCATTAATCTGGCCTTTTGTTTCATTACTCATCTTTCATTCCTCTTGAAATGGCTCTCGAATAAGTGATCAGCGAACGTGGGGGGTCAGGAAATAACCGCAGACAGACTGGCTTCATCGAATACGGCGTTGCCAGTCACCCCTTTTTCAATCCGCTTTGCCAGACCAGTCAGCACCTTACCGGGGCCAAATTCAAACTGACGGTTGCAGCCGCGACCATGCAGGGCCTGCACACAAGCCACCCACAGTACCGGACGGTACAATTGCTCAACCAATGCATGACGGATGGCAACCGCGTCGTCGTGGGTTTGCGCATCAACATTATGCAGGACGGGAAGCTCGGGCGGTTTGATCGTAACCTTGGCCAGATAGGCATCCAATTCGCGGGCGGCGTCAATCATCAGACTCGAATGGGAAGGCACACTGACCGGCAGCGGCACAAAGCGCTTGGCACCGGCCGCCTTGGCCAATCCCTCGGCACGCGCCACGGCACTCGCATCACCGGCGATGACCACCTGCCCGGGCGAGTTGAAGTTCACCGCTTCGCAAACCTGCCCTTGTGCAGCCTCGGCACAAACGCTCAAAACCGCTTCATCGGTCAGACCCAACAGCGCCGCCATGGCGCCAGCGCCGGGTGCAACGGCGGCCTGCATCAGACGTCCCCGTTCGAAAACGAGGGCCACCGCATCGGCAAATTCGATACTTTCTGCTGCCACGAGCGCGGCATACTCGCCCAGACTGTGCCCGGCCAATGCAATCGGCCTGTGCCCGCCTGCGGCCAGATAAATGCGCCAAGCCGCCACATCGGCAGCCAACATGGCCGGCTGGGTGATTTCTGTGCGGTTGAGTTCCTGCACATCCCCATTCGCCACCAAGGCCCACAAATCAAAACCCAGCACGTCGCCGGCTTCGCGGTAGACGGCCTCGGCCAGAGCCTGATGCGCCCCCCAGCCGCTACTCATGCCAATGGACTGAGAACCCTGCCCCGGAAAAACACCTGCAATCATGCTGATTCCCCACGATCATCATTTTTTACGAAAAAACTGCGCGCCATGCTATCACAGTCAAAATCATCGCCAGATTCTGACCACTGAGTGATGTCTCATGGGTTAAATCACGAATTTGTCATATAAAGTCGACAACCTGTTTCATTCTTCATAAATATTGAGCTGTCATCCGTGCATATTCTAATGATCTCCGATGTGTACTTCCCGAGAATCAACGGCGTATCGACCTCCATCCAGAGCTTTCGCAGCGAATTGATCGCCTCGGGGCATCGGGTCACCCTGATCTGCCCGGACTACCCCGAGTCAATCACACTCGAACGCGCCAAAGATCAACACGATGATGAAGATATTTTGCGCCTGCCTTCGCGTAAGGTGCTGCTCGACCCTGAGGACCGGATGATGAGTTACGGCACCATCATCAACCTGTTACCGATCCTGCGGGGACGAACGATAGATCTGATCCATATACACACACCCTTCGTGGCCCATTACGCGGGGGTAAAACTGGCACGCAAACTGGCTATTCCGGTCGTCGAGAGCTATCACACCTTCTTCGAGGAATATCTCTATAACTACGTGCGCTGGGCACCCAGAAACTGGCTCAAATGGGCAGCGCGTTTTTTCTCGAAAAGCCAGTGCAATGCCGTCGATGCCCTCGTCGTGCCCTCCTCACCCATGCGCGATGCCCTGCAAACCTATGGTGTGCGCACCGGGATGCACATTATCCCGACCGGGCTCAACCTCGACACATTCCGCACACCGCCGACATCGGACTTCCGGGCAAAACTATCGATCAGAGACGACCAGCCAATTCTTTTGTATGTCGGCCGGGTCGCGCTGGAAAAAAATATCGATTTCCTGTTGGACATGATGCCCTTCGTCCTGAAAGAAACCCCCGAAGCCATCCTGGTCATCGCCGGCGAAGGGCCGGCAGAATCCCATCTTCAACGCAAAGTTGCGGCTATGGGATTACAGGCTTCTGTCAAATTCGTGGGCTACATGCGGCGGGATGGCGCCTTGCAGGATGCCTATCGCGCCGCCGATCTGTTCGTGTTCGCCTCCCGAACCGAAACCCAGGGACTGGTTCTGCTGGAAGCACTGGCGCTCGGCACGCCGGTTGTCGCGCTGGGGGCCATGGGCACACTGGATGTACTGAATCCCGACGGCGGCTGCGTGATTGCACCGGATGATCCATCCGGATTCGCCGAGGCCGTCAATCAAACCCTGAATCAACCCGATCGCTACCAGCAATTGGTCGATCAGGCTCCGCGCTATGCAGAAACCTGGACCGCCGCCCAAAAAGCACAACAGCTATTGGAAATGTGCCGGCAACAACGCGCCAGTCATACAACCTCTTGATATAAGCAAAAGAAAATAATTGAATGCTGAAAAAATCCATCCATAGATTTTTTCAGATCGGCTAATCCCTCCTCTCAAGCTCTTCTGGCGTCCATACCAGAAGGTCCTGCGGACTTCAGCTTTCGAGAGCACCGCGAAATGAATTCGCGGTGGCCTCAGCAAATTAATGACTTACACTATTGTTTGCGTCCAGGCATCCTTGCCCGAAACAGGAAACGCCGAATATTTCAGCGTTTCCTTAAAGACAAACCGCTCGTTTTCAGGTAATATGCGCCGAAATTCCATCACGGCTCGATAAGCGCGACATTCCAACGCGCACATGTCGCGCCTTTTCTGTTCGTCCAATTCGGACGACATCCCCCCTAGAAGAGCCTTGAAATACTCATGTCTGAAGAAAACACCATTCTATTTTCCGATTTCGCCCTCGCCGCACCCCTGCTGCGATCGGTCGAAGAACTGGGCTACGAAAGCCCATCACCCATCCAAGCCAAAAGCATCCCAGTCCTGCTGGAAGGCAAAGACGTACTGGGCATGGCGCAAACCGGCACCGGCAAGACCGGGGCGTTCGCCCTGCCTTTGCTGAGCCGGATCGACATCAGCCTGCGTGCACCCCAACTGCTGGTACTGGCGCCAACACGTGAACTGGCAATCCAGGTCGCCGAAGCCATGCAGGCCTACGCCCGCCACCTACCTGACTTCCATGTACTGCCCGTCTATGGCGGACAGGCAATGGAACCCCAACTGCGCGGCCTGAAACGTGGCGTACACGTTGTGGTCGGCACACCCGGGCGCATACAGGATCACATCAAGCGCGGCACCCTGAAACTCAATCAAATCCAGGCCGTTGTACTTGATGAAGCCGATGAAATGCTCCGCATGGGCTTTATCGATGACGTGGACGAAATCTTAAGCAAGACCCCGGCAAACCGTCAGGTCGCGCTGTTCTCCGCCACCATGCCCGATCAGATTCGCCGCATTGCCCAGCGTCACCTGCGCAACCCGGTCGAGATTGCAATCAAGTCCAGCACCTCGACCGTCAAGGCCATCAACCAGCGCTACTGGGCCGTCAGCGGCATGCACAAACTCGATGCGCTCACCCGTATCCTGGAAGTCGAAGAGTTTGACGCGGTGATCATTTTCGTGCGTACCAAAGTGGCCACCACCGAACTGGCCGAAAAACTGGAAGCGCGTGGCTACGCCGCCTCGCCTCTGAATGGCGACATGAATCAGGCCATGCGTGAAAAGGCAATCGATCGCCTCAAGCGCGGATCACTCGATATCATCATCGCGACCGACGTGGCCGCTCGGGGTATCGATGTGCCGCGGGTCAGCCACGTGATCAACTACGATATTCCGCTGGACACCGAATCCTATGTGCACCGCATCGGTCGTACCGGTCGTGCCGGTCGCTCGGGTGAAGCCATCCTGTTTGTCGCCCCGCGCGAAAAACGCATGCTGGGCGCCATCGAACGCGCCACAGGCCAGTTGATCACGCCCATGCGTCTGCCGAGCCAGAGCGATATCGCAGACAAACGTTCTGCCGCGTTCAAGAATCAGATCAGCGAAGCGATGGAATCGGAAGATCTGTCTT
Organism: Halothiobacillus sp. 15-55-196; assembly: GCA_002282715.1. GTDB lineage: Bacteria > Pseudomonadota > Gammaproteobacteria > Halothiobacillales > Halothiobacillaceae > Halothiobacillus. Next base: position 58,926 of record NCKC01000008.1, on the reverse strand, counting down.
TCTTTGAAACATTGATTGAGGAATACCAGTCCGAGCACGACGTCGGCTTGCCGGAAATCGCAGCGGCACTCGCCTATTTGGCGCAGAAGGATCGCCCGCTGCTGCCGGCCGAAATCAAGGAATCGGCGCAGGTCAGCTTTGGTGACCGCCAAGATCGCGCTCAAGGTCGGGATCAGGACCGTCGCGACGAGCCCCGTCGTCCTCGTCAGAACGATGACATGGCGCGCATCAAGTACCGGATCGAGATCGGCCACGAGCACGGCGTCCAGCCGAAAAACATCGTCGGCGCACTGGCCAACGAAGCGGGCATTGACAGCAAATACATCGGCGCGATCCGCATCTTCGACAGCCACAGCACCGTAGACTTGCCCGAAGGCATGCCGAACGAAGTGTTCACGCAGCTCAAGCGCTTGCACGTTTTGGGCGTACCGCTCGACATCAGCGAAGCCGGCCCCAGTGATAGCGAAGGCGAGCGTGGTGGCAACCGCCGCCCACCGGCCGGCCCGCGCAAATTCGGTCCTCGTAGTAGTGGTGATTCCTTTGGTGGCAAACCCCGTCGCTCGAAACCACGCAGTTAAGCAAACTCGCGCAATGAGTTGCGTACACAGGCAAGCCTGATAAGTAACTCATAAGCCATTTACAGAAACGGCACCCCGAAGGAATTCGCCGGTGCTGTTTTTTTTCGCGACGAATTCACCCATATCATGCAGAATGACAAGTTCGCAGCGGGTGGTGAAGTGAGGGAATAGAATGTTGCAGCTAAAACAAAACGCGACCATTACCTACACCGGAATCGAGACACCGATCGGGCTTGTATTCGCCGCTTTTTCACGCGGCGCGCTGTGTCGAATCTCTTCTGGAACCGAAACCGAATTCCTGAAAAATATCACGCCAACAGCGGGCGAAGTACCCATCAGGGCGGATTCGATTCTGAATGACTACGCGCGACAGATCCTGGCTGTTTTTACTGGCGACACGCCGGTGCACCTCCCGTTATATCTTGAAACACTGACGCCGTTTCAACAGAGGGTGCTCAACATGACAGCCCAGATCCCCCGAGGCCAGGTACGAAGTTATGGCTGGATCGCCCAGGCGATTGGCAGCCCCAATGCCCACCGAGCCGTGGGCACGGCGCTGGCACAAAATCCGTTGCCATTCGTGATTCCCTGCCATCGGGTCGTTCGTGCCGATGGGCAGCTCGGCTCTTATTCTGGTGGTGGCACGGCAGTGAAGGCACGCCTTCTTGGTCTGGAAGAAGCCCCGGTCGTTCAGGCCGCAAGCAAATTCATGGTACCCAAGCCGTTTGACCCGATATATCAGCCAAAACACGATCGCTGCTGGGTTTGAATGGTCAGGTTTGACCAGCAGACTGCCCCCCCAGACCAACGCAATACGTTAGGGCACCTCGAAAAACCGTCATGAGCGGCCCGAGTGCAAGGCGGCCGGAGCGCAGCGACCGAGACATATCAAATAGATAGGTGAGGGAGCGAGCACAGCCCAACGCAGCAATTGTGTCGCGCAGTAGGTTTTTCGAGGTGCCCGTTAATTGTTATGCGGCATGGTCACGCTCAACATTGCAACGTCAGATGAAATGGATATGTGTCGCTGCGCGGCGGGCTTTTTCGCGCGCGGCATCCGTCGTTTCATCCAATGCCAACATCACGCCCATCCGACGTTTGCCCGCAATCTCAGGCTTGCCGAACCAGCGCAATTGCGTATCCGGCGCTTCGAGCGCTTCAATCAGCCCGGTCGCCACCGGAGCGGTACTGTTACCCTCAAGCAGCAAGGCCACCGAAGCGGCAGGCACACGGGTGCGGATATTGGGGATCGGCAAGCCGAGGAAGGCGCGCACGTGCAGGGCAAACTCGGAAAGATCCTGCGAGATAAGCGTCACCATGCCGGTATCGTGTGGGCGGGGTGACACTTCACTGAACCAGACCTGATTGCCACGCACGAATAGCTCCACGCCAAACAGACCATAGCCGCCCAAAGCATCAACCACCTTGGCGGCGATTTGCTCCGACTGCGCCAAGGCAGCCGCCGACATGGCCATCGGCTGCCAGCTCTCGCGGTAATCACCGTCGACCTGCACATGACCAATGGGCGGACAAAACGTGATACCACCGAGGTGGCGCACCGTCAGCAAGGTGATTTCATAGTCGAAATCGATCATGGATTCCACGATCACCCGTCCGCCTCCGGCACGCCCGCCTGCCTGCGCATAATTCCAAGCCGCTTGAATCTGCGCCGAGGCGCGCACGACCGACTGCCCTTTGCCGGAAGAACTCATGACCGGCTTGACGACGCAAGGCAAACCGATCTGCTCGATCGCCTGCGTAAAATCCGCCAGCGAATCTGCGAAGACATAGCGGCTGGTCGGCACCCCCAACTCTTCGGCGGCCAGGCGGCGGATACCCTCACGATTCATCGTCAGTCGGGCCGCACGCGCATTCGGCACTACCTGCCAGCCTTCAGCTTCCAGCTCCACAAGCGTCGGGGTCGCGATCGCTTCGATTTCCGGCACGATCAATGTGGGCTTTTCCCGTTCGACCAAGGCACGCAAGGCACTGCCATCCAGCATGTCGATTACGAACGCGCGGTGGGCCACCTGCATGGCGGGCGCATTCGCATAACGATCCACGGCGATGACTTCCAGCCCAAGCCGCTGCGCTTCGATCGCCACTTCCTTGCCCAACTCACCGCTGCCTAGCAGCATGATGCGCACAGCAGAAACGGACATGGGCGCGCCCAGTTGGGTTACCGGTTGATTCATGTGCGCGGATGGAGAAACCATGTTGTCAATACCAAAATCAAGTTTGAAGCCAGTCTGGATAACGACGACCAGATCCGGATGAAAAACGAATCAATGCCGATCAATCGGCCAGCGTACGTGATAAGTCCAGGTCCACGGCATCCACACCGCTGCCATGAAAGACGATGAGGCCAGGATATCGAGCAGCGCCGGAGGGCGAAAACTCGAACCCGAACTGACGCTCAATAATGAAGTGACCATTTGATCGACGCAAGCGCATGCGCCGCAAACCGACTGAATCGTCCAACAACTGCACATCCGCCCGATCACAGGCGCTTTTGGCCAATGCCAGCGCACGCCGATGAAACGTGTCCTGTTGCCACCAGAAGACGGCTAAACCCACGATAATCATCAAAATCAGCACATCACCAAAACTCAAGATAAAAGCCCCTCCGGTAATCATGCGGCCAGCGCCGCATCATAGACCAGACCGGCAAAAGCGTTTAGTCCTCATAAAAATCACCTGAAGCAACAACCTACTTGCGTCCTGAGCCCGGCGCTTTATAATACAAGGCCTTTTTATTGCCCGGATGCAAATTTCCACTTGGCTCACCCCATGAACCAAGCCATGCTTCCGGCAGTACTTATCCAATTAATTCAACAGGATATACATTTTCATGCCATCAGTACGTGTTCGGGACAACGAGCCCTTTGAAGTTGCAGTTCGTCGGTTTAAGCGCTCTTGCGAGAAAGCAGGCATCATCAGTGAACTGCGTGAGCGCGAGTTCTACGAGAAGCCGACGACCGAACGCAAGCGTAAAAACGCTGCTGCCGTCAAACGCAACCAGAAGCGCCTGTCCAAAGAACAGTCACGTCGCGTTCGCCTGTTCTAAGGAACTGCTAGCGCGTTACAGAGGAATATCGGCATGAGCGCCCTCAAAGCCCGGCTGGCCGACGACATGAAGCTGGCGATGAAATCCGGCGACAAGTCGCGTTTGGGCGTCATTCGCCTATTGCTGGCGGCCATCAAGCAAAAGGAAGTCGATGAACGCATCACATTGAGTGATGACGACGTTCTCGCCATTCTGGTCAAGCAATCCAAGCAGCGGCGCGAATCGATCGACCAGTTTCAAACGGCTGGACGTCATGACCTGGTAGAAACCGAGCAGTTTGAGCTACAGGTCATCGAAAACTACCTCCCGGCAAAACTCAGCGAAGCGGAAATCCGGCAGATCATCACCGATGCCATCGCCGCAACCGGAGCGCAGGGTGTTGCCCAGATGGGCGCCGTCATGAACGCCGTTCGCGCCAAAGTAGCCGGGCGCGCGGATCTTGCCGCTGTCAGCCAGTGGGTCAAGGCGGCACTCGGCGCCTAAACATTCGACGCGCCGCATCAAGTTGGCCTAGACTGATGCTTCAACCACAGGCAAACCGCTTGCGGTGTCCGCGGACGGGTATCCCCTTCTTATAAAATTTGAATCAAATGGGTAATGGGCAATGGCTGACCTTTTCCAATTTTTGAATGTACCGCGCCAGGACCCGGAAAAAAAACCGGCCACCGAGCGCGTCACTGAATTCGGCGAAATCTACGGCCAATACAATCCAGAGAAGGCGGCAGAGCAAGCCGATCGCTGTCTTGAGTGCGGCAACCCGTATTGCGAATGGAAATGCCCGGTCCATAACTATATTCCCAACTGGTTGAAGCTGATCGCCGAAGGCAACCTGCTCGAAGCGGCCGAGATGTCGCACAAGACAAACTCCCTGCCCGAAATCTGTGGCCGCGTTTGCCCGCAGGATCGCCTGTGCGAAGGCGCATGCACACTGAATGACGGCTTCGGTGCCGTCACCATCGGCTCGATAGAAAAATACATTACCGACGAGGCGTTCAAGCTTGGTTGGCGACCGGATATGTCCAAGGTCGTCCCGACCAACAAGCGTGTCGCCATCGTCGGTGCCGGCCCGGCAGGGTTAGGCTGCGCCGATATCCTCGCCCGCCATGGTGTCAAGGCGGTGGTATTTGATCGCCACCCGCAAATCGGCGGCCTGCTCACCTTCGGCATTCCCCCATTCAAGCTTGAGAAATCCGTGCTTGAGACCCGTCGACGCATTTTTGAAGAAATGGGCATCGAGTTCCGCCTGAACACAGATGTCGGTACCGATATCTCCATGAACAGCCTGCTGGAGGAATATGACGCCGTTTTCCTGGGCATGGGCACCTACACGGCAATGGAGGGTGGCTTTCCGGGCGAAGATCTTGACGGTGTGCACAAAGCACTGCCCTTTTTGATCGGCAACATCAATCGCCTGATGAACTACCCGGGCAACGATCCCTTTATCGATGTTTCAGGCCAACGGGTCATCGTATTGGGCGGTGGCGATACGGCCATGGACTGCACCCGAACCTCGCTTCGCCAGCAGGCGGCACAAGTGACCTGCGTGTATCGCCGCGATGAAGAAAACATGCCCGGTTCACGGCGAGAAGTCGCCAATGCTCGTGAGGAGGGCGCTGAATTCCTGTTCAACCGCCAACCGATCGAAATCGTTGGTGAAAATGGCCGCGTTACCGGCGTTCGCTTCGTAAACACGCGCCTGGGTGAACCGGACCATCGCGGACGTCGCAGCCCCGAAGTCATCCCTCACTCCGAACACATCATTGAAGCAGATACGGTACTTATCGCTTTTGGTTTCCGCCCCTCGCCAGCCCCTTGGTTCGAGCAGATCGGCATTGAAACCGACAGCAGTGGTCGGGTGATAGCCAACCAGAGTCCGCACAGCCCCGCATTCCAGACCACGAACGCCAAGGTGTTTGCTGGTGGCGACATGGTACGCGGCTCCGATCTCGTCGTTACGGCCGTGTTTGAAGGCCGCAATGCTGGATTCGGCATCCTCGATTATCTGGAGGTTTAATGTCGCCCGGCCTGTCCCGAGACAGGCCACATACGTCATAGAACCTTTCGCCGTAGCACCCGGGCCCGCCTTGCGCGCGCTTGGGAACCCACACTCGACCTACCCCAGCCTGAACAGCGTGTCACGCACAGGTTGAGCGTGTTGGATTTTCACACCATCAGAGGCTCAGCACAGCATGACCCCAGACATCACCACATCAACCGCCACCGCGACGCTCAAGAATGACCGCTTTATTCGCGCACTGCTTCGCGAACCGGTTGACTGCACCCCGATCTGGATCATGCGTCAGGCAGGCCGCTATCTGCCGGAATACCGGGCCACGCGGGCGAAAGCAGGCAGCTTCATGGATCTGTGCCGTTCGGCGGATCTCGCCTGCGAAGTCACACTGCAACCCCTTGAGCGCTTCGCTCTGGATGCCGCCATCCTGTTCTCGGATATCCTGACCATTCCTGACGCCATGGGCCTTGGCCTGAGCTTCTCCGCCGGAGAAGGCCCCGTCTTTGCAAACCCGCTGCGTGATCGTCGCTCCATTGAGCAACTCCCTCTGCCCGACCCCGAAGGCGAGCTGCGCTACGTCATGGACGCAGTCAGCACCATCCGGGGTGCATTGGAAGGCCGGGTGCCATTGATCGGTTTTTCCGGAAGCCCCTGGACGCTAGCCACCTATATGGTGGAGGGCGGATCGACCAAGGAGTTCGCCCACATCAAAGGCTTGATGTATAGCGACCCGGCGAGCGCTCACCTGCTGCTGGACAAACTCAGCCGGGCGGTAACCGACTACCTCAATGCCCAAGTGCGTCGAGGCGCGCAGACACTGATGATTTTCGACACCTGGGGCGGCGTACTCTCTCCAGAGAAATATCGGGAATTTTCACTCGCTTACATGAAGAAAATTGTCGAAAATCTGATCCGGACGCATGAAGGCCAGCGCATCCCCGTCATCCTCTTTACCAAAGGCGGCGGAGCCTGGGCGCCGGAAATTGCTGCCTCGGGCGCGGATGGGGTTGGACTGGACTGGACCGTAGACATCGGGGCCGTACGGCAACAGATCGGGGTAAAAGTCGCCCTGCAAGGCAACCTCGACCCCAGCGTGCTGTACGCACCAGAAGCGGTGATCGAGCAGGAGGTTGCGCGGGTCTTGAGCGCATACGGTCAAGGCAGCGGCCATGTATTCAACCTCGGTCACGGTATTCACCAACACGTCAACCCGAACAAAGTCAAAGTACTGGTCGATGCCGTACACCGCCTGAGCCGCCCCTACCACCAGTCCTGAACCGTGCCACGGCCGCCGATAGTGGCCACCGATTCAACTCGTGGATGAAAGCAGCGATGCCACCTTCGCCGCAGAAGCGCGTGTCATAAGCGCCCCGCGACCATTTGCCACCGGGGCCTCCTTGATATCATCAAGACCGAACACCACCAGATCGAACGGCACGTCGAACGCCACAAAACTCAGCACCGGGACGCGAGTCTGTCGCCCACTTCGGTAGTGATAGCGGCGCTCGGACTCCGTAAATGGAATGTTCTTCGTCAGTAAAAACGTCATGACCGATTCAGGCGTATCCGCGAATAAATGCAAGGTCACTTTGGATTGTCGATCTGCCGTTCCCGTCAATACAGATCCGACCAGACGCGGTGAGAAGTCACTCAAGAAGTCCATGGCCTTCATTGCCTCAGCGCGGAGATTGCGGATCACTTCATGCTGCTGCGGACGAAAAATCAATTGATACTGTCGAATCTCCGCCTCCAGGCGCTCGCAATCCACTGCGGCGAACCGCTGGTCGATCGGCTCATCCAAACGCTCCGCAGCCTTACGCAGAGCCGTTAAGCGGTCGAGTGTTGCATCTTCGACGCACAATCGTGTAGCAAAAGATAAAACAGCTGGAGACACCGGACCGGTTGCTGCCATTACGGTTACCTCACACGATCAAAACAAATTATTTATCAGATTCTGCGGCACCACATCCGCCGGAATCGGGGCAGAGAGCCCGGATTCATCCGCAGGACCACGGGTTGTATCAAAATACTCACGTACGCCACCAGAAGCACCTTTTGGCAACCGGTTTCCCGTATCAGGATTGATCATGACCTCGGTCACACCGGGTGGCGGCACATCTGCAATACCTGTCGGTGGTGGCAGCATAGCCTGCATGAAATCAATCCAGATGGGTAGCGCGGCGGTACCCCCGACTTCGCGGTGTCCCAATGGTGAGTTGTCATCGAAACCGACCCACGCCGTGGCGACCCAACCCGGCCCGAAACCCGTAAACCAGGCATCGCGCTGCTCATTGGTTGTGCCTGTTTTCCCACCAATATCGTCTCGTTTCAGTGCACGATAAGCGCGAATCCCGGTGCCCATCCGCACGACATCCCGCAGAGCAGAACGCATCAAGAACGCATTCTGCGGAGTAATTATTCTCGGCGCGACACTCGGATCAGGCGACTCCATCGGGCAGGTATCGCACAAGTTAACCGAAGGCTGGCTATAAAGTACCGCGTTATCTCCGTTATCGACCTCGGTAATAACATAGGGTGTAATTCGGAACCCACCGTTTACGAACGCGGAAAAGCCGCTAACCAGCTCCAATGGTGTCAGGGTATAACTACCCAGGGCCATCGATGGGGTAGGCGACCAGTTTTGCGTGGGCAGCCCAAAACGACTGGCATACTTGAGTACATTTTCGGGCCCGAGCGCTTCAATTAAACGTATCGATACCAAGTTGACAGAATGCACCAACGCCATCCGCAGACGCATTGGACCACCGAAGTGCTTTTCATAATTCTGTGGCCGCCAGTCGACGCCTTCTCTAACACCATTCTTCACCACCACCGGTGAGTCGTTGATCATCGTGGCCAATGTAAAACCATGATCCAGAGCCGCAGAATACAAAAATGGCTTGAAGCCTGATCCCGGCTGACGTTCCGCCTGAGTCACATGGTTGAATTTGCTGTCATGCGCGAAATCAAAACCGCCGACAAGTGCGCGAATAGCACCTGTGTCCGGATCCAAGGCAACAAAGCCCGCGCTGGCCGCCGGAATCTCGGCAAGCATCCAATGCTGGTCAGCCTCTGCCTGCAAACGAATCAAATCGCCGGCCTTGAGCACATCACCCATCTGCTTTGGCTTGGGGCCGCAACGGTTCACAGACTCATAATGACAAGCCCAGCTCACCGCATCCATCCCAAGCTCGATCTTTGAACCATCCGGCATCAGAGCCTCTGCCGTTTTAGGATCAACCGACAAAACCACCGCCGGAATCAACCCACCGACCACAGGCGTATCCTGGAGTTTATCCAGAAGCGCTTTAGGCTCTGAAAGCAACGATCCCCAATGATCCTCGGCGCCCCGATAACCGTGACGACGGTCATAAGCCAGAAGACCATCCCTCAGTGACATTCGCGCTACTTGCTGCGCCTTCGGATTGATTGAGGTATGAACAACAAGCCCCATTTCGTATGCCTTCTCACCATATTGGGCAAACAATTTTTGGCGGATCATTTCTGCTACGAAGGGCGCATGCGTTTGTATTTCAGAACTCGCAAAAAGGTGTCCCGGTAAGGGTTCTTGCATGGCCTGATCATATGAAGCCTGATCGATTTTCCCAAGCGCAAGCATACGCCCAAGCACGTAAGCGCGCCGCGCTAACGCCTTATCGGGATTGGAAACAGGATTCACGGACGAAGGGGCCTTGGGCAAGGAGGCCAGCATGGCGGCTTCAGCGACCGTCAACTTATCCAGCGACTTACCAAAATAAACCTGGGCCGCAGCCTTGACGCCATATGTCCGATTCCCAAGAAATATTTTGTTCAGATACAACGTGAGTATCTGCTCCTTGCTCAAGGAGTGCTCGATCTTGATCGCCAGGAGAATTTCCATCAATTTACGGCTATAAGTTTTCTCCCTGCCCAGGAAGAAATTGCGGGCAACCTGCATCGTAATCGTTGAACCGCCCTGCCCTTTATGTCCCGTCTTGGCCAACTCGTATGCAGCACGGAACAGGCTTTGAACATCCACACCACCATGCTCAAAAAAACTACTATCTTCCGCAGAAGTGAAGGCATCGACGACCACTTTAGGCAGCTCAGCGTATGTGACGGGGAAGCGACGTTTTTCACCAAATTCGGCGATCAAGCCCCCGTCAGCGTCGTAAATTCTCATCGGAATCTGGTATTGGACCGCCGCCAGATCCTGAACATCAGGCAGTTGCTTGTTGTACATTTGATACAGAATACCCGCCCCACCGACGGCAAAAATCAACAAAAAACCAAGCACATATACAACAAATTTGATAAGTTTCATTTAGTTCAATTTAGCCATGTTTTTTTGCAACACTGGGTGCAAGATTACAAGAATATTCGACAAACCCACAGGTTTTGCCCTAGGATGCGTCGGTGGACTACAAAGTGCGCGCGCAACCTTAGCGCACACTCAAAGGGAAGGGAATGATCGTGCCATTATTTAGCTCAAAAAATCCACGTCTCGGCGTTGATATCAGCTCAACCGCAGTCAAAGTGCTGTTGCTGGAGAAACACCGAAACGGCTATCGACCGGTCGGATTTGCCATCGAACCCATTTCGCCCGGGGCGGTTCAGGACAAAACCATTACAGACACGGACGTTGTCGCAGGTGCCCTAAGCAGGGCTTTGTCACGCTCCAGGGCCAAAACCAAACACATCGTCATGGCCGTGCCAACCAGTGCGAGCGTCAGCCGGGTGCTTAACATAAGTAATCCCGGCAATGAATTCGAACTGGAAGAGCAGGTCCGAATGGAATCGGATCAATATATCCCCTTCCCTATTGATGAAGTCAGTCTCGACTTCGAGCCGCTTCATCCCGAAGCAGGATCAAAACAGAAAAAAAAGCAGTCCAATGAAGATAGCAGTATCCAGGTCATCATGGCGGCCACCCGTACCACCAATGTCGAGGCACGTGTCGCGGTAGCCGAAGCAGCTGGGCTATCCGTCGATGTCATGGATGTCGAATCCTTTGCCATACAAAATGCCTTCACAGAAATCATCGCCCCAACCCTAACAGCTGAAGATCGCGCCCAGCCCGTCGCCCTGCTGGATGTGGGCGCCAACACCACCACGATCAATGTATTCAGTGGTGACGATATTATCTATAGCAAGGAACACCCATTTGGCGGCAAACAGCTGACGAATGAGATCTCCATGTATTACGGCCTCTCGCCAGAAGAAGCGGAAGAAAAGAAACGCAACGACACTTTACCCGATGACTACCATCGCAAAGTACTGCAACCCTTCATCGATAATATGGCGATGCAGGTGGAACGGTTCATTCAGTATTTCTATTCAGAAACCAATCGCGGCACCATCGGACTGATCCTACTCGGCGGCGGAACCGCAAATACCCCGGGCGTCATTGAACGGATTAACAATGAAACCGGCATACAAACGCGCAGCGCGAATCCGTTTGTTGCCATCGGCCAAGGATCAAGAATATCCGCAGAGTTGCTCGCCAATCATGGCTCTTCAATGCTGGTTGCTTGTGGCCTCGCTTTACGGAGTTTCGACCAATGAGAAAAATCAATCTCCTTCCCTGGCGAGATGAACGCCGCCAGACCTTGCAGCGTAATTTCGTTCTGCATCTCGCGGGGTCAGTGATCGCGGCTTTGATTATCGGTGGCGGTATTCACCTGTACGAACAAAACCAACTCGACTTTCAAGATCAGCGAAATCAATACCTCAATGGCGTCATCAAGGATCTGGACAGGAAAATTCAATCCATCAACGAGCTGAAAAAGAAAAAGGCTGAACTGATTGCTCGCATGCAAGTGATCGAGAGACTGCAATCGAGCCGCCCTGTCATTGTCCACTTGATGGATGAGTTTGTTAAAACACTGCCCGATGGCATTCAATTAACAGACATCTCGATAAAAGGCGACAAAACCATTTCCATTCAAGGTTATGCCGATGCGCAGGCACGGGTTGCTGATTACCTTCGCCAACTCAATGGTTCAGATTACATTGAGAGTGCCATTATTGTCGGCTCGGGTATTCTTGCCCAGAACCCGGATAAAAAAGGACCTTCTTCAAATCGATATGTATTCTCGATTACAGCATCGGTCAAAACCCCCAAATCGGCCGATGCGAATAAGGAGCAATAAGAGATGGATCTCAACGAATTAAAAACTCTGGACTTCCAGACCATCGGGCTTGCGTCGCTCGGGACGCGCATGGTGATCTTCCTCTTCGTTATCGTCCTGATTGTTGGTGCAGTCATTTACTTCGACACCCTGCCTCAACGGGATGAGCTCGCTCAAAAGCAGCGTCAGGAATCGAGCTTGCTTGAAACGATTGAGGCCAAGCAACGACTCGCCGCCAATCTCAAGGCTTATCAGGATCAACTCAAGGAGATGCAGGCTCGTTTTGGTGAACTGCTCAGACAACTGCCGAATAAAAGCGAAGCGGAAAACCTGATTATCGATGTTGCCCAGACCTCTCTTAAGAATGGTCTTAAAAACAAACAGATCCAGCCGGGGCAAGAAATCAAGCACACCTTCTATGCGGAGATGCCCTACACCCTGACCCTGGAAGGAACCTATAACCAGCTGGCAAAATTCATCAGCGACACGGCAAACCTACCCAGGATTGTGACTTTGCACAACCCAACCATCAGGCCGGAAAAAGGAGATAAACCGGACATGAAGTCCCCGCCGCTTGTGATGACCATTGTGACCAAAACCTACCGTTACCTTGAACAAGGTGAAGGAGAAGGCAAATGACGCACAATCAGCCTTTTGCCCACAAGAAAAAAATTCGATCTGCCAAATGGATACTTGTATTAGTACCCGCCACACTCATGCTCAGTGGCTGCGCGAACAACATGAGCGACCTGACACAAAAGGTGGATCAAATTCTGGCGCGGCCCGGAGGGAAGATTGAACCCATCCCTGAAATGAAGCCCCTGCCGAAATTCAGTTATGTGGAAACCAAGGATCGCACACCATTTGAGCCAGCCGTCACCCAGACAGCGAATAAAGGCAGCGGCATCACCCCAGACATGAACCGCCCCAAAGAGCCTCTGGAAATGTATCCACTGGACGCTCTCTCAATGAAGGGTGTGCTCGAACGCAAGGGCACGACATATGCCCTCGTCCGAGATGGCGATGGCGTCATTCATGAGATCCAGGTGGGCAATTACATGGGCTTGAATTACGGCAAGGTCGTCAAGATCACGCCTGACAAGATCACGCTCGAAGAAATCGTGCCCGACGGACAGGGCGGCTGGCGCAAGCAAACTGCGATTGTCCAGCAAAACGCGACCAAATGATTCAAGGGGATAGAAAGCAATGAACAGCGTTATGGATGCAAAAACACTTTATCGACCACTGACCCGAGCCATTCGGCAATCCTTGGGCGTATTATCGATATCACTTCTTATTCCCGCCATTGGTTACGCAGGCGACATCAATACGATCAGCACCGACCGTACAGCGGATGGCTCTATTCAGGTGCATTTCAAACTTTCATCGCCGTTATCGGGCAGTCCGGACAACTTCCAGATTGATAACCCGGCTCGGGTCGCGATTGACCTGCCCGACACGACAAATAAAACCGGCGAACGGACCCGGAAGATCAATTTGGGCCCGGTAAAGTCCCTGATGATGGCCGAAGCCGGGGGTAAAACGCGTGTTGTATTCAACCTCGATCAGGCAACACCCTACGCGATTAACCCGCAAGGCAACGAATTAACCGTTACCTTCAAACCCGCCTCAGTCAGTGACACGACAGCAAGCGGGCTGGCCGTCAGCAACACGGCTGGCAATAATCCTGCCACCGCGATGGACCGTGGGCAGAGCATTGATTTCCGTCGTGCGGCTGATGGTGCCGGTCGACTCCTCATCCAAACCTCCGGCCCGAATGCGCCCATGAAAATGCGCAGCGAAGGCAGCAACATCATCATCGATCTGCCGAACACCCGTGTCGAGTCCGGCCGTTTTGGCGTCAAAGACTTCGCCACACCGGTGGAAGATATCGATGTTCGCCCAATGGGGAACGGTAGCCGAATTACTCTGAAAACGCGCAACGCGGGCGAGCACATGGCTTACCAGACGGACAACCGTTTAGTTGTAGAAGTCAAACCCGTGCCCCAATCACAAGGTGCGCAGAATGTCGGTGAGAAAAAATATACCGGTGAGCGCTTGACGCTCAAATTCCAGGACATTCAAATCCGCCCACTGCTTCAGCTGATTGCCGACTTCACGGGCAACAACATCGTGGTCAGCGATAATGTCAAAGGCTCCATTAGTTTACGGCTCGAAAATGTGCCTTGGGATCAAGCGCTTGCGCTCATCCTGGAAACAAAAGGCTTATCGATGCGCAAAAATGGCAATGTCATGTACGTGGCCCCCACGGCGGACATCGTGGCACGAGACAAGGCGGAACTCGAAGCGCGTCAGCAATCTCAGCAGCTCGCCCCTCTCACCACTGATATTATTCAGATCAATTACGCAAAAGCCGACGACATCTACAAGCTGCTAGAGTCCGCATCCAAAACGAGCAAATCGTCAGGTAAAAACGGTGAGAGCACGGACACGGCACAGCGTTTCATCAGTGACCGCGGCAGTGTGACTGTTGACGCCCGCTCCAACAGCCTGATCATTACCGATACCGCCAGTGCGCTTGATCGCATCCGTGATCTGATTCAGAAACTCGACAAGCCCGTCAAACAGGTTCTGATTGAAACCCGAATTGTGATCGCAACCGACAACTTCGCTCGTCAACTGGGCGTTCGCTGGGGTGTTCAGGCCGGATTCAACCGGGGCAACAGCACAATAGGTTTAGGATCGACATCACCGTCTTTATCAGCTGGTGGTACATTACCTTATGATCTTAACAATGGAAATGGTGGTCCAGGCACTGCGGTTACTCAAGGCACATCCACTACCACACCCGGCAATTGGATGGTCAATGCCCCAATTAGCGGAACGCCTGCAGGTAGTTTAGGTCTCGCCATTCTTGGTTCGAACGTGTTGCTTGATCTTGAACTCTCCGCACTTCAATCCGAAGGGACAGGTGAGATTGTCTCCAGCCCGAAAGTGATAACCACCAATGGTCATACGGCCTTGATTTCTCAAGGGACCGAGATTCCGTACATTGCGACTCAAACGGCCGGTGGTGTGGCCAGTAATACAGTCAGCTTCAAGAAGGCAGTTTTGTCTACAGAAGTGACGCCGCAAATCACACCGAATAACAACATCATTATGGACATCGATGTCAAAAAAGATGAGCCGGACTACACCAATCTGCTGCCCGGGACAACCAACCCGCCAATCAATACCCGGGAAGTAAAAACCAAGGTCGAAGTTAAAAATGGTGAGACCGTTGTTCTGGGTGGTATTTATCAGTTTGAAAACAACAACTCGATTAACAAAGTGCCTTTCTTTGGAGACTTACCAGGCATAGGGAACCTCTTCAAAAATAAAGAAGTCAAGAACCAACGTCTTGAATTGCTGATTTTCGTCACACCGAAAATCATCAACAGCGATCAATCCTTGGTGAACACCAACTAATCCGCAACGGGTTTTACTCGAAGCAAACCCCGCCTATGCGGGGTTTTTCATTTCTCACTTAAAATCACCACATGAACAATATAATTCTCATCGGCCCCATGGGTGCCGGCAAAAGTACGATAGGTAAAATGCTGGCCCACAGCATGAACTTGCCATTTTATGACTCGGACAAAGAAATCGAGCATCGCACCGGTGCCACCATCCCGCTGATCTTCGAGATCGAGGGCGAAGCCGGTTTTCGGGATCGGGAAGTTGCTGTGATCGATGAACTCACGCAAACATCTGGCTGGGTGCTGGCCACGGGGGGCGGAGCGATTTTGCGTCCCGAGAATCGGGCGGTATTTGCCGAGCGCGGCTTTGTGGTTTATTTGCACGCTACCGTGCAGCAACAGGCGGAACGAACGGCCATGGATACCCAGCGCCCGTTACTGCAAACAAAAGACAGGGCGGGCAAACTGAACGAACTGATGACGATGCGTGAGCCACTTTACCGCGGGGTAGCTGATCTGATTATTGAAACGGCTGGTAAATCACCGAAGGTGGTTGTGGACTTGATTCGGCACCATCTGGACTGAATGCACTATTGGTGACGTTTTTCGAGGTAACGCCTGGGGACAAATTCTCGATGAATAAATAACCAGCTCAGTCGGTCCAGTCATGACTGGTGGGGAGGCCACAAACAGCGCGCCGTTCACTTCGGTGATGCCGTTTCTTATCCGGTAGGTCATTGTAAAGACGCTCCCTGAGATCGATAAAAAACGACTCGATCACTGAAAGTGGCGCGACATCCACCTTGGCAATTGTCCGTTGAAATATTTTCTGCGAACTGATGCGTATCTCTTCGATGAGGGGCCACGCCCGAGGGGTCAGGCGTATGATTTTGCAGCGCCGATCCGTTTCAGAAAGGATACGCTCAACCCACTCATCCTTGGATAACCGATCCAGCATCGCAACTAAAGAAGGCCCTTCCACACCAAGTTCATCTGCCAACTCGGACTGGATCATGCCTTCCGGTCTCATTGCCAATATAGCCAAAGTACGCCACTTTGCCTGGCTCAATCCGTGATGGGCAAGCTCTGCATCCATTAATTGGCGCCATAGCTGCGTAACACGCATCATCAAAACTGGCATTCTATCTTCGCTGCAAATATCAAACTCTGGTGTAGGCATAGTTTTCAGTATATCTCCATAGTCGCTTTTCAATCCTCTTTTATGAGGCCGATTACCCTGAATGATTTCTTTGGAAATTAAATTATTACCCACCTAAGTTATTTTTGCAGCGATAAAAAAACCGCCTCTCGAAATGAGTGGCGGTTTCCTATGAGTTTAATACAGACTATACCAAACCTTTTGCGCCGACTAACACAGCGCTGCAGAAGACAGATCAGTCAGGGAAAATAACTTCGGCGGTAACACCAGCCTTTTTAGCCAGTGATTTCAATCGCCGCACAGCCTCCAATTGTATTTGTCGAACGCGTTCGCGTGTTACGCCTAAATGATCGCCCACTTCTTCCAGGGTATGCGTTTCATACCCGCGCAATCCATATCGCCGAACCAATACTTCTCGCTGTTTACTCTCAAGCTGGGCAATGAGTTGATCAAGAAATCCATGAACTCCGGCATCCTGTAATAGCTCATCTGGCTGATTGCTCTCCTGATCGGGTATCAGGTCAAGCAACGAAAACTCTCCATCCCCTTTCAGAGGGCTATCAAACGAGGATTGCCGCTCGTTGTAGGCCATTACTTTTAGCACGTCATTCACGGGGCGATCCAGGTGATCGGCAATTTGTTCAGCAGTCACTTCGGCATTCTGATTTTGCGCAATCTTTCTGGCCGCGCGGTTAAAAGAATGCACCTCCTTAACGACATGCACTGGCAAACGAACGGTTCTGGATTGATTCATCAAACCACGTTCGATGGTCTGCCGAATCCACCACGTGGCATAGGTGGAAAAACGAAATCCACGCTCGGGATCGAACTTTTCGACCGCTCTCATCAAACCGATGTTTCCTTCCTCGATCAAATCAAGCAAATCGAGGCCTCGATTCATGTAGCGTCGCGCAATCTTGATCACCAGACGCAAATTGCAGACGATCATTTTTTGGCGCGCGGATTCATCACCGCTTTGCGCTCGCCGTGAATAAATCACCTCTTCTTCCGCAGTGAGCAAACGCTCGGTTTCAACATCACGAAGATACAAGCGAACAGGATCAACTGACTCAGAATCGCTGGCGGTAAAGGTTGTTGTCAGTTCTTCCTCATCTTTCTCCAGAGAGTCAATATCGTCGTCCAACTCGACATCATCCACAGCAAGCAATTCTTCTGCGTCCACAGGATCAGGTGCTATCCGTTGACGTTTTGAAATCTGAACGCCGTCGTTGCCGACAGACTTTTTATATTGCGTCACACTACCCATGGATGGCACCTCGCATGTAAGCAAAAACCGAGTCAATTAGTTGTATAACTTTTGCATAGAAAAACAGCTTATTCAAGAGAAATTAATCAAAGGAACAGCAGAATCTTGATAACAACCTAACCGAATGCACAAGTTATGCACATTAAACAACCTTCAAGAGAGAAAGTTCCACCCTTACACAAATAAAATGATCGCCGAGGCACCGTGTCATCTGGGCATCCCTCAATCCGCCGTAAAACGAACTATGTTCAAATCGAACAAAGCCCAATCACTCACGAAAGGTTATCCTCTTAGAGTGCATCACCTAGCCGCAAGAACCAAATCCGCCTTCGATATTTTGCTTGGTGGATAAAGTGAGTTGAATGAGAATAAAAAGATGACTGAAGAAGACCACGTGGACATTCCCTCCACTCCTTTCCTGGGGTTGGCTCCCTTTTTGAGAGCCAGCATCGAAGGGCAGGATTTGCAGGCTTTTGCCAGAGCCGCTCTGGGCAACCTGAACCAATTCCCGCTGGATGCAAACCTCTGGATGAACCTCTCCACTTTGATGTTCAGTCTGGGTCAACGTGAGTCGGCCTTTGCCACGCAGAATCAGGGGTTAACGCTACAACGCAGCTTTGAGATTCCCGCACTGACACAACCCAGCAGTTTCAGGATTCTGATGCTGATGGTTCCGGGCGATATTGCGGCCAACACGCCACTCGATTGCTTGCTCGAAGGCAGTGATATTGATCTGTTTTGTCATTACTGCGCACTCGACGCGCTTTTACCCGACCCATTGCCGCCCCATGATGCCGTTTTCATCGCGATTGGCGACGCCCCACAGCACCGCCCGCTTCTGACTGCGTTGGCCACCGCATTGAACGACTGGCCCGTGCGCGTGTTGAATCGGCCGCAAGCCATCCCGAATACCCAACGGGACACGGCCTGCCAGATACTGCACGACATCCCCGGCGTACTCATGCCGACGACGTACCGCATATCGCGGGAACAACTGGCCGCCGTCGCTGAAACGTCGCAGCCGCTAACGCACATTGCCGCCGACCTCGACTTCCCGCTGATCGTGCGCCCGTTCGACTCCCACGCCGGGCGTGATCTTGAACGCGTGGCAAATATCGCTGCATTGCAGCGCTATCTAGATCAAGTTTCCTCAACAGAGTTCTTCATCGCGCCCTTTATCGACTACAGCGGAGCCGATGGCCTGTTTCGCAAGTTCCGCATCGCATTAGTCGGCGGAAAACCCTTTGCCGTTCACATGGCTGTCTCCGCGCACTGGATGATCCATTACGTCAACGCGGGTATGTATGAAGATACGGAAAAACGGCAGGAAGAAGCACAGTTCATGCTGCACTTTGACGCATTCATCACCCGACATGGGCAGGCGCTCGGCATGATCGCGGAACGAATGGGGCTGGACTATGTCTGCTTTGACGGTGCCGAAACACAAGCGGGCGAACTGCTCATCTTCGAAATCGATCATGTGATGGTGGTACATGCCATGGACCCGGTTGAGCTATTCCCTTATAAACAAGAGCCGATCCAGCAAATTCAGAACGCCTTGCGTCAGTTGTTGGCAACAACTACCGCAGAAACGGAATAACACGATGCCTTTGCAGCAAAATATGAATAATGGCTTGAACTTCTCTGGCGGGCCGGGTGCGCTACCCGCAACCGTCCTCGCACAGGTTCAGGAAGCTATTATGTGCGTGCCCGAGGTGGGGCTCTCCATTCTTGGCATCAGTCATCGGTCCGACTGGTTCTTGGGCGTTGTTGCAGAGCTTGAAAACAATATCCGACGCCTGCTGGGGCTGGATAAGAGCTACCACGTACTGTTACTGCAAGGTGGTGCGACCCAACAGTTTTCCATGGTACCCATGACCCTGCTGCACGGAAAAACCGAACCCCCGGAATACCTTCATACCGGTTACTGGAGCGGCAAGGTGCTGGGGGAAGCCAGCAAGGAAACCAAACTGCGCGTCTTGTGGAGTGGCGAGGCAGATGGGTTCCACAGGCTCCCTGCCGATGAGGAGCTGGATTTTTCCGCCACCGCACCCTACCTGCATTATGTCTCCAATGAGACGGTCGAAGGCTTGCAGTTTCATCGGGTTCTGGGGCGAGACGATGTGCCGCGTGTCTGCGACATGTCTTCTGATTTCCTGTCCAAACCCTGCGAAGCAGACCGCTTTGGCATAATCTACGCCCATGCGCAGAAGAACATCGGCCCGGCGGGCGTGACCGTCGTTCTGATTCGAGACGAACTGTTGCAGGACATGCCCGATAACCTGCCGGGGTGGCTGGATTATCGCAGCCATATCAAGGCCCACTCCAATTACAACACCCCGCCGGTTTTCGCGATATACGTCGTTCTGCTCGTCACACGCTGGCTTTTGGACGATATCGGCGGGCTGAACGCCATGAATACACGCAATCAACGCAAAGCGGCCCTGCTTTATGAAGCGCTCGATCAGAGCGACGGTTTCTATCAGGGACGCGCCGCGATACCGGATCGCTCATTGATGAATGTCGTGTTCAATCTTGCCACGCCGGAACTGGAACAACGCTTCCTCGCTGCCAGTCGAGATGCCGGGTTCTCGGGTTTATCCGGGCACCGGGCCATCGGCGGGATTCGTGCGTCTATATACAACGGGCTAGAACTTCAAGCCGTCGAAAAGCTGGTTGAGTTTATGTCGATATTTCAGAAGAATGCGTCTACTTCGTAACACTTATCGACCCCACTACCCCGAGCTGTTCCGTCTGGGCGTATAATTTTGCTATGAATCCCATCACCCATCGCCCCCTGTCTGCCATTACCGTTGCTGGCATTATTTTTCGTGAGGAACGATTTCTGCTGGTAAAAGAATTGATTGAGGGGCAGATCAAGCTCAATCAGCCTGCCGGACATGTCGAACCGGGAGAAAGTCTTATCGAAGCCGTCAAACGGGAAGTTCTGGAAGAAACGCGATATCACTTCCACCCTGAGGCATTATTGGGGGTTTATCACCATAATCCGGCTGCAGGCCATAGAATCATGCGGATAGCCATCATCGGTAGCGTCGATCCCTCACCCGATCTGTCTCTTCCTCTTGATGCGGCCATACATTCGACAGAATGGCGCACAGCAGAAGAAATAATCGCAAGGCAAGCCGAGCTTCGCTCGCCTTTTGTCCTGAGCTGCATCGAGGATTTCCAGCAAGGGCAATGCTTTGATCTTGCCGTGCTACATTCCTTGACTGGAATAAGAACATGACGCTGAACACGCTTAAACGCCCGCAAGATACACGCGTGATAGTTGGCTTATCCGGCGGGGTGGATTCCTCTGTCGCCGCCCTGCGTTTAATCGAAGCGGGTTACCAGGTCGAAGGCCTGTTCATGAAGAACTGGGAAGGGGATGATAACGACGAATACTGCGCGGCCAAGGCCGATATGCTCGATGCGCTGTCTGTTGCCGACCGGCTCGGGATCGAGTTTCATTTTGTGAATTTCGCCCAGGATTACTGGGATCGCGTGTTCGCCCACTTTCTGGATGAATATCGCGCCGGTCGAACACCCAACCCTGACATTCTCTGCAACCGTGAAATCAAGTTTCGCGCTTTTTTAGACCACGCCCGAACACTGGGGGCCGATTACATCGCGACGGGACACTATGCGCGCGTCCAGCACGCATTACCCGACGGCTCGGGTGAAACGCGCCTATTGAAAGGACTGGACGCCAACAAGGATCAGAGCTACTTCCTGCATGCGCTCAGCAGGGAACAGCTTGCGTCGGCACTCTTTCCTATCGGTGAAATGGAAAAGCCCGAGGTACGGCGCATCGCAGAACAAGCGGGCTTCAAAACAGCAACCAAAAAAGACTCCACGGGCATCTGCTTCATCGGTGAGCGCCGATTCAGCGAGTTCCTGAAGACCTACCTGCCGGCGCAACCGGGCGACATTGTTACCGTAGATGGTCAGGTTATTGGTCAACACCAGGGCCTGATGTATCACACCATCGGCCAACGGCAGGGCTTAGGCATTGGCGGGCTGCGGAATCAGGGTGATCAACCCTGGTATGTCACGGGGAAAAATCTCGGGGATAACACCCTTATCGTGGCGCAGGGGCAAGATCACCCGGCGCTATTTGCCCCTGCGTTGCGCGCCGGACAGATTCACTGGATCAATGACCCAATGACGCACGTTGGCCCCTACCCTCTGCGTTTGACCGCCAAGATTCGATACCGTCAACCCGATCAATCCTGCACGGTCACAGCCCTGACCGAAGGTCTGCTAAATGTAACCTTCGATCAGCCGCAACGCGCCATCACACCGGGACAATCCATCGTCTTCTATCAGGGCGATGTTTGTCTTGGTGGCGCCGTGATTGAAGAAGCCGTAACCTGAGCCGCAACCCAACCATTCTTCCGAGCCGAAACCTCATGAGTACGATTGAAGATCAGACCATCGCCATTGCTGCGGTTTTGCAGTGCTGCCGACTTGTGCGTGAACTTGCTTACGAAGGTCGCATCCAGCATGAGCATCTGGCTGCGGCCAACATACGTTCGCTGTTCAATTTCGACCCAAAGGATACGCTGGACACCTTCGGCGGCAATATCCACGATCTCAACCTCGGTCTGGAAACTTTTTTGAAGCTTCTTTCCGGTGGCGAGCGACAGCCATCGGATACTGAAATCATCCGTTATGCCGTCAATCTGATCGGCGTGACCAAAGCGTTCATGAATGACGCAGACATGATGCGAAAGGTGCACCAACGGCTTGAAGCGCTCAAACCTGCTTTTCTGGAGCATGGTGTGGATGATGCATTGATGACCGACCTCAACTTGCTGTATCGAGAAACCATCAGCACACTGCCCGTGCGTATTGTCATCAATGGTGAAAAACGATTCCTTGAAGAACCGCGCATTGCCAGCCATATCCGTGGCCTGCTGCTTGCAGGCGTACGGGCGACCGTGTTGTGGCGCCAGGTCGGTGGCACGCGCTGGGCGCTGTTACTCCGTCGCGGGCAATACCTGAAGGCCGTGCGCAAACTAAGCCTCGGACATGAATAGCAAAAACTCATGAACGGGTTTTTCAGCATACTGACAGGCCCACACGAGGTGGGCCTGTAATAACTCATAAGCGCGTGGGATGCTCTGTTATCGAGCAGATAACAGTTGCTTTTTGAGCTGGTACTGCCAGATAAACCCTGGTGCGGCCAGTGTGGCGAACATGAACAGGGTCACCACCCAGAATTCCCACGGCTTGTGCTGAATACCGCCAATCTGGTCTTCGAGGTACAGCCCGATCCCGATCCCGATGGCATACAGAACAAACCATTCCACGAGCCGAAACCAGAATGGCTTTCGTTCACCGGCCTTGACGACCGGAATCAGCACGAACAGGCGCTGATTGATAAAGGGCAGGTTTGCCAGCACCAGCAGGGCGACTATATATCCTTGAACCAAGGTCTCGCTAACCATCTAAACACTCCAGGGCCAATCTAATCGCCATTATTGCCATTCGTCAAAAAGGCAGGGCAAAGCCCATCTATCAAATATTAAAAACCACCGAACGCGCGGGATGCAAAACCCACCAGTACGCCCGGGAAGATACCCAGCACAAGCACAAGCAGACCGCTCAACGCAAGCACACCCCGAACATTCCAGTCCGGATTGACGGGTGATGGATCGGTCGGTGAGTCGAAGTAGGCAAACTTGACCGCGCGCAGGTAATAGAACGCACCGATAACCGACATGATGACCGCATAAACCGCCAACCACCACAGGCCAATACCTACGACAGCCTGAAGCACCGCAAGTTTCGCCCAGAAGCCCAACGTGAACGGAATCCCCGCCATGGAGAACATCAACAGCAGAAAGACGAACGCCATAACCGGACTTCGGTCGTTCAAACCGCGCAAGTCATCCAGACTCTCCGCTTCATAACCCTGCTTGGCCAGCAGGAGGATCATTCCGAAACCACCCGTAGTCATCACAATGTAGGCCAGGGTGTAGAACAGTGCGGCCGAGTAGCCCACATCCGTACCGGCGAGAATACCCAACATCACAAAGCCGACGTGACTGATGGTGGAATAGGTCAACATCCGCTTGAAGCTGGTTTGAGCAATAGCGACGATGTTACCGATCGCCAGTGAGAGCACGACAGCCACGATCAGCACCGGCTGCCAGTCCGCAAAGGCATTGCCCATACCATCGACCAGCAGACGAATGACCATCGCCAATGCGGCCACTTTGGGTGCCGTCGAGAGATACAGCGTGACGGCGGTAGGCGCGCCTTCATACACATCCGGCAGCCACATGTGGAATGGCGCTACACCGAGCTTGAAGATGGAGCCGACAACGATCAGCACAACGGCTGCCTTCAAGGCCAGCGAACCGGAATCATGGCTCAAGGCGGTGGCGATATCGGTCAATATGAGCTGACCTCCCGTCACGCCGTACAAAAGGGACATGCCGTAAAGCAGCAACCCCGAGGCGAGCGCACCAAGAACGAAATACTTCATTGCCGCTTCGGAAGCGCGACCATCATCACGTTTGAACGCCGTCAGGGCATACATGGACAGCGACATCAACTCCAGGCCGAGGTAAATCAGGAGCAGATGATTCGCGGAAATAAGGATCATCATGCCCAGCAAGCCAAACAACGCGAGCATGTAGTACTCGCCCTTATCCATCCCTCGATCGCGCAGGTACCCGCGCGACATGATCAACACGGCGGCAAGAGAGACATAAGATGCCAGCTTCATGATGTCGGACATGGGGTCATTGACCACCATGTCACCAAAACTCATGCGCACCATGGGCGACATCTGCACCAAGGTGACGATGAACAAGGCCACAAGGGTGAGCAGTGAAAGCGCGTAGCTGACATTCCGCCCATGTCGGGGCATGAACGGATCAATCAGCAAAATCAGACAGGCCATTCCCGCGAGGATAATTTCGGGGAGCACCGGCATCAGATTCAAGGAGGTCAAATTCGGCATGTCGAGGTTCACAGTTTTGAGGTCAGCGCTTGTTGCGCGAGATGTTCAATCGTGGCGTGCATCAAGTCGAGCAGCGGATTTGGCCAGATACCGACCAGGATGATCAGGACGACAAGACTGCCCAGCATCCAGGCTTCCCGCTTGTTGACGTCCTTGAGTTTGGCTACGCCCTCGTTCTGAACGTCGCCGAAAATCACACGCTTGACCATCCACAGGGTATACGAGGCACCAATAATGAGCGTGAATGCCGCTAGCAGGGCAATCCAGAAATTAGCCTTGTATGAGGCCAGAATAACCATGAACTCACCGACGAAGCCCGATGTGCCGGGCAGGCCGACGTTCGCCATGGCGAACACCACGACCATCGCGGCAAACCACGGCATGGTATTGACCACGCCGCCGTAGGCAGAAATGTCGCGAGAATGGAGACGGTCGTACAGCACGCCGATCGAAAGGAACATGGCGGCTGAAATGAGGCCGTGGGAAATCATTTGCACCATCGCGCCTTCGATCGCCAAGCGTACACCGCTACCGCTAACATTCAGTGGGTTGGCCGCGATCATGAAGATCACGAACATGCCCAGAGTCACGAAGCCCATATGGGAAATCGACGAATAGGCAACCAGCTTCTTCATATCGTTCTGAACGAGGGCAACAAAGCCGATGTAGACGATCGCAATCAGCGAGAAGGCGATAATCATGCTATCCAGCAATGCGGATGCATCAGGCGTAATCGGCAGCGAAAACCGCAGGAAGCCGTATCCACCAATCTTCAGCATGATGGCCGCCAGAATCACGGAACCGCCGGTGGGCGCCTCGACGTGCGCGTCGGGCAACCAGGTATGAACCGGCCACATCGGAATCTTGACGGCGAAGGCAATAAAGAATGCAAGGAAAATCAGCACCTGCTCGGCCAGTGTCAGCGGCATTTGCTGCATGTGCAGAATCGAGAAGCTGCCGCACTTGAAGTACATGTAGATCAGCGCGATCAGCATGAACACCGAACCGAGGAAGGTATAGAGGAAGAACTTGATCGTCGCATACACGCGCCGCGGACCACCCCAAATCCCGATGATGACGAACATCGGAATCAGCATCCCTTCGAAGAAGAAATAGAACACGATGGCATCAAGCGCGGCAAAAGTACCGTTCATCATGCCTTCCATGATCAGGAATGCCGCCAGATATTGGTGCGCTTTCTCCTGAATCACTTCCCAAGCAGAGATGATGACAATCACCGTCGTGAACGTCGTCAGAATCAACAGGGGCAAGGAAATCCCATCCACACCGAGGTGGTAATGGATACCGAATTGCGGGATCCACGCAACTCGTTCAACGAATTGCATGGCGTAGGTATGGGTATCGAATCCGGGTAACAAAGCAAGACTGATCAAAAAGACGATAACCGAGCTGGCCAGAGCGAACCAGCGTGCGAAGCGGGCGCGCCCGGCACCAAACCACATCACAAAGATACCCGCGATAATCGGGAGCCAAACAATCAGGCTAAGCATCGGCCAAGAGGAAGGAAGCATTAAACCAGTATCCATTTACAAAGGGGTCAACGTAAAAAAACGATCCAGGTCATTAAACCGATCAAGCCCAAAATCATGACAAACGCATAGTGGTAGAGATAACCGGTCTGAAGCTTGCGCCACTGCATGGCCGTTGCACCGATTATGTCCGCCGTACCATTGACCATCAGGCCATCGATGAGCCGGACGTCACCAATACGCCAGAAGCCACGCCCCAGCAAGCGTGAACCGCCACCAAACACGGCGTTGTTGAAATCGTCAAAGCCGTAGGCACCGTCCAGAATCCGCTTAGGCCAGGCAAATACCTTGGCGAACATCGCTGGAAGCAAACCTGGCATGATGAGATACATGACAGCGGAGAGGGCCACACCAGCAATGGCGAGCCAGAACACGGAGCTGCTCAGGCTGTGCTCCATCATGGCCAGTGCGCCATGGTAATGCTCGTGCAGATTAGCCATCGCATCATGCCCCGGCATAACCACAATCGCCTGTTCGAAGAAACCGGAGAACAAAAGCGGATCAATAGCGAAGAACCCAACCAGCAAAGCAGGAATGGACAACAGAATCAGCGGCACGGTGACCACTTTGGGTGATTCGTGCAAATGCGAGCGGGTGTGCGCATCCATCCGTTCCTTGCCGAAGAACACGAGGAAAAACATCCGGAAGGTATAGAAGGCCGTCACGAACACGCCCAGCAGCACCGCCCAATAGGCGAAAGTTGCACCGGGTAGCTGGGAGGCTTGAACTGCCAGGATGATGCTGTCGATCAGGAAGGTGATGAACGTGACCGGCATGTACTTCCACAGGCCACCCATCTTGCGGATGTCCTGTTCATGATGCATCGCGATGATCACCGAGCCGGCAGCGAGGAACAGCAAGGCCTTGAAGAACGCATGGGTCATCAGATGGAAAATCGCGGCAGAGTAGGCCGAGGCGCCCAACGCCACGGTCATGTAACCGAGTTGCGACAGGGTCGAGTAGGCAATGACGCGCTTGATGTCGTTCTGCACGATGCCCAGCAATCCCATGAACAAGGCCGTAATCGCACCGATCACCATAATGAACGACAGTGCCGCATCGGACAGTTCGAACAACGGCGAGAAGCGCGCCACCATGAATATACCGGCGGTTACCATCGTCGCGGCGTGGATCAGCGCAGATATTGGCGTCGGGCCTTCCATCGAATCGGGCAGCCACACATGCAAAGGCACCTGAGCCGATTTACCCATGGCGCCGATAAACAGCAGGATGGCAATCACGGTCGGCAACGACCATTCAACACCCGGCCAGTACTCAACTTTCACGCTGGCCAATGCCGGCAGGCGCTCAAAGAACGTGGCGTAATCCAGCGTATTGGTGTACATCAGGATGGCGGCGATGCCCAACAGAAAACCGAAATCACCCACGCGGTTGAGGATGAATGCCTTGAGATTGGCAAAAATCGCGCTTTCCTTTTTGTACCAGAAACCGATCAGCAGGTAGGAAACCAACCCCACCGCTTCCCAGCCGAAGAACAATTGCAGCAGATTGTTCGCCATGACCAGCATAAGCATGGAGAAGGTGAACAGGGAGATATAACTGAAGAAACGCTGGTACCCCGGATCATCGGCCATATACCCGATGGTGTAGATATGCACCATCAGGCTGACGCTGGTGACGACGACCATCATCAGAACCGTGAGGCGGTCTACCATGAAGCCGACATCGAAATGGAACGCATCCGTTGCCGCCCAGGTGTACACCGTGGCGTCGTAGGTGGGCAACCCGCCCCAGACATGCATGTAAAAAGCGTACACCGAGAGTATGAACGAAATACCGACGCCGATATTGGTCACCCAATGGGCACCGACGCGGCCGATCTGCTTACCGAACAGGCCGGCGACCAGTGCCCCGACCAATGGGGACAGGGCGATGATGAGATAGATTTTTTCCATGGCTTATCCCTTCATCTCTGTCAGGTCTTCGACATTGATGGTTCGACGATTACGGAACAGCGTCACCAGAATAGCCAGGCCGATCGCCGCTTCCGCAGCCGCCACGGTCAGCACGAAAAACACGAATACCTGACCGTTGATATTGCCCAGGAAGTGAGAGAAGGCAATGAAATTGACATTAACGGCCAACAGCATCAACTCAATCGCCATCAACAGGACGAGGACGTTTTTCCGATTCAGGAAGATACCCGCGACGCTGATGGAAAAGAGGATGGCTCCGAATACCAGGAACTGGGACAGGCTAATCACGGCGCTTTTCTCCCGATGAATTTGACTTGCCGTCGCCGGTTTCCGATACGACGGGTGTCGAGGACACCATCTTCACCATGCGAATCCGGTCGTCTCGATTAACCTTCACCTGTTGATCGATGTTCTGGTACAGAACGCCTTCACGCTTGCGATGCGCCAAGGCGATGGCCGATACAATCGAAACCAGCAAAATGAATGCCGCAATTTCGAAGGGATAGACATATTCGGTGTACAGAACCGACCCAAGAGCCAACGTGTTGGAGGTGCCTGCTGCCGCTGCGGTCGGCGCGGGATAATTTGCCAGACCAAAGGCATGAGAACCGACAATCAGGCCCAGCTCGATCACCATCACCAGCGCAACGAAGACGCCAACCGGCAAGTTACGCACAAATCCCTCCCGCAACGGCGCCAGATTGATATCCAGCATCATGACCACGAACAGGAACAACACCATCACCGCACCGACGTAGACGAGCAGCAGCACGATGCCGAGAAATTCCGCTTCCATCAGAATCCAGGTCAACGAGGTGGTAAAAAATGTCAGCACCAGGAACAGAGCCGCATGAACCGGGTTTTTAACCGTGACCACCCGGATGGCCGAAATCACGGCCGATGAGGCAAACACATAAAAAAGAAACTGATACAAAGTCATTCAAGCGTTCCTGATTAATTCCGGCTGTTCGTGTCGAGTAATCACATCCAATCTCAACGGTACGGGGCGTCGGCCAATCGATCGGCGGCAATCTGGGATTCCAGTCGATCGCCAATCTCCAACAGTTTTTCTTTGGTCATGATCTGCTCGCCGCGCTCTTCGAAGTGATATTCAAACACACGCGTTTCAACAATCGAATCAACGGGGCAAGCCTCCTCGCAAAAGCCGCAGTAAATGCATTTGAACAAATCGATATCGTAGCGCGTGGTTCGCCGGGTGCCGTCCTCGCGCTCTTCGGACTCGATTGTGATCGCCAGTGCCGGGCAGACCGCCTCACATAGCTTGCAGGCAATGCAGCGTTCTTCGCCGTTGGCATAGCGGCGCAGGGCATGAAGCCCGCGGAAGCGCGGCGACATCGGTGTTTTTTCTTCCGGATACTGCACGGTGAACTTGCGGCCGAAAAAGTACTTGCCGGTCACAGACAACCCCAGAAACAGCTCCCACAAAAACCAGGTTTTAACAAATTGTTTGAATGCGTTCATCGCCCATTACCTCTGGGTGTTTTCTCAGGCCCACCCGAATCCGGGTGCCCCGGAATCAGGAAAACCCAAGCTCAAGAAAACCATGGCCCGACCTTGAAATACACCAACACACCCTCCACGAAAATCCAGACGATAGTCACGGGAATGAAGACCTTCCAGCCCAACCGCATGATCTGATCATACCGATAACGTGGAAACGTGGCCCGGAACCACAGGAACAGGAACAGCAGGATCGCAATCTTGATAAAGAACCAGAAAATCCCGGGAACAAACCCGAAAATCGATTCCAGCGAAGTTCCCTGGAAGGGGGAAAGCCAGCCGCCGAGGAACAAGAGCGCAGTCAATGCCGAAATCAGGATCATGCTGGCGTATTCGGCCAACATGAACAGCGCAAACGTGATGCCGGAGTACTCCACATGGAAACCGGCAACAATTTCCGATTCGCCCTCGGAGATATCAAACGGTGCGCGGTTGGTTTCGGCTACGCCGGAGATAAAATACACCACGAACATCGGCAGCAGTGGCAACCAGTACCATGTCAGGACATTGCCGGATTGATGCTCGACAATTTCGGACAGATTCAGACTCCGGGCCGCCATGAGCACGCCGACCAAGGCAAAGCCCATCGCCAATTCATACGCCACTTTATGTGCCGCAGAACGCATGCCACCGAGCAGCGCATACTTCGAGTTGGAAGCCCATCCGGCCAGGATCACGCCGTACACACCGGCCGCACCGATCGCCAGCACATAGAGCAGCCCCGCGTTGATATTGGCCAGAACCCAGCCCTTATCGAAAGGAATTACCGCCCAAGCGACAAATGACGCCACCAGAATCAGCACCGGCGCCAGATAGAAGATGAACTTATTGGCGACGTTGGGTGTGATGATTTCCTTGAACAGTAGTTTGAACACGTCGGCAAACGGCTGGAATAAGCCCTTGGGGCCCACGCGGTTCGGGCCGATGCGCACCTGCATATAGCCGATGACCTTCCTTTCGAAATACGTCAGATAAGCCACAGCGATGACCAACGGGAGAAGTATGACCAGCACCCAGAGGGTATTGACCACCAGATATTGCCAGGACGGTGACATCCAGCCGATGACCGGATGTAACAGTTGGTTCAACATGCCACGACCTCCCGTGTCACTTCAACCAAGCCGCCAATGGCTGGCAGTGCGACACTCGCTTCGCTGACATAAATCAGCAATGCGCCTTGTGGCACGGAATCGTCGAACTTAACTGTCATCTCCGTTGAGCAACCGGACTGGGTGATGGTCACGACACTACCCTCATCCCAGTTCTGTTGCGCAGCATCGGCAGGACTGACGAGGCAATGCCGCTGTTTTTTCGCCAAATCCGTTACTTGTAAAGGCGTGGCACGGCGAATGACGCCATCGACGGCATACATGGCCACTGGTGCAATGCGCACCCAGACTCCCGTCGATGAAGCCGTCACCGGTCGAACCGCACCGAGCACGTCACTTTCATTGCTCAGGCTCACCTGAGTGCACTGGGATTGCACTTCCGCACGCACCTCGGCTGCGTCCATGAAATCAAAGCCACTAAGATCCAGTAGATTACCGAGAACGCGCAGGACCTTCCAACCCGGACGGGACTGGGCCCAAGAGCGAACAATGCCACGTTGTGGCTGCCAACGGCCTTCGCCATTGACCCACGTGCCCGCAGATTCAACAGCCGTACCAATCGGCAACAAAATATCCGCAAACTCAAGTTGGCTGGGGGTGAGATGAGAAACCAGACTGATCACGCATTCGGTCGCTCGCAAACGGTCCACGGCCTCGGCACCCGCGTGCGTATCGAGATCCGGATCGATACCACACAGCAACATTGCCGGTTTGGGTGCGTACAGTAGCGCGTGGGCATTTACGCCTGACCCGACCGCAGCCTGACCACCCGCTAGGCGATGCGGCACGGCACCCGCCAACCAAGCCCCCGGCTGATTACCGCCTTGCGGCAGAATGCCCAGAGAAACATCAAGCGCCTTGGACAGGCGACCGGCCAGATAGCGAATCGCGCCGAACTGCGGATCGTTCTGCGCCAGATGTCCCAAAAAAATCGCTGCATTCGCGCCCTGTTTGAGATCAGCAAGAATTTGCGTGCACAGTTCCGTATCGACCGGAGCAGACTCAATGAGTCCTTCAGGCAAAGTCACGCCAGCCGCTCGGCTCAAGGCAATCAGCACATCCAATAAACCACCGTCCGGTGCGCAAGCCCATTGTGCAGCGGAAAAAGTCAGAGACTCTTTAATCGGATGAACCACATGAATCCGGGCTCGCTTGGTCAACGCCGCCATGCGCAGGCGATGACCGAACAGTGGAATGTCCTCACGGATCGAACCACCGATCACCAGCACCGACTTGAGTTGGCTGATCTGGGCGATGTCCATGCCAAACCACGGCATGACCGGATCGCCCGCATCGGCTGAGAAATCAGTCTGGCGGAGGCGATGATCGACGTTATTCGAGCCCATGCCACGAATGATTTTCTGGAACAGGTACAGTTCTTCCAGGCTCGCGTTGGGAGAGATCAGTCCACCCAGGGCCTGAGCACCCTGCTGCTGCACGATGCCCTGAATTTTTTCTGCCACAAGGGCCAGTGCGGTATCCCAATCCGTTGCATGCCATTGACCATCTCGCTTAATCATCGGCTGAGCCAAGCGATCTTCAGTGAACAAGCCGGTATAGGCATAACGATCGCGATCCGACAACCAGGTTTCGTTGATCAACTCATTATCGCGCGGCACCGTACGCATGACCTTCCCATCACGGGTGTGCAGATACAGATTCGAGCCGAAGGCATCATGGGTTGAGATATGCGGCTGCTGCACCAACTCCCACGGGCGGGCGGTATAACGCGACGGCTTGGCCGTTAGGGCACCTACAGGGCACAGATCGATCACGTTACCGGACAACTCGGACGTCACGCTTTTGGCAATGTAGGTACCGATTTCCATATGGTCGGAACGACCAACCACACCCAATTCTTTCAGACCTGCAATTTCCTCGCCGAAACGGACGCAACGCGTGCAGTGGATGCAGCGCGTCATATCGGTGGCAATCAATGGGCCGATATCCTTATCCTTGACGACCCGCTTGACTTCGGAATATTGCCCAACGCCTTCACCATAACCCATGGCCAGATCCTGCAACTCGCACTCACCGCCCTGATCGCAAATCGGGCAATCCAGCGGGTGATTGATCAGCAAAAACTCCATGGTCGCACGTTGCGCAGCTAGCGCTTTCGGGCTGCGCGTTTGAACCTTCATGCCTTCGGAAATGGGCGTGGAACAGGCGGGCAAAGGCTTTGGTGCTCGAGCCACATCAACCAGACACATTCGGCAGTTGGCTGCGATCGAGAGTTTGCGGTGATAGCAAAAGCGTGGAATGTTGATGCCCGCCTGATCGGTCACTTCGATCAGCATATCGCCCTTGCGCCCTTTCAAGGAAATGCCATCAACTTCGATGGTGATCAAATCGTCGTGAATACTCAAAGACTTAATCCTGTATCTGTTAGACCGTCGCCAAACCGTCAGCAATCATGCTGTGGCCATGCTCGATGTAATATTCAAATTCGTGACGGAAATGCTTGAGGAAACTGCGCACGGGTACGGCAGCCGCATCACCCAGCGCGCAGATGGTTCGTCCTTCGATCTTGCTGGCCACGTCATCCAGTCGGTTCAAATCGGCCATAGTCCCCTTACCTTCAACAATGCGGGTGAGCATCCGGTAAAGCCAACCGGTACCCTCACGGCAGGGTGTGCATTGACCGCAGGACTCCGAATAGTAAAAACGCGAGATACGACGCAAGGCTTCGACCATGCACGCCGAATCGTCGATCACGATCAGGCCGCCCGAACCGAGAAACGTGCCTGATTTGGCGATGGCGTCATAATCCATGGTGGTCTGCATCATCACGGAACCCGGCACCACGGGCGTGGAGGTGCCGCCCGGGATCACCGCCTTGAGCTTGCGGCCTTCGCGTACGCCACCGGCCATGGCCAGCAGTTCACCGAATGGCAGCCCCATCGGAACCTCGAACACACCGGGCTTGTTCACATGACCGGAAACGGAGAAGAGCTTCACCCCCCCGCTGTTCGGCACGCCCAGATCAGCAAACCACTTGCCGCCGTTACGCATGATGGCGGGAACCGACGACAATGTCTCGGTGTTATTCACCGTGGTCGGGCGACCATACAAACCAAAGTTGGCAGGGAACGGGGGCTTGAATCGAGGTTGACCTTTCTTGCCTTCCAGAGATTCGAGTAAGGCGGTCTCTTCGCCGCAGATGTAGGCACCGGCGCCCAACGAACCGTACAGATCGAAATCAATGCCGGAGCCTTGCAGATTCTTGCCCAGCAAGCCCAACGCGTAGGCTTCCTTGACCGCGGTTTCAAAACGACGGAACACGAGATCGGTGAACTCGCCGCGCATGTAGTTGTAACCCACCGTGGCGCCAATGGTGTAACCCGCGATCGCCATCCCCTCCACGAGAGCATGGGGATTGTTGAGTAGAATCTGACGATCTTTCGCGGTACCCGGCTCGGATTCGTCCGAATTGCACACGATGTATTTCTGCCCCGGCGCATTACGCGGCATGAACGACCATTTTAGACCGGTCGGGAAACCAGCACCGCCCCTGCCGCGCAGGTTTGAGGTTTTCAGCTCTTCGATAATCAGTGCCGGATCGGTTTTTTCGGCAAGGATTTTCCGCCAAGCCGAATACCCGCCAATCTTGAGATAGCTCTCAAGCGTCCAGGGCTCATCAAACTGCATCGTCGCAAAACAGACTTGTTCCGTCATCGCGTCACTCCAGTTTATCGAGAATGGCGTCCACCTTCTCGGGCGTCAGCCGTTCGTAATAGACATGATCGACCTGCATCATCGGGCCACCGTCGCAGGCCGCGAGGCATTCTTCTTCTACTTTGAGGTAGATTCGGCCATCAGGAGTCGATTCACCGAGTTTGATACCCAGCTTCTTCTCGCAATGCGCCACAATATCGTCCGAGCCCATCAAGGCGCATGAGATATTGGTGCAGATGGATACGTGATGCCGGCCGCAGGGTTTTGTTTCCAGCATGGAATAGAAGGTCGCCACTTCATAAACCGAAATGGGCGGCAGTTCGAGGTATTCGGCGACCGCATCCATCAGGTCCGTCGTCAGATAGCCTTCATTCTGGTGTTGTGTTTCGCGAAGCGCGGCAAGCACGGCAGATTGCTTCTGCTCGGGCGGATATTTACTGAGCCAATGATCAATTTCATGGCGTGTGTGATCGCTCAGCAAATGGGTCTTACTGTCTTTCATTAACGGTCCACCTCACCAAAAACAATATCTTGCGTACCGATAATCGCCACGACATCGGCCAGCATATGCCCGCGCGACATCTCATCGAGAGCGGACAGATGCGCAAAGCCCGGCGCGCGGATTTTCAAGCGGTATGGCTTGTTGGCTCCATCGGAAACGAGGTAAATCCCGAACTCACCCTTCGGATGCTCAACCGCGGCATAGGTCTCGCCTTCGGGGAGGCAATAACCCTCGGTGAACAATTTGAAATGGTGAATCAGCGATTCCATGTCCGCCTTGACTTCTTCCCGTCGAGGCGGCGCGATCTTGCGGTTATCCACCATGACCGGACCTGGATTCTTGCGTAGCCAGTCAATACATTGCTTGATGATCCGGTTGGATTGCCGCATTTCCTCGACACGAACGAGGTACCGATCGTAACAATCACCGGTCACACCCACAGGAATGTCAAAGTCCAGTTGATCATAAACGGCATAGGGCTGCTTCTTGCGCAGATCCCACTCGACACCGGAACCACGCAGCATCGGGCCGGTAAAGCCGAGCGCAATCGCCCGCTCCGGCGAAACGATGCCGATATCCACCGTGCGCTGTTTCCAGATTCGGTTATCGGTGAGCAGGGTCTCGTACTCGTCCACATAGCCCGGGAAGCGCTGAGTGAAGTCTTCGAGGAAATCCAGCAGGGAACCCTGGCGGGACTCGTTCATCCGCCGGACATCGCGCTCACTATGCCACTGTGATTTCTCATACTGCGGCATCGAATCGGGCAAATCCCGCGCCACGCCGCCCGGACGATAATAAGTGGCGTGCAAGCGCGCACCGGAGACTGCTTCGTAGCAATCCATCAGATCTTCCCGTTCGCGGAAGGCATACAGGAATACCGTCATCGCACCGATATCCAGTGCGTGCGCCCCGAGCCAGAGCAGGTGATTCAGAATGCGGGTGATCTCGTCGAACATGACGCGGATATACTGCGCCCGTTCGGGAATCTCCAGATTGACCAGTTGCTCGATGGCACGAACATAGGCATGCTCGTTGCACATCATGGAAACGTAATCCAGCCGATCCATATAACCGATAGACTGGTTATAAGGTTTGCTTTCGGCCAGTTTTTCGGTGCCACGATGAAGCAGACCGATGTGCGGATCGGCGCGAATAATGGTCTCGCCATCCATCTCCAGCACAAGACGCAATACGCCGTGGGCAGATGGATGCTGTGGACCGAAGTTCAACGTGTAATTGGCAATTTCCGGCATGATCAGCGTCCTCCCCGCGCGGGCTCTTCGGGCACGACGTAACGGCTATCGTGGCGGTGCACCTTGGGCACCAGCACGCGTGGTTCAATGGAAACAGGCTCGTAGACCACCCGATTCTTATCCGGGTCGAACCGAACTTCGACGTTACCGATCAATGGGAAATCCTTGCGCATCGGATGACCAACGAAGCCGTAATCCGTGAGGATCCGGCGCATGTCGGGATGGTCATCGAACAGAATACCGAAGAGATCGAATGCTTCGCGTTCGAACCAATTGACGACAGGCCAGACGGCCACGACCGAAGGAACCGTGGGTAATTCAGCATCAGCGCAGGGAATCCGCACACGGACACGCCAGTTGTGCTTGTACGAAAGCAAATGAGCCACGACGGCGAAGCGAGGGCGATCCTGATTGCCAGACGGCAACTCATCCCCGAATTTCAGGCGGGCATTACTGGCCGGTTCAACGCCACGACTGTAACCCGCGTAGGACACACTTTCTTCGCCTGCCCATTCTTGTCGGCCAAATTCCAGATAGTCAATCCCACACAGGTCGACACATTGATCAAAGTAGGTTTGAGGCGCAGAGGCCAACCGCTTTGCCACCTCTTGCCAATGTACCGCCGCGACCTCAATAGTAATTTCATCCAACGCAACGGTCAGATTGATCAACAGATCGCCAAGCACAGATTCCAGGGCTGGTTTCAGGGCCGGATTAAGCCTTTGCTGCACAGTCATAATGATCTACTTTGCCTATTGTTTTGCGCCAACACAATCAGCTCCGTGCGATTGTATTGGTACGGCGAATCTTGTTCTGAAGCTGAATGATTCCGTACAGCAAGGCCTCGGCCGTTGGCGGACAGCCCGGAACGTAAATATCAACTGGCACAATCCGGTCGCAACCGCGCACAACGGCGTAGGAATAATGGTAGTAACCGCCGCCATTGGCACAGGAACCCATCGAGATAACCCAACGTGGCTCGGCCATCTGATCGTATACCTTGCGCAAGGCCGGGGCCATTTTATTCACCAGTGTGCCTGCCACGATCATGACATCCGACTGACGCGGACTGGGACGAAAAACAACACCGAACCGGTCCAGATCGTAACGCGCAGCACCCGCATGCATCATTTCGACCGCACAGCAGGCCAGACCAAACGTCATGGGCCAAAGCGAGCCGGTGCGCGCCCAGTTAATCAGCTTGTCTGCAGAGGTGGTGACGAAGCCTTTTTCGAGAACGCCTTCTATTCCCATTCCAGCGCCCCCTTCTTCCACTCGTACACGAACCCGACGACCAGAACCCCCAAGAAGATGGCCATGGCAATCAAACCGAAATGGCCGATCTGATCCAGGGCCACGGCCCAAGGGAACAAAAAGGCGATTTCCAAGTCGAAAATAATGAAAAGTATGGCGACTAAGTAGTAACGCACATCAAATTTCATTCGGGCATCTTCAAATGCAGCGAAACCGCATTCATAGGGAGCGTTCTTTGACGAATCAGGG
Organism: Halothiobacillus sp. 15-55-196; assembly: GCA_002282715.1. Taxonomy (GTDB): domain Bacteria; phylum Pseudomonadota; class Gammaproteobacteria; order Halothiobacillales; family Halothiobacillaceae; genus Halothiobacillus. The sequence goes on along the minus strand of NCKC01000008.1, from coordinate 21,289 downwards.
CGGAAGGGAGCCAGAAGCTTACCGCCGAACAGCAGACCCAATGAAAACAATACGGCAACGCCGAAGAAAATCAGGATGGGAAGATAACCTTCTAGCACGGGGCACCCTCTCGGTCAGCGTGAACAAACGTTCGCTTGATTTTCGCGCGCAAACTAAAACCCAGCACACAAGCATCTCCTGCGGACTGGCCATCGTTATTGTTGTTATTATTACTTTAGTACATAAATTGGTGCGGACGGTGGGACTCGAACCCACACAGCTTTCGCCACTACCCCCTCAAGATAGCGTGTCTACCAATTCCACCACGTCCGCGAAATCTGCGCCTGATTTCACCAGCGATCACACCGGCGCAACAGGCTTTCTAATCAGTACAAGCCAAGTCTTTTAACAGGTCATTTACTTGGCACATCGGCTGGCTGGGTTAACCCATTCGATGCCGGTGCGACCTGCTCACTACCCACTGATGTGGATGGCACATCTGAAGGTTTACCTTGACTCGCTGGTGCAGGGGTCACTGACTCAGAAGGTGAAGGTACTGAATTCTGTGGATTTGACGCTGCGCCCATCCCATCATTCTTATTAGAGTTCGTCTTTGAAACGGGCACAGAATTTACCACGCTGGAAGGACTATGTGAAGTATTAATGACGTAAGCAAGCAGCAAGCTGGTCGCAAAAAAAACAACCACGAGCCAGCCCGTTATTTTTTGCAGAAAGGTCGCCGCACCTCGCGCACCAAATACGGTGCCAGACGAACCCGAGCCAAACGCAGCCCCGGCATCGGCGCCCTTACCATGCTGAATCAGCACCAGACCAATCAAGATCAAACCAATCAGCACATGCCCAATCAAAATCAATGTTTGCATCACACGGTTCCAAGCGAGTCGGCCGCAGCACGACAAATAATCAGAAAATCTTCTGCCTTCAGAGATGCGCCGCCAATCAAGCCGCCATCAATATCAGGCTGGGAGAACAGTTCGGCCGCGTTATCCGGCTTGACCGACCCACCGTATTGAATGCGCAGGGTACGCGCGACCGGTTCGCTCAGCCCGGCAATCAGACCACGAATCGTAGCGTGCATTGCCTGCGCCTGATCAGGCGAAGCGGTCAAACCGGTCCCGATGGCCCAGACAGGCTCATACGCGATGACGATCCGATCAAACGCTGCGACACCGACCTCGTCGATGACCGCCTGAACCTGAGCACACACGACTTCGTTCATGTGCCCAGCCTGGCGCTCTTCCAAAGTCTCACCCACGCACAGAACCGGCATAAGTCCGGCTGCCAGGGCGCGCCCGACCTTACGGGCAATCCCCTCGTCGCGCTCACCAAAAAGGGCGCGACGCTCGGAGTGACCGATCAGCACATACTGACAACCGACATCGCGCAGCATAGCAGCCGAAACCTCGGCCGTGTAGGCACCTTCGACATACTCTGAGCAATCCTGAGCACCCACTTTCAAATCCGTATGCGCCACTTGACGCACCGTTTGTGGAATAAGAACGAATGAGGGGCAAACCCCTACATCGATCGCATCCAATCCTGTCACCCCGGCAAGAATGCCGGCCACAAGCGCCTCAGACGAGGCCGTTGAGCCGTTAAGCTTCCAGTTTCCGAGTACGATTGGCTTACGCATGCCGCCCTATTTCCCCTTGGTTCTGTTTTTTCTGGAACGCACCAGCGCCCCCCGATCTGTTATCAAAAAGGCCGATAAGGTTACTTGTACGCGCGAGTTAAATCAATCATTCATACATGCTTCATGCCATCAGGCCACCGGAGACAAGGCGATCTCCTTTACTTCCTGCGCCAGCTTTTTCGCCTGTTTCTCAACCAAATCAGCTCGCTTGCCTTCAACCATGACACGAATCAGCGGTTCAGTACCCGATGCACGAAGCAGAACACGCCCATCATCCCCCAGAACTTTTTCGACGGCCTGCACCGCGGAGAGGATGCGCGGCTGGCTCAAATCACACTTCTGTTCCGTACGAACATTTATCAAGGTTTGAGGGAAAACCGCCATGTTTTCTGCAAGCGCACGCAAACTTTGCCCCCTTGCCTTCATGGCAGATAAAACCTGTAGTCCCGCCACAATACCATCACCCGTGGTATGCCGATCCAGACACAAAATATGCCCGGAAGACTCGCCACCCAACAGCCAGTCATTCCGCTTCAGGGTCTCGTGGACATATCGATCCCCGACGTTGGCCCGAACAAACGGCAACCCGAGTTCCTTGATTGCCAGTTCGAGACCGAGATTACTCATCAGCGTTCCGACCACCCCGCCGCTATAACCTGAGCGACGAACGCGGTCCGCCGCGATGATGTAGAGCAACTGATCGCCATCCAGCACCTGCCCCTCGGCATCGACGAGCAACACGCGGTCACCATCACCATCCAGCGCCACGCCCAGATCCGCCCGGAACTCGGACACTGCTCGCTGGAGTGCAGCAGGATCGGTCGAGCCCACGCCCGCATTGATATTTAACCCATCGGGTTCAGAACCGATGCTAATCACTTCGGCACCCAGCTCTGTGAATACGCGCGGTGCGACCTGGTACCCGGCTCCGTTGGCGCAATCGACTACGATCCGCAGATTGGACAATGACAGCCCCGTCTCAATCGAGCTCTTGCAGAACTCGATATAGCGACCCGGCGCATCGTCGATACGCTGAGCCTTGCCCAGCATATCCGAACGGGCCACGGTCATGGGTTCGTCCAGCATGCGCTCGATTTCAGCCTCGATCACATCCGGCAGTTTTTCTCCTTGGGAGGAGAAGAATTTGACGCCGTTATCCTGGAAAGGATTGTGAGAAGCGCTGATCACCACGCCGGCGGATCCACGCAATGTGCGCGTCAGGTAGGCGATGGCCGGTGTGGGCATTGGCCCCAGCAAGCGCACATCTACACCCGCAGCAGAAAAACCTGCCTCCAGAGCCGACTCGAACATGTAGCCGGAAATACGCGTATCTTTTCCAATCAACACCCGACGGCGCCCTTCCTGACCCAGAACCATGCCGGCGGCCCAACCAAGTTTCAGCACGAACTCCGGCGTCATCGGCCATTGTCCCACCGCACCGCGAACGCCATCGGTCCCAAATACCTTCATATCCATTCACCTTAACCTGCTACATCCGCCCGCATCCTAACCGATAACACACCCGCTGCCACTCAATAGCACTCAGCCAAAGAAATCGCCCAAACAAAAAACCGCCTCAACAAAAGGCGGTTCATATAGACAACACCACCCTGAGGAGGTGGCGACCAACACAATTACTCGGTCTGAGCCATGTTGTTGTCAGCGCCTTTCACATTCATTTGCGAAATGTAAGCAGCCAAGTCACGGATCTCTTCAGGTGTCAGGTATTTCGCCTGTGCGTTCATGACGTAAGAGTAAGGGCCAAGCTGCTTGCCAGACTTGTACATTTCCAGCATGGAAGTGGTTGCCGAAACCGGCAGGCCAGAAAGCTTCGGCGCGTTCAGGAGTTTTCCACCCTCGCCTTGTGCACCGTGACATACGGCACAGCTTGAGAACAGCGCATGACCAAAGCCGATGTTGGCATCTGCCTTGATCATGTTCGCCGCAGGCGCGGCAGCAGCCGGTGCCGCAGCAGCAGGGGCAGCGGCAGCTTGAGCACCCCCACCGAGGGTGGCGATGTAGGCGGCGAGGTCGGCAATATCGGCTTCAGAAAGGTTGGCTGCCTGAGGTGCCATGGTGCCATAGCGTGCGCCACCAAGATTATGCGCCTTCAGAGTAGCCATATCACCCTTTTTGAACGCAGTCAGAATGGTTTCTGCGTCCGCCGCATTCAAATGGGTCAACGCCGGGAAAGCCCCCCCGTTACCTTTTCCATCCGCGCCGTGGCAGGCCGCACACGTTGCAAATTTTGTTTTACCCGCAGCAGCATCACCTGCGGCCATTGAAACCACGGGCTGAATCATCAAACCGCCCAACATGACAGCCAGTAGCGAACGACGCATCATTTTCATAGTTACTCTCTCGTTTTTATCATGACAATTTGAACGCAATGCACTCTAACAGGCACACATCGATCAAATACCCCCGACTGCGTAAAATATCAGAGAACACTAATAGGGAACAACCGGATGCGTCTTATGCACCAATAAATAAATAAATATATACTAACAACACTGAAATCAAAATTGATGCAGACTGGTCGCCAGATACAGCCGGAGTCCGTCTCTCGTGGCGGCTACATCGTGGACCCGAACGATGTCCGCCCCGCGCTCCATCGCCATCACAGCAAGCACGACGCTTCCAATCACCCTATCGGAAACAGTCCGCCCCGTCACCTCACCGATCATTCTCTTTCGCGAGAGCCCGACAAGGATGGGCAAGCCCCTGGACCGGAATTCGTTTAACCGAGCAAGGAGTTCAAAGTTCTGCTCGGTAGTTTTCGCAAAACCGAAGCCGGGGTCGAGCATCAGATGGGATCGGGGGATACCCGCCTCTGCTGCCGCATTCGCCCGTTCGTCCAATTCCGCCAACACGTCAGGCACCAGGTTTTCGTACTGACACAGGCTGTTCATCGTCGAGGGTTCGCCCCGCATGTGCATCAAACACACCATGGCACCCGAAGCCTGCACGGCTTGCCGGGCCGCTTCCAGCGCTCCCGGACGGACCAAAGCCCGCACGTCGTTGATAATGGATGCACCCGCTTGTGTCGCAGCGAGCATCACCTTTGGCTGACTGGTATCGATGGAAACAGGCAGATCGAAACGCGCCCTGATCGCCTCGATCACCGGCACGACACGATCAAGCTCTTGCTCGACGCCGACCACTTCGGCACCGGGGCGTGTCGACTCGCCACCCACATCGATGATATCGGCACCCTCCGACTGTAGGGTCGCTACAGCGTCAATCACCTTGTCGATATCGATTTTCTCGTGCCGAAAAAAAACACCCCCGTCCGAAAAGGAGTCAGGAGTGATATTCAAAATCGCCATGATGCGTGGCGACTTCGAATGAAGCCGCGACATGAACGAATCCTGCATGGGCAAATCAGTGCTGGTTTGCCGGGCCACCAACAGCATCCGCCGGGGGTGCAGGTTTATCCGCCGGGGGAGTGGGTTCTTCAGGCTTGGCCTCAGACACAGTTTCTCCGCTTGCCGGTGGCGTCTTGCTGCCCGTATCAGAGCCGGTACCCCAACCGGCAGGTTCACGAACCGGTCGGCGGGCCATCAAGTCATCAATCTGGGCCACATCGATTGTTTCGTACTTCATCAGGGCATCGGCCATGGCGTGCAGAATGTCGATGTTATCGGTCAACAACTGATGGCAACGCTGGTAATTGCGGTCGATGATAAGGCGTACCTCTTGGTCGATCACACTGGCGGTATTGTCAGAGATGGTACTGCCCGGTACGGCCCGGCCAAACATGGGATCGCCGTCTTCCTCTGAATAGGCGAGTGTACCGAGTTTGTCCGACATACCCCACTTGGTAACCATGTTGCGGGCAATTTCGGTCGCACGCTCGATGTCATTGGAAGCACCGGTCGTTACGGCTTCCGCGCCGAAAATCAGCTCCTCGGCAATACGTCCACCAAAGAGGCTGGAAATATTGGATTCGAGCTTGCGCTTGGAGTAACTGTAACGATCTTCATCCGGCAGGAACATGGTGACACCCAAGGCTCGACCGCGCGGGATGATCGACACCTTATAGACCGGATCATGTTCTGGCACCAGACGGCCGACAATTGCATGGCCTGCTTCGTGATAGGCGGTGAGTTTCTTCTCGGCCTCGCTCATCACCATCGATTTGCGCTCGGCACCCATGATGATCTTGTCCTTGGCGCGTTCCAGATCCGCCATGGTCACTTCTGATTTGTTCGCACGGGCGGCGTACAAGGCTGCCTCGTTTATCAGGTTGGCCAGATCGGCCCCGGAGAAACCCGGCGTGCCCCGTGCAATCAGGTTGGGCGCGACATCGGCAGCGGCCGGCACCTTACGCAGATGAACCTTGAGAATCTGTTCACGCCCCCGCACATCGGGCAGGCCAACCACGACCTGGCGGTCGAAACGGCCCGGACGGAGCAAAGCCTTGTCGAGCACGTCTGGGCGGTTCGTCGCCGCAATGATGATCACGCCTTCATTGCCTTCAAAACCATCCATTTCGACCAGCAACTGGTTCAAGGTCTGCTCACGCTCATCGTGACCGCCGCCCATACCGGAGCCACGATGACGCCCCACCGCATCGATCTCGTCGATGAAGATGATGCAGGGGGCCTGTTTCTTGGCCTGTTCGAACATGTCACGAACGCGCGATGCACCGACACCGACGAACATTTCGACAAAATCGGAGCCTGAGATCGTGAAGAACGGCACTTTGGCCTCACCCGCCACCGCGCGCGCAAGCAGGGTTTTACCCGTGCCCGGCGGACCGACCATCAGCACGCCACGCGGCACCCGCCCACCCAGACGCTGGAACTTGCCCGGATCACGCAGGAAATCGACCAATTCCACCACATCCTGCTTGGCTTCATCGGCACCGGCGACGTCGTTGAAGGTGACCTTGACCTGATCCTCGCCGAGCAGACGTGCCTTGGACTTACCAAAACTCATGGCACCCCGGCCGCCGCCGCCCTGCATCTGGCGCATGAAGAAGATCCAGATGCCGATCAGCAGCAGAAACGGGAACCACTGAATGAAAATCGTCATCAGCAGGGACGGACGTTCTGGCGGCACGGCATCGATTTTGACGTTGTTGCTCAACAGGTCACCAATCATCGCTCGATTATCGGTTTCCGGACTGTAAGTCTGGAACGTGGCGCCCGAGCTGGTTTTGCCGGTAATGGTCCTGCCTTCAATGATCACCGAATCGATGCTTCCACCCTTCACATCGCTCAAAAACTGCGAGTAGCTCATCGGTTGAGCTGCCGTCGAGCGTGAGCTGAAGCTGTTGAACACGGTCATCAGGACAACCGCAATCACCACCCAGACGAGAATATTTTTCGTTAAATCGTTCAACACGCCACCTCTGCATCACATTGACGGGAAGCCATACCCCGGCAAATAAAATTTATAGCCCTAACCTTATACCACGCGCTTGCCGCGCGCCACCAAATACACTTCACGCGAGCGCGGACGCGACGCTTTGGGCTTGCGCACCACGACACTCTTGAAGGCGCTCCGGGCATCCTGCATGAGCGCATCAAAGCCTTCGCCCTGGAAGACTTTAGTCACAAAGGCCCCCTCAGGTTTGAGCATGTGATGACAAAAATCCAGTGCGAGTTCCGCCAGATACATGGCACGAGGAATGTCCACCGTTTCCACACCACTCATGTTCGGTGCCATGTCTGAAATGACAAGATCGACCGGCGCTTCACCGAGCAACGCTGTAAGACACGCCAACACTTCTTCAGAAGAGAAATCACCCTGAATGACTGTTGTATGGGCAAAATGATCCATAGGCAAGAGGTCGAGCGCAAAAACATGCCCCCGTTCACCGACAACCTGTGCGGCGTATTGCGTCCACCCACCGGGCGCAGCGCCCAGATCGACCACCCGTTGGCCTGGTTTCAGAAATCGGTCCCGCTCATTGAGTTCCTTGAGTTTGTATACTGCCCGCGAGCGATAACCTTCGCGCCGAGCGCGCAACACAAATTCGTCACGAAAGTGTTCAGCCAGCCAACGCTGACTGCTGTTTGACCGGGCCATAGGCTCACCTGATCGTCGAATAATCGATCATTATCGCCCGAAGTGGGGCATTCACCAAACCCGAATACATAAAAAACCGACTGCCGAAAGCCGGTTTTACATCGCGTTGGCTATCTGCTTCAGGTTGATCAGTGCTTCATCATACCGGACATCGCGGTCCGTTTTTTCACGGGCACGCTGACTGTTTCATGCGAGCCGTCGGCGAACGTGAGCGTCACCGGCAATGAGTCACCCGCCTGCAAACGTTTCTCCGGCTGGATCAACATGATGTGATAACCACCGGGAGCCAATCTCGTTTCGCCGTGGGCGGGCACAACGATCTCTTTCTGCTCGATCATTTTATGCATGCCATTGACTTCGATCGACTTGTGCATCTGGACGAGTTTGAAGCCCGGCGCTTCGGCTTTGACCAATACCTCCGGCTTATCTGTCTGGTTAACCATGTTGAGAAAAACCGCGCTCGCCATTGCTCCGGGAGGCTGCTCTGGAATCCAGGCATCGGAAATCACGGGCGCCGCAAACGCACCGCCACTTATAGCCATAAACAGTGAACCCACTAACACTTGCTTCATTGCACCACCTCTTTGAAAAATCGAACCAAGGCCTGATCCATCGCCGCCGGATCATGCGGTGATGGCAAAATGGCGACCATCTTGCCATCAGGGGAAATCAAACGATACGCGGTATCGTGATCAATTTCATAACTCGTATCACCGGGCGTATGCGCCGAGATTCGGTACCCCGCCTTCATCGGTTTGGTGACTTTATCGATCATCGACCGCGTCCCCGAGATCCCCATGAACTGCTTATCGAAATAATGAACGTACTCATTGATCCGCTTGGGTGTATCCCGCTCGGGATCCACGGACAGGAACACAACCTGCCATTTCACACCGGGCAATGACTGCTGCAACCTCGGCAACAACCCCGCCAAAGCGGTCAACTCGGTCGGGCACACATCGGGACAAAAGGTATAACCGATGTAGAACAGCGTCCAATGACCCTTGAATAATTCCGGCGTGCTGACCAGCCCGTTTACCGTCATGAATTCGGCAGACGGGACACTGAGGGGCGATTTGAGCGAACGCATCACCAGCAAATCTTTCGACTCGAAAGCGGACAGCCGCTGGATATCGACTGCACGCTCATTGATCGAGCCACGCTGATTCTGGTCGCCACAAGCCGAAATTCCGAAAGAGACAAACGCGCCCAAGGCCAGCACCGCCAGAAAACGTACCAACGTCAGCGACACATGCAGGAATCGACATTCATAACGAACATGCGACATGAAATACACCTTTCAGAAAAAAATTGCTCCATCACTGCAACCGTGCTTCCACCACGCCGGGAATCGATTGGTTAAAAAATGATTAAACCGTTAATATGCCCCTATCGGGCACCAGTCACAATGTGTGATTTCACACACTTTTTCCCTTTGACTGCTTCACTTTGGTTTTATAAATCCTCGGTACACCGATACCGCTCCCATTTTTCACCAGCAAGATCAGCATGGCTCTCACAAATAAGCAAAAACAGTTTCTGCGCGCACAGGCCCACCACCTCAACCCTGTCGTACTTCTTGGTCAACACGGGCTGACAGATGCCGTCATGGCTGAAATCGAGCTCGCGCTGAGCACGCACGAACTCATTAAAGTGCGTATTCCCGGTCAGGATCGGGACGACAAGAAAGATATGATGCAGCAGATCGCCACGACGACCGGTTCTGAGCTGGTGCAATCCGTAGGACACATCGCCGTGTTTTACCGCCCCGATCCGGATGGTGCGCGTTTGACGTTACCCAAAGCCACCCCGGGAACCAACCGGCGTTAACGGGCTTTAATTAAAACCATGATTCTGCCTTTTCTGAGCGAAGGTGAACATGCTGATCCCGACGACTTTCCACCGGTACACCGGGCACTCACGGAACCCAATGGATTACTGGCGGTAGGTGGCGATTTAACCTTGTCGCGCATGGTCTGTGCCTACAAACGTGGCATTTTCCCCTGGTTTGGCGCAGGCGATCCCGTGCTTTGGTGGTCACCTGATCCGCGTACGGTACTGACACCCACCGGCTTTCATCTTTCCCGATCACTCGCCAAATGGCGCCGCCAGCAACGTTACCGAATTACGGTGAATAAAGCCTTTGCGGACGTGGTCGCTGGCTGTGCCGCCCCGCGATCAAATCAGGACGGCACATGGATCGTGCCGGACATGTTCAAGGTGTTCATCGAATTGCATCAGGCCGGACACGGGTATTCCATCGAGATATGGGATGGCACGCAACTGGTCGGCGGCCTGTTCGGTGCGAAATTCGGCCGCGCTGCGTTCGGTGAGTCCATGTTCAGCCGGGTTCCGAATGCATCCAAACTCGCCCTGGCGGCGATCCTTATCGATCAGTGTTGGGGCGAGGTCGACTTTCTCGATTGCCAATTCACAACCACACACCTGCTCAGCCTGGGTGCGGAAGAATGGTCGCGAAGCCTTTTTATCCAACGTCTGAACCGGAGTATGGCGCCGCAAGATGACATTTGACCAAACTGGCGTCAGCCGCGATGATCAAGGCTCACACGCATGAACTCCGAACAAATGACACGCACATGACGATGCAACACGACACGATGGCCTCCTTACTCATTTTATTGATCATTTCGGTCGTCGCCGTGGTCGGGCTGCGTCGTTTGCGCCTGCCCGCAATCCTGGGATATCTCTTTGTAGGCGTTGTCGCTGGCCCTTACAGCCTGGGCTGGATCGGCGATGTCAAAGATATTCACCTGATCGCCGAATTTGGTGTGGTATTCCTGCTTTTCATGCTTGGGCTGGAATTCTCGCTGCCGCGCCTGATCGCAATGCGCCGCGCGGTCATGGGCATGGGCGGCGCCCAGGTGATCGCCACGGCGGTTGTGACCGGAGTCGCAGCCTGGCTGATGGGGTTTTCTCCTGCTGCCGCTTTCGTCCTGGCCGGAGTGCTGACGGTTTCTTCCACCGCCATCGTCATCAAGCAATTGGGTGAACAGCTGGAGCTCAACAGCCGTCACGGCAACAATGCGGTCGGGGTGCTGCTGTTTCAGGATCTGGCCGTCATTCCCTTCCTGATCATCATCCCTGTTCTGGGTGTGCAAACCGGTGAAGCGACGACCGTGCAACTGAGCCTGAAGATTGCCCTTACCATTGCGGCCGGCATCATCGCCGCTGCCGCCCTGTTCTTCGGTGGGCGCTGGATTCTGCGGCCACTGTTTCGGGAAATCGCGCGCGCGCGCTCGGCGGAACTTTTTACCATTGCCGTGCTGCTGGTTGTGTTGGGTGCCGGCTGGTTGACCAATCAGGCCGGACTCTCCTACGAACTCGGTGCGTTTCTGGCCGGCATCGCGCTATCCGAAACGCAATACAAACATCAAATCGAATCGGATGTGCGACCCTTCCGTGACGTACTGCTCGGCCTGTTTTTCATCACCATCGGCATGATGCTGAATGTGCGCGAGCTGCCGGATGTGTTCGTCTGGGTGTTGCTGTTGCTGGCCCTTCTGGTCGTTGTCAAAACCAGCATCATCTTCGTGATCGGCCGAGCCATGGGAGAGGAGCCGGGTGTTGCCCTGCGTACCGGCCTCGTGCTGGCGCAAGGCGGGGAGTTCGGTTTTGCTATGCTCGCCATCACCGCACCGGAAATCATGACCGATTACCAACGGCAGATCGTTCTGGCCGTGGTGATTTTTTCGATGGTGTTGACCCCCATCCTCATCAAGTTAAATGGCAAGATAGCCAAGCACATCGTTCCAAGCTATCAGAAAAACCGTAAAAGCCAGGCAGAATCAATCTCGCAATTCACCAATGAGCTGAAGGGTCATGTCGTGATTTGCGGCTTTGGTCGAGTGGGCCAGAATGTCGCCCGCCTGCTGCAAAGCGAAGGCTTCGAATATGCGGCCATCGAAATCGATCCGGATATCGTGCAACAGGCCTTGCAGGCCGGTCTGCCGGTTCACTTCGGCAATTCGACCCACGCCGATATTCTCGAGGCCGCGGGGCTGAGCCGGGCACGGGCACTGGTCATTTCCCATTTGGACGACAGTGCCGCCATCAAGACAACCGAGGTTGCCCGCAGCCTTTCCGAAAACATTCCGATCATGGTGCGCGCACGGACGGATGAACAGATCGATCCTCTGTACGAGGCAGGCGCCACCGATGTGGTTGCCAGTATTTATGAAATGAGCCTCGTGCTCTCCGGTAATGTCTTGCGCGCGTTGAATGTGCCGGTATCCAAGGTTATCCGGCAGATTCAGGAAATCCGACGGGAAAATTACGCTCCCTTACGGCATACCTATGCGGGTAATCGGGCCCGTGACAGCAACGATTTCATCCCGCTCGCGCCGCGCACCCTGCGCAACATCACCTTGGTTGAGGGCAGTTATGCCATTGGACGCACGCTTGAATGCAGTCTGCCCAGCAACAAGACCATCGTGGTCGATGCCATCAACCGTTCCGGTATTCGCGGGGAATCACCGCAAAGCGACACCGTGCTGCAAGAAGGCGACACGCTCACACTGTACGGTGCGCCCGAAGAGCTTGATAGCGCCGAACACTTCCTGCTTACCGGCCGGGAATAAAAACCGGAAGATGCACAATGGATGAAATCGTCGTATCATGAAAACAAGAATGCACGATCAAGGAGTTAGCCATGATCAACTTAAACGCCAGTTATACCAATACGCCCGTGGCCGACGGCGCGCTTGACCTCACCGCAAACCGAAATCCGAACTTCAGTTCGGCCCAGACACGCAACATGCCGGTGGAACCGCAAACGCCTAACCGCGTCAGCAGCCCGGAACAAGTCGCAGCCGCGGTAAAGAATCCGACTTCAAATGGTGTTACCACCAATTCGCTGGGCTCCCTGCTCGACGTTCGCGCCTGATACCGACATAAATCAACGGCAGCGGATGCGCATCCGTGCCAAATGCGCCACAATCGCGTTCGTTTATCCAATCGAACCATGATCATGGCGCCCACCAAACCCATCCGACTTTCCGTACCCAAATCCGCGAACGATCCTCTGTTTCTGCGCAGTGCCAGCTTTATTGGCACAGCGTTTACCCTGGCAGATTTTTCCAAACGGGTGCCGCACCCGATGCTGGTGATTACAGCCAATACCCGCCAAGCCAACGACCTGGCCGAGGCACTGGCCGTGTTCGACTGCCCAGCGGATATTTTTCCCGACTGGGAAGTATTGCCCTATGATCGATTCTCGCCGCATCAGGACCTGATCTCCGACCGGCTCGCCCGGCTCTGGCATCTGCCGCGTACGCAAAACGGCATCACCCTGATCGCAGCGCCAACCGTGTTGCAGCGCCTGGCACCACCTTCCTTCGTGACCGGCCACGGTTTTTTGCTCAAGGCAGGCGACACCCTCGATCGTGAAGCCTATCGCCAGCAACTCACCGATGCGGGCTATCTGGCCGTCAGCCAAGTGGCACAACCCGGCGAATTTGCCTTGCGCGGCGGCCTGATCGACGTGTTCCCGATGGGCATGAGCCAGCCGGTGCGGATCGATCTGTTCGACGACGAAATCGAAACCCTGCGGCTGTTCGACCCCCAGACCCAGCGCTCGACCGAGCCGGTCGAGGAAATCACGCTGCTGCCCGCGCGCGAATTTCCGCTCAACGAGGAAGGCATTGCCATGTTCCGCCGGAACTGGCGTAATCGCTTCGAAGGCGACCCGACCCGCAGCCCCATTTACAAACAGATCAGCGATGGGCTGATTCCGGCGGGCATCGAAACCTATCTGCCCTTGTTTTTTGAACACACGGCCACCCTGTTCGAATACCTGCCCAAAGACGCCCTGCTCTTCACGCTGCCCGGTATCGATCAGGCACTCGGCGATTTCATTGAAGATACCATCGCTCGGTTTACCCAACGCGCCGGGGATGTCAGTCACCCGATCCTGCGACCGGACGAGCTTTATCAAACCGCCGAGCAATACCAGCAGCAGATAAAAAGCTGGCCACGACTGATCACGCTTGATGCAACAGACCCGGCCATGCCGCAGGCCATCGTCCTGCCGCATCAACCGCTGCCGCCACTGAACGATCCGACAACCGGCCTGGCCCAACGCGGTGAAACTGAACTGCTGGGCCTGACTGCATTTGCCGAAACGTTTGCCGGACGGATTCTGGTCACGGCAGAAAGCCCGGGACGACGTGAGGCATTGGCCGAACAGTTGCAAAAGGCCGGTCACCCCACGCCTGTCTTCGAACGGTTCGACGATTGGCTGGGCAGCGAGGCACGCCTTGGCCTGCTGGTTTCACCCATCGAACACGGCGCCATCATCCATCTGCCCGATGCCACCGTTGCGCTGGTAACCGAAACCGATCTGTTTGCCGAGCGCGTGGCCCAGCGTCGCAAATCCAGCGCGCGCACCCGCGATGCCGACGCGCTGATCAACAACCTCAACGAACTGGCCGAAGGCGCACCCGTCGTGCATGAAACCCATGGCGTCGGGCGGTTTGGCGGCCTGGTCACGCTGGAAATGAACGGGCTCACGCAGGAGTTCCTGATCGTGTACTACGCCGGTGACGACAAGCTCTACGTACCTGTTTCCTCGCTGGAGCTGATTTCGCGCTACACCGGCGGCAGCGAAGAAACCGCGCCGCTGCACCGGCTCGGCAGCGGCCAGTGGGAAAAAGCCCGCAAACGTGCCGCCGAGCAGGTGCGCGATGTGGCCGCCGAACTTCTGGACATTCATGCCCGACGCGCCGCCAAACGCGGGCAGGCGCTGCCCACGCCCGAGGAAGAGTACGCCCGATTCGCCAACTATTTCGCCTTTGAAACCACGCCCGATCAGCAATTGGCCATCGATAGCGTGCTGGCCGATATGGCGCGGGCACAACCGATGGATCGCGTGGTTTGTGGCGATGTCGGTTTCGGCAAGACGGAAGTCGCGATGCGGGCGGCCTTCGTGGCCGTGATGAATGGCAAACAGGTCGCCGTACTGGTGCCGACCACGCTGCTGGCCGAACAGCATCTGCGTAATTTCCGCGACCGTTTCGCCGGCTGGCCGGTGCGGATCGAAGGCTTGTCCCGCATGAGCAACGCCAAACAAACCACAGAGGTGCTGGCCGACGTGGCATCCGGTCAGGTCGACATCGTCATCGGCACACACAAGTTGCTCAGTGACCATCTGGATTTCAAGGAACTGGGTCTGGTCATCATCGATGAGGAACAGCGCTTCGGCGTGCGCCACAAGGAACAGCTCAAGCGCCTGCGCGCCGAGGTCGATCTGCTTACGCTCACGGCCACGCCGATTCCACGCACCCTGAACATGGCGCTCTCCGGCATTCGGGATCTGTCGATCATCGCCACGCCGCCGCGTGAACGACTGTCGGTCAAAACCCTGATCCTGCGCTGGGATGACGCCCAGATCCGCGAGGCGGTACAGCGCGAACTCAAACGCGGCGGTCAGGTTTATTTTCTGCATAACGAGGTGCGCACCATCGAGCGGATGGCCAAGCAGCTGGCCGATCTGATTCCCGAAGCCCGCATTGCGGTCGCCCACGGCCAGCTTTCCGAGCGCGGGCTGGAGCAGATCATGGCTGACTTTTATCATCAGCGTTTCAATGTCCTGCTTTCGACCACCATCATCGAATCGGGGATCGACGTCCCGACCGCCAACACCATTTTGATCAATCGTGCCGATAAATTCGGCCTCGCCCAGCTGCACCAATTGCGCGGGCGGGTCGGCCGGTCGCACCACCGTGCCTACGCCTATCTCATCACGCCGGAACCGGCGCAAATGACCCCCGATGCCGTCAAACGACTGGATGCATTGGCCGCACTCGAAGAACTGGGCGTTGGCTTCACGCTGGCCACACACGATCTGGAAATTCGCGGTGCGGGTGAGCTGCTGGGCGATGGTCAATCCGGCCAGATGCATGAAGTCGGCTACACGCTGTACATGGATCTGCTCGATCGTGCCGTCAAGGCCCTCAAATCCGGCAAACAACCGGACCTGGCCGGTCCGCTGGAACGTCAGACCAGCGAAGTCGATCTCGGCCTGCCCGCGCTCATTCCCGCCGATTTCGTCGCCGATGTCCACACGCGCCTGATTCTGTACAAGCGCCTGGCGAACTGCGCCGATCAAACCGAGATCGACCGCATGAAAGTCGAGCTGATCGACCGCTTCGGCCTGCTGCCGGATGCCACGCAAACGCTGATCGAAACCCATCGGCTGCGTCTGCTCGCTCGCGGCATCGGCATCAAGAAAATCGAATGCGCCAGCGGCGGCGCGCGCCTCGTGTTCAGTGAAAAGGCCGCCATCGATCCGGTCAAACTGGTCAAATTGATCCAGACCGAACCGAATCGCTACCGACTCACAGCCGATACGATCAAGGTGACACGGGCGGAGAACGAGCCGGCTTGGGATGATCTGACTGCCCGCAACCAAGTTATCCACCAGCTCATCAAACAACTGGTAGCCAAATGAACGCGCCAGCTAGCCTATGGCGACGCATGGCCGCCCTGTTCTACGACAGCCTGTTCGTTTTTGCTGTGTTGATGTTGGCAACGCTGATCCTGTTGCCGCTAAACGGTGGGCAGGCCATGCCGCAATCCGGCCCGCTCGCCTGGGCCTATCAGATATATCTGCTGGTCTGGGTCGGGGCGTATTTTTGCCTGTTCTGGTGTATCGGCGGCCAGACACCGGGCATGAAGGTCTGGCATATTCGGGTCGTCATCCCCGCACCGTGTTTACGCACGGCCTTCCTTCGTTTTCTCGGCGGCGGGTTGAGTGTTCTGCTACTGGGAATTCCCTTCTGGCTGGCGCAAGCCGATCGTGAAAAACGCAGCCTGATCGATCGCGTCATTGGTAGTCGGGTCGTTCATTTGCCCAAACCGAAAGGTTGAACAGTAGCGTTCAGATCACAAGACCGGGATTAGGCGTAGCTGGATCAGCTTTACACCTCACCCCTGCCCGTCTCCCATCTAGGGAAAGGGTGAGGCTTCCCCCATTTGAAAAAGGGGGTTGAGGTGGTCCTTTGTGATTGGGCGGCCTCCCCCTTTGTAAAAGGGGGAATGAGGGGGATTTAACACGCCTCAACCTTTGTAAAAAGGGTGAACTTGATGCCTTGGAATAAGAGATCATTTAATAATCAATAACTTATTCAAACACCCGCACGTACCAGTTTCGCACCCAGCTGCCCTGACCGCTGCACTCGACGGGTAATACCTTGTTTCAGCACGGTGAACGCCGTATCCGTTGGCGCGGTCACCAAGGTGAAACGCTGACGGGCTCGGGTAATCGCGGTGTAGATCAGCTCACGGGTCAGCACAGGATTGGGCTTGGCGGGCAACACCAGCACACTGTGATCGAATTCCGAGCCCTGGGCTTTATGCACGGTCAACGCGAAGGCGGTCTCGCAGGCGGTCAAGCGTCCCGGCGCAATCCAGCGAAGCGGCGACTCGCCTTCTGCCGTAATTTCATTGAGGAAGGCCACCCGAAGCGATGGCGGGCTTTGAGGCGACTCGGGATCGACATAGGGCAAGGTGATTCCGATTTCGCCATTGGCCAGACGCAGCGCGGGATCATTGCGCGTCACCATGATCGGACGGCCGATATACCACTCGCCCGTTACCGCCAACGCGCCCGAACGCCGCAACATGTCTTCGATCCAGCGGTTGAGCCCTGTCACGCCATATGAGCCGTGCCGCAAGGCGCACAACACCTGTGCTTTGTTGTGTGCTGCAAAGATGGCCAAGGCACGCGCGTCCTGATTCTCTGCCGACATGGGTTCATTCAACGCTGCCAACCAGGACGCCAAGGATTCTTGAACAATCCGGCGCAATGGCTGGTGCCCGACGTTGTCGGCAATCAACCGCACGGATGCTTGTTCTGGATTGGCGCGTAACAGGGTCAGTGCGCCGTCGGCGTCTCCCGCGTTCACGCAGCGCGCCAGTGCGCCGATATCGCTCGCCGAATCGAAACGATAACTGTGGTGAAGTTGCACGGCAGCCTGTGCCAATGCGGTATCGGTAACCATCGTCCTGCTGGTTTCGGAATCGGGCAACGTCTGCCCCGTGGTAGCGGCCAACCAATCCCGTGTTTGTGGCGTGTAGGCATCCGGCGCAATCACCGAAGCCAGCTCACCCAACACCGCACCCGGTTCGACCGAAGCCAGTTGATCCTGATCACCAAGTAGAACAAGCTGGGTCGTTTCATCCAGCGCAGCAAGCAGCTTTGCCATCAACTCAATGCCGATCATTGAAGCCTCGTCGACCACCACCAGATCGGCGGGCAAGGGATTTTCTGGCCGATAAACCGGATGGATCTGATTCGGGCGTACCCCGATCAAACGATGCACCGTTTCGACGTTATCCGGCAGCGCCTTGCGCAGATCGGGAAATGCCGCATCAAATGGTGCAAGTAATTCATCGATCTGCCCCAGCATGGATTGACGCAACCGCGCGGCAGCTTTGCCCGTTGGTGCGCACAACCGGATTCGGCGTGGGGGCAAACCCGCCGCCAGCGCCCGCATTTGCACGAGCATCAAAAACTTCACTACCGTGGTCGTTTTCCCCGTGCCCGGGCCGCCGGTAATCAGGGCAAAACGCTGACGGATCGCGACCGCACAGGCAATTTTCTGCCAATCCGGCCGAGCGACGGAAGACGGGAACAAGGCATCGAGGATTTGTCGGATCGGCTCTGCAGGCAAATCATGCGGTGTGAGCCGCGATTGCAGAGCGGCGACAATGCCCTGCTCCTGTTGCCAGTAGCGTCGAAGATAAAGCTGCGCGCCCTCGCGAATGAAGGGCGGGTTCGACTGCTCGGGTGCCAGTGTCCCGAGCCCGGGTGAATCGGATATTGATAAATCGGGGCTCTGCTGAATCACCCCGGGGCAGGCATCCAATGCCGCCTGCCAATCGGCCAGATCCACCCCCTGCAACAGATTCGCAGGGGTCATTCGAGGCGCTGCCTGACCATCATTGCCGCGCCCGTCGCTTGACGGGATCCTGAGCACGGATTCGGCATCAATCAGACATGCGTTCAGATCAAGGCAGACATGCCCCTGCCCGGCCTGATGGCTCGCCAGAACCAATGCCAGCAGTGCCAAGGCCGGAATCTTTGGCGCGTGATTCAGAACCAACCCAGCCACGGCACGATCGATCGACCGCAACCATCCGGCAGCAACCCACTCATCCAGAATGCCGAGCAGTTCGGCTGATGTCAGATTGATCGGTGTCGCACCCGATGGCTGATCCAGATCGAACGCCATCTGCTTCGCAGAAGGGTGGCTCATACCAATGCCTCCGTACGAACCGGATGACCGCCATCCGGGGAAACTTCATCCATTAGCAGCGCATCCATCGCCGCGATCAAGGCCGGATTCGCCGGTGCGAAATACACGCCTTGCCCCTGGCTGTCGATGCCGCGGACGAACAGATACAGCGCACCGCCGAGATGAACAGCCGGGTCGTAATTCGGCAACCGATCCTGCAAGTGCCGATGCAGGGCGGTAAGATACAACACCATCTGCAGGTCGTAGCGGGCGGCCAGCATGGCCTCGACCAGACGCCGAGGCGCATAGTCTTCCGGCGCATCACCCAGCCAGTTCGATTTGTAATCCAGAATGTAGAACCGGCCATCGACCTCGAATACCAGATCCATAAATCCCTTGATCTGCCCTTCAAGATATTGGGCGGTAAGCATCGGTCGTATCTGTCCGGGGTGTACATGCGCGCACAGCAACGCATCGATAGTATTTGTTTGGGTTTGTGCCACAGGCAACCAGAACTCCTGCTCGATCTGGTAGCGCGACACGTCCGCCAATCGTCGAGATGGCGTGGTTGCTAGAGGTAGCGTCAAGATACGCAGGACCAACTCGGCCAGCGTGCTTTGCTGCTCTTGCGTCAACATCGTCGCGAGTTGTTGAACCAAGCCAACGCAGGCCTCAAAGGTCGCCGACTGGCTAAACCCTATCTCTCCCGCTCGCTCAAGCAGGCTGTGCAGCAGCGTCCCGAACGTGGTGCCACGCGGCAGGCGGCTGATGCGCGCGGACAATGATTGCGGATCAAATCGGTGGGTCTGGGGCAGATCAAGCGGCTCCTCGACCGTGCCGATCTCTGACAACACATCCCTCAATTGCTCTTGCCTGGCCGTTTCCGCTACTAAGAGTTCGGATTTATGTAATCCATGGATCAAACCACTGAAACTACTGATCCGCCAATGGCTATCCACCCGTCGTTTGGCCGTGCGTGCAGGGGGCAAAGTACCCTCCGCGGGGGCTGTGAAGCGTGCGTGTGCAATCGATGGCGGCGGCTCGATGGTTATGCCCGGCTGCGCGTCGAGATCAGCCAATGCGGCCTCGAAACTTGGAATAAAGTCATCACCGCCTTGCAGCCCCAACACATGCCCCAAGCCGGAATCATGCTGATTGGGTTGCTTGCCCGTGCCGAATTTGACCGGCCCTAGCCCCACCGTACACGCAGACTCGGCTCGGGTGAGCGCGACATAAATCAGCCGCACGCTCTCGGTCATCTGCGCCTCATGCTCCGCCGCGATGGCGGCGGGAAATTCACCCAGATTCATACCGCGCCCGGCGCTCGTTCGCCAGGGTGTCGCCGTGCTGTTTTTATTCGCATCTTTGGGGCGAATCAAGGGCAAGAAGGGNCTGTTCATTCTGCGCCCAATCGGCCAGATGCAAGAGGTTTGTCAGCCGCCGCTCGCCCGAACGATCCGGCAGCGGCGCGGCCAACAATCGGGCCGGAATGTGATAATCATGCATGAGCTGATAAACAGCGGCGAGAATACCTTGATGCCGTGCAATCCGCTGGTAGTCCATGAATCTCGACGTGTCATGATCCAGTCGGGCATCGTTGCGGACGGCATCGAGTTCGTCCCAATGCCGGGCGAAGCTCGACGAGCCCAAGGCCGCACGAAGTCGATCCTGACGTTGCGGCTCGGCAATCGCCAACAGCCAGAGGTGAAAATCCGCTGCTTCCTCCGTTGCGAACAGTCGATGCCGGTCAGATAAATACACGCTCTTGATACCGCGACGATTGAGCGACTGTTGCAGTACCGCGGCCTGATCGCCCGTGGACACCAGAATCGCAATATCCTGCGGGCGCAAGGCTGTCATTGCGCCCTCGGCATCAAAAAAAGCACAATCGCCTAACTGCGCCGCATTGAGACTCGAAGTGATGGCTTCGGCGGTATGCTCCGCCATTTGCTCAACAAAATGCCCCGCCGCCAGCAACGAATCGCGCGGCAAAGCCCAACCCGTCAGGGGGGGACACGGCTGCCACTCACCGGCTTCATTGCGCCGTTGCAAACGGCGAGCCTTTCCTCGCGCGCTGACGCGAATGAAGGGCAGCGGATTGCCTTCATCCGTTTTATGTCCAAAGGCACCCGATGGCTGGCGGTCTGCGCGCTCGAAGACATAATTCACCGCTGCGACCAGTGCCGGCGTGGAGCGATAATTGGCATCCAGCGTGTAATGCCGGCCTTGCGTCGCCTCGCGGGCGGCAAGGTAGCTGAACATGTCCGCGCCCCGAAAACGGTAGATCGATTGCTTCGGATCACCAATCAGAATCATCGTACCCGCTTGTCCCGCAGCCTCGCCATTCCCGCCGATTCGGAAC
>NCKC01000072.1 GCA_002282715.1 Halothiobacillus sp. 15-55-196 | reverse complement strand
GCACTCGTTACTGGCGCGCATTGGTCTTGATCGACGGATGCGCAAATTTTTGACTTGAACTTGATACGGAGTGATCTCAATGAAAATTCGTCCCCTACATGACCGCGTCTTGATCAAGCGCGTGGAAGAAGAGCGCAAAACGGCGTCTGGTATCGTTCTGCCCGATTCCGCCGCTGAGAAGCCAAATCGTGGTGAAGTCGTTGCCGCAGGTCCCGGTAAGAGCAACGACAAAGGCGAAGTTCGTCCTATGGGCGTCAAGACAGGCGACCAGGTACTGTTCAATCAATATGCCGGCACCAAGGTCAAGGTGGATGGCGAGGAACTGTTGATGATGGGCGAAGACGATCTGCTCGCTGTCATCGAAGGCTGATTTTCGCTTTATCGCAAACCTAATACCTAACTACATAAGGAGCAATCTCACATGGCTGCTAAAGAAGTTCGTTTTTCCAGTTCTGCTCGCGACCGCATGTTGCGCGGCGTGAATGTTTTGGCTGATGCCGTCAAGGTCACCCTGGGGCCTAAAGGCCGTAATGTGGTCATCGAAAAGAGTTTCGGTGCCCCGCACGTCACCAAAGACGGTGTGACTGTTGCGCGCGAGATCGAACTCGAAGACAAATTCGAGAACATGGGCGCGCAGATGGTCAAAGAAGTGACCTCACAAACCAATGATATCGCTGGTGACGGCACCACCACCGCAACCGTTCTGGCTGCTGCGATTGTACGCGAAGGCGTTAAAGCCGTTGCCGCAGGCATGAACCCGATGGATTTGAAGCGCGGTATCGACAAAGCTGTGATTGCTGCGGTCGAAGAGCTCAAGAAAATCTCCAAGCCCTGCACCAACAGCAAAGAAATTGCCCAGGTCGCCACCATTTCCGCTAACGCGGACGCGAGCATCGGCAAAATTATCGCCGAGGCGATGGATAAAGTAGGCAAGGACGGCGTGATCACCGTTGAAGAAGGTTCTGGCTTTGAGAACGAGTTGGATGTGGTTGAAGGGATGCAGTTCGATCGCGGTTACCTTTCTCCGTATTTCGTCAACAACCAGAAAACCATGTCTGCAGAACTGGAAGATCCGTTCATCCTGTTGCACGACAAGAAAATCAGCAATATCCGTGAACTGCTGCCAGCACTCGAAGGCGCTGCCAAAGCGGGCAAGCCTTTGCTGATCGTCGCCGAAGACATCGAAGGCGAAGCATTGGCGACTCTGGTCATCAACTCCATGCGCGGCATCGTCAAAGTGGCTGCGGTCAAGGCGCCGGGCTTCGGCGATCGTCGTAAAGCCATGCTGCAGGATCTTGCGATTCTTACCGGCGGTCAGGTGATCTCCGATGAAGTGGGCCTGAACCTCGAGAAAATCACGCTGGATGACTTGGGACGTGCCAAGCGCATCGTGGTCAGCAAAGAAAACACCACCATCATCGGTGGCGCGGGCGACAAGGCGGATATCGATGGTCGCGTGACCCAAATCCGTGCGCAAATGGAGACCACGACTTCCGATTACGACAAGGAAAAACTCCAGGAGCGTATCGCCAAGCTGGCGGGTGGCGTGGCTGTAATTAAGGTGGGTGCGGCGACCGAAGTCGAAATGAAAGAGAAGAAAGACCGCGTGGATGATGCACTGCACGCGACCCGTGCTGCGGTCGAAGAAGGTGTGGTTCCCGGTGGTGGGGTAGCCTTGATTCGAGCGTTGGAAGCCATTCGCGGCCTGACCGGTGCCAACACTGACCAGAACACCGGTATCGCGATCGCCATGCGTGCAATGGAGGACCCGCTGCGCCAGATCGTTCACAACTGTGGCGAAGAGGCTTCTGTTGTTGTGAACCAGGTTCGTTCGGGTTCAGGTAACTTCGGTTACGATGCTTCCAATGGTACGTTTGGTGATATGATCGAAATGGGTATTCTGGATCCCACCAAGGTTACCCGTTCCGCATTGCAGAACGCTGCTTCCGTGGCCGGTCTGATGATCACCACCGAGTGTATGATCGCCGAATTGCCGAAGTCTGATGCGCCAGCCGCACCGGGCGGTGACATGGGCGGTATGGGCGGCATGATGTAATGGCCTCTTGATCTCCGGATTGCCCGGAGATCGCCCGAAAAGACAAAACGCCCCGCACGTTGATAATGTGCGGGGCTTTTTTATGCCTATTCTGATCTTTGCGGTCCACCTGAATCCCCCTCATTCACCCTCTTACAAAGGGGTATGCGCACTTGCTCAAAAAAGGACTGATCTACCTCCTATGAAAAAGGAGGGTGGGGGTGCAGGGTTTAACTTGTGTTCGAGAGATTCTCCGTATTTGTACTTATATCCATTTCATCAAGCCCAATTCATAGGGGTGGAGTTGAGCACTGTGATTGGGGACAATCCGGAATCTGAATTTTTGTAAACCGGCGAGCTGGATATTCAGGGTGAAGCTGTATGCCTGTGTCCCGTCTGAGGCATCGTGTTCGGTAGTCGTTGCGGTAACGGTTGTACTGAAGCGCTCAACGGTTGCCCAGTCTCCGCTCGGCGTATCCTGTCCGAACAGGCACTCGACTGCAATGTCCTCTGGATTCAAACCATTGAGCGTGACGGCAACGTTCAATGTGAGCGTGTCGCCGCTGTGAATTTGTGCCGGAACTTCAGAAATCAAAATGCCCGTCACGCCGGGCCATGCGGCAAGAACGCGGCGCTTGAAGTCTTCCAGAGAGAGCGCTTCGGCGCCGTTATTTTGTCTCAATCGACGCCCGTAGACTGATGCAGGCAGATAATGCTGGGTCAGATATTCGCAAACCATGCGGGCGGAGTTGAATTGCGGCAGGATCGTGCGGATGGCCATCTTGGCGTATTTTATCCACTCATTTGGCAGGCCGTTCTGGTCTCGTTGATAAAACAACGGTTTGACATCACTCTCCAATAGCGTCAGCAAATCGCTGGCTTCTTCCGTGTCGCAATAGTCATGGTTGAAGCTGCGGTTGTACGGTTTGATGGACCAGCCATTAGCGATTTGACCTTGCTTTTGGTAACCCTCGCCCCACCAGCCATCGGCCACAGACAGGTTCAATACGCCGTTCAAACCCGCTTTCTGCCCAGAGGTGCCCGAGGCTTCAAGCGGGTATTCCGGATTGTTCAGCCAAACATCGCAGCCGGTCACCAGTTTGCGCGCCAAGGCCATGTCATAGCCTTCCAGAAGCAAAATACGCCCCTGAAATTCAGGTTCATTGGCTATTTGCCAAATTTCCCGGATCAATGCCTTGCCCGGTTCGTCGGCTGGATGCGCCTTGCCCGCGAAAACGAACACGATCGGGCGATCTTCGTCCGCCAACAGTTTCGCCAGCCGTGTACGGTCGCGGAAAAGCAGATTCGCTCGTTTGTACGTGGCGAAGCGGCGCGCAAAACCGACAAGCAGAACATCGGACTCCGGACGGTCCAGATAGCGCAGGGTGCGTTCTGTTCGAATGTCGCTCAGGCCGTCTTGCGAGAGCTGTCGGGTGAGACGCTGACGAATTTCCCGGATCAGTTCGGCCTTGAGCGCACAACGCACCGACCAGAATCGGTCTTCAGGGATGTCGTCGATAAAATCCCAGTAGTTTTTTTCGCGTAAATTCCAACGCCAATCCCGATGCAGGCTGCTGAATAACTGTGAAAACTCCCGAGCCAGGAAGGTATCGACATGCACCCCATTGGTCACATGGGTGATGGGGTTTTCGTTGGCCGGAACCTCTGGCCAGAAATCACGGCTCATTTCCGCCGCAACCCGCCCGTGAATGGCAGAAACCCCGTTGTGCTGGCGCGACCCACGCAGCGCCAGCGCGGTCATGTTGAAACCGGAACCTTCGGGTTCTCGCCCCAGAGCGAGAAACGATTCCTGATCGAGCTTGATTTGTGGCCAGAATGCACTGAAATATTCCGCCATCAACACATCGGTGAATACATCGTGCCCTGCCGGTACGGGCGTATGCGTGGTGAACACCGTGGTTGAGGCAACCATTTCCAATGCAACGGTTTCGGTTTCACCCGATGACACATGCTCGCGCAGGCGCTCCAGAATCTGGAATGCGGCATGACCTTCATTAATATGCCATGCCGTCGGCGCCAGTCCAAGAGCGCGCAGTGCACGTACGCCACCGATGCCCAGCACGATTTCCTGCTCGATGCGTGTTCGTCGATCACCGCCGTACAGCCGGTAGGTGATCTGTCGGTCATCAGTCGAGTTGCCGGGCAAATCCGTATCCAAAAGGAACAAACGGATGCGCCCGATCATGGCAAGCCAGACCTTGGCTTCGATAACACGGCCAGGAAAGTCCAGACGGATGGTGACGGCATTGCCTTTAGGGTCGGTGGCCGGTGCGATGGGTAACGTGGTGAAATCAATGTCCTGATAGGTGGCTATCTGGTTGCCTTGAGCATCGATGGTCTGCTTGAAATAGCCCTGTCGGTACAACAAGCCGACCGCCACGAACGGGATGCCGATATCTGATGCGGCCTTGCAGTGATCGCCCGCCAGAATCCCCAGTCCGCCGGAGTAAATGGGCAGTGATTCATGAAAGCCATACTCCGCACAGAAGTACGCGATCAGGTCATTGGGTTGGAGGCGCTTTGCGATTGACTCAGGCATAGGCTGAGCCATGTAGTCATCGAAATGCCGACAGGCGTCGTCATAATCGGCCAGAAATACCGGGTCAGCGATCGCGGCATCAATTTTTGCCTGCGACACCCTTTTCAGGAACAGCCTCGGATTGTCATCGGTCTGTTGCCAGCACACCGGGTCAATCTGGCTGAACAGATGCCGGATAGACCGCGTCCAACTGTAATAAAGGTTATTGGCCAGATCATCCAGACGCTTGATACGCTCTGGCAGGCGCGGGGTGATTTCTAGGACATATATCTGGGCGGTCATTGGTTT
>NCKC01000146.1 GCA_002282715.1 Halothiobacillus sp. 15-55-196 | reverse complement strand
GCCCGCCGTGTGTGGCGCGATCCTGTATTGTGGCTCGCCTTCGGATTTGGCAGCGGTTTGGCTCCAAAGGCACCGGGCACGTTCGGAACCTTGCCGGGTATCGCCCTGGCATGGCTCATCGGCGTGCTCGCCACCAGTCTGGCCGTGCCAGCGGGATATCTGATGGCAGCCGCTGTCCTTCTGCTTACACCCATCGGTGTGTTTCTTTGCGGCAAGGCCAGTGAAAAGCTCGGTGTGCACGATCATGGCGGCATCGTGTTCGATGAAATTGTCGGCGTGTTGATCCCGTTCATCCTGATTCCGGTTACACCGCTCAACCTGCTTTGGGGGTTTGTGGCTTTCCGCGTGTTCGATGTGCTCAAACCCTGGCCGATCAGCTGGCTGGATCGTCGCGTATCCGGAGGATTGGGCATCATGGTTGATGACCTGCTGGCCGGAATATTTGCCCTTGCTGCCCTGTTGATTCTGTCCAGAATCTTTCCTGCTGCTTTTTTTGCAGGCTAATGATGCGGGTTCGAAACTTTCTGCTTAGGTTATTGCCGGTGCCTTGATCAGCGCCCCAATGGTTTGGGCTGCGGGGCCGACTGCCTCCGAAGAACCCACGATCAAGTCCCTGACGCCAGCTGAAGTGGCATCGGGCGCTTTGACGCCGCAGGTTCAGGGTGGTGTGCATTTTGTTTCCGGCGGATTCGGTGTCGAAGAGCGTGCTTGGTTGGCGGCCCATGCGCGAGAATTCAATACCCATTTGACCTTTGCGGTCGTGCCGGGCGGTGAATTCGTCGCCGATGTCCCGGTGCGGATCAGTGACGCGAAGGGCGCGCTAATCCTTGAGGCGACGTCAGACGGGCCGCAGATGTTTGTTCAGTTACCGGTAGGTAAATATCAGGTCGAAGCAACCCATGACGGGCAGGCCATCAAACGTTCCTTTACCGTGGCTAACGCACGCTCGGTACAGATCACGATTGGATTTAAAAAATAATCAGCCAGAGACGAAAATCAGTAGAAAATATATGGCATAAGGCGTAAAAAAGCCGAGCAATA
>NCKC01000071.1 GCA_002282715.1 Halothiobacillus sp. 15-55-196 | reverse complement strand
CCTGCCTGCAATTGTTTGTCGCCCCGAAGCAACAGAATTCGGCCGAAATCGAGGAACAACTCGAATTCCTGTCTCGACGCGATTTGCTGACGGGTCTATACAACCGCAATTACTTCTTCGATCAATTGCATGAGCGGATTGATCTGATCAAGCAGAGCGAAAATGAACAGGGTGTGTTGATGATGCTGGACATCACTAACAGCGAAGCCCTGAAGAAAATGATTGGAACCACGGGCGTGGATAGCCTGCTGACCGAGTACGGCAAGGAAGTGGAGGCGCTGGTCGGCGGCAAAGGATTGGTGGCGCGTCACGGGGCGTACTCATTCCTGGCTCTGTTGGGTAAAACCGATTTGCCCCATGCCGAGCAGGTCGTGAACAGTCTGTTGGGCTACACCAAGGACTATATTTTCACCCTGGGAACGACATCGGTCACCATCAATATTTCCATTGGTTACACGTTGCTGGACATCAATGCGCCTGCAAATGTCATGGAATTGGTCGATCGTGCTGAACGGGCAACCAACAAGGCATCGGAGCAGGGTGTCAATCTGGCCGAGTTCTACAAGCCTGATCTCAAAACGGCCAGTGATGCAGAGCAAGAGGAGATATGGGCTCGTCGAATCAAGGATGCGCTCAAGGAAAACCGCTTCTTTTTGGCGTTCCAGCCCATTGTCTCGTTACAGGGGCACCGCGATCTCAATCGGTTCGAGGTGTTCCTGCGGATGATCGATGAGCAGGGCAATCCATTGAAACCTATGGAATTTCTTGGCAAGGCAGAACGCGGCGATCTCATGCAGTCGATTGACCGCTGGGTCATTCTGAGTGCAATCAAGGAAGTCCATGCCGGATTGAAACGCGGTGAGAACATCAAGCTTTATCTGCGCATCAGTGAGCAATCGCTTCGTGATGAAGAGTTCGCGCAGTGGTTGATGAATCGACTCGCCAGTGTTCGTCTTCCCGACCTGCTTCTGGTTATCCAGGTTCGTGCCGATACGGCGGGGTATCTGCTCAAACATCTCGAGAACCTGCGCGACACCATCGCCCCACTGGGTTGCGGCTTGCTGATCGACGGTTTTGGGGAGGGTGCCGACTCCTACCGCCTGCTCGACCACCTCAAAACCAAAGAGATCAAGATTTCGCGTGCCCTGCTGGAAAATTTCAGTCAGGAAGCGGCTCATCAGACTGCGGTAACCAAATTGCTGAACGAAGCCAACGCGCGTGATGTTTCCGTGATCGTGCCCAATGTAGAAGACCCGGCCACACTGCAGTTGCTCTGGCCGATGGGTGTCGATCTGGTGCAGGGTGATTTTATTCAGAGTCCACGCAAAGGGCTTGAATTTGACTTTTCCCAGTTCTGATCAGGTGTGGATAGCATGAGCGCAAAATCATTGACTGCGGATGATTGGGACTGGATTGTCATCGATCAACTCGAATTCGATGCGATCATCGGTATCTACCCGCATGAACGGGAGCAGGTGCAGCCGCTAAGGGTGGACCTTCGACTGGGCGTGGAGCCCATCCACGCAGCTGCAAGCAGCGACGACATCGCTACTACCGTTGATTATCAGCGTGTTTGTGAAACTGTGATGGCACTGGCTCAATCAGGTCAGTTCAATCTGGTCGAGACACTGGCACAGCGGTGTGCCGACGCCCTGTTTGCGGCATTTCCAATTCAGGTGATTCAACTGTCCGTCAGCAAACCATTGGCTTTGCCGTACACGCGGGGCGTTGGCGTCGAGATTTTCCGCCGTCGTCCCGTTGTCGAATTTGAGCTTTAATAAATCTACCGACGCGATTCAAAGCGATGATGCCTGAGCCTGATTTCTCCCTGCCCATTCCTTCGACCGAAGACCAGATCAAGAGCATGAGATTGATCGATCACCTGCGATGCAGGATGGTCGATGGGCCGTTATCCTTTTCGGATTACATGGCCGAGGTGTTGTATCACCCCGATTACGGCTATTACGGCAGCGCCCAGGTGCAATTCGGCGCCGGTGGCGATTTTGTCACAGCGCCAGAGCGTTCGCCTTTTTTCGCGGCAGGCCTCGTGTACGAGTGGCAACAGATCCAGCGCGATTCCCCGGTTCGTCAGGTCTGTGAACTGGGCGCGGGTTCCGGCCAACTGGCCTTGGATTTCCTCCGTGCGTGTGACACACGCGGTTGCTTGCCCGATCAATATCTGATCTGGGAAATCAGCCCCGGACTGCGCAAACGGCAACAAACACGCCTGAAGGATGAGCTCAAACCCGAGCTGTGGTCGCGTCTGGCCTGGGTGGAAGACAGGGAAGCAAAAGACTTGGCGGACATCTGGGCCGGAGGCATGGTGATCGCCAATGAAGTCGTCGATGCCATGCCGGCCTGCCGATTTCGCTGGCGTCCCGGTCAGCTCGATACGCTCGAGGAACTAAAAGTCGTTTGGGTTGGAGAGCGATTCGGCTGGGTTGTCGATACAGCCTCCCCCGAGTTGCGTGCCGCTCTGGCTGATTTTGCCGGACTATGGCCGCTGGACGATCTTGCTCCTGAACCGGTCGCCGCGGAAATCAATCTCGACTTACCGCGATGGTTGGCATCCATCCGTACGCTGTTTGGCCACCCGGAAGCGGCAAGCATTCTGTATCTTTTCGATTATGGCGGACATACTGCCGAAGTCTATCGTCCGGATCGCGTGGATGGCACCCTGCGTTGCCATTACCGCCATCGTGCGCACGACGATCCGTTCGTCTATCCCGGCTTGCAGGACATCACCACCTGGGTCGATTTTGAACGGCTCGCCCGTTTGGCACGGGAAGCGGGATTTGTCGTCGATGGTGAACGTAGCCAGGCGGCGTGGCTGCTGGGCACCGATGTACCGGATAGCTTTTCCCGGCAGATGCAGGCTGTGACGGATCGTTCGGCCAGCGCGCGCATTGCCCAGGGCTTCAAGGAACTGGTCATGCCCACCGAAATGGGCGAACGGTTCCGCGTATTGCGTTTGCGAACGCCCGAGCCTTCGTCACGGTGATCGTCGGGGTTATTTCAGGTTGATCATTCAGGTTGATTTGGGGGCGCACATGCCCAGATGTCAACTGATGGCCTATCATGTCGGGCAACGTGTTTCGTTGCTGCACCGCGATTGCGTCGGCGAACCACAGATTTTCCCGTTTTTTGAGCCACTGCCCTTATGAACCTGTTCGATTCCCATTGCCACCTCGACAAGCTCGATTTGACGCCATTTGACGATTCGTTCGATCAATTCATGATGGCCGCGTTCGAAGCCGGTGTCCGCCGCCTGTTGTGCGTGGCGATTCATCCCGACCGCTGGGCGGATATGGCCGAGTTGGTCGCACCCTATGCGCATCCGTGCGAGGATCGTCCGCAAGTCTCGCTTTCGTTCGGCATCCACCCCACCGAAGACCCCGACTATGCCCTTGAAGCCGAGGCCATCGTGGCGCATGTGCGCGCGAGTCCTTATTTCGGGCAGATCGTGGCCATCGGCGAGACCGGTCTCGATTATTTTCGCAGCGGCGAGGCCGAACGTTGGCAGCATGAGCGTTTCAGAGCCCACATTGCGGCGGCGCTTGAACTGAAAAAACCGGTCATCATCCACACGCGGGCGGCGGCCAAGGACACCATCGACGTGCTGCGATCGGAAAATGCCCGTGATTGCGGCGGGGTGATGCACTGTTTCGTCGAAGACTGGGATACGGCAAAAAAGGCACTGGATCTCGGGTTTTATATTTCCTTTTCTGGCATTCTCACCTACAAATCGGCCGCCGATCTGCGGGAAACGGCCAAGAAAGTACCGCAAGACCGGATACTGATCGAAACCGATGCGCCTTATCTCGCGCCCGCGCCGCATCGCGGCAAGCCCAATACGCCAATCTATGTGACGCACACCGCTCAAACTCTGGCCGATGTGCGGGGTGAAACGCTTTCTGCCGTGGCCGAATACACCGACGCAAATACCCGGCGTTGGTTGAATTTGCCGTGATGGAGCTGACTTGTTGTCATGAATGAATTTGAACTCATTGCGCGCTACTTTTCCCGCCCGTGTGCGGATGCATCGGTGGTGTTGGGTGTGGGTGACGATTGCGCCGCATTGCGGGTGCCTGAAGGGGAGCACTTGCTGGTCAGTACCGATTTGCTTGTTGAAGGACGACATTTCTCCGAATCGACAGATGCCTTCGATGTGGGTTACAAGGCCATGGCGGTAAATCTTTCCGATCTCGCCGCGATGGGTGCTCGGCCTTTGGGCGTAACGCTGGGGTTGGCTTTGCCGTCTATCGAGCCGGATTGGCTGGAGGCATTTGCGAAGGGTTTTTATACCTTGGCTGAGCAACACGGTATCTGTCTTGTCGGTGGGGATACGGTCAAGAGCCCGGTTCGTTCTTTGGCGGTTACGATCATGGGCAGCGCCCCACCGGATCGAATGCTCACGCGCTCGGGCGCACAGCCCGGAGACCTGATTGCCGTGACAGGTGCACTCGGCGATGCAGGTCTGGGTCTGCGTTCGATTCAGCATCCCGAGTCCATGCCTGCCTCCTTGAATCCGGAGGACATCGATTTCTTGCAGATGCGCCTGAATCGCCCCACGCCGCGTGTGGAGGAGGGCAGGCGGCTTGCCGAGGTGGCCCATGCCGCTATCGATATCTCCGATGGCTTGTTGCAGGACTTGCGGCATATTTTGCGCGCCAGTCATGTGGGTGCCGTTGTTGAGACCGATCGCCTGCCAATTTCACCCGCCGCCCGCGCATGGCTTGCCGCCGACCCTTCACAACATCATCTGCCCTTGACTGCGGGTGATGACTACGAGTTGTTGTTCACCATTGCGCCCGATCAGTGGGCAACGCTGGATGTGCCCGCCACCGTGATCGGGCGAATCACCGAAGATAAGCGCCTGCGGGTACTGGACGCACAGGGACATGACATGCCGGTACACGCGCAGGGGTTCGATCACTTTGGGCCGGTAGATTTGGATTAGGTCGTGAGTTCACATCAGAAAAATCCGCCAATTCCTCATCTTGCCCGCCGTGTGTGGCGCGATCCTGTATTGTGGCTCGCCTTCGGATTTGGCAGCGGTTTGGCTCCAAAGGCACCGGGCACGTTCGGAACCTTGCCGGGT
>NCKC01000070.1 GCA_002282715.1 Halothiobacillus sp. 15-55-196 | reverse complement strand
ACCGAACTGCGCACCTTGGCGCAATACACGCTCGCCCCGCTCTTATCCAGCATACCGGGCGTGCGGCAGGTGCAGATTCAGGGCGGTGCGCTGCCGGAATACCATGTGCTGCTGGAGCCTGAACGATTAAAGGCATTGAATGTCACCACGCAAGAAGTTGTCACGGCGCTGAACAGTGGCCAGGGACAGCACGCGATTGGGCATCTGCAAACGCCTAATCGGTTGGAGCTGTTGCTCACCGATGGCCGTCTGCGCGATGCGGCCGAGATCGGGCAGGTGGTGATTCGGCATACCGCAGCGGGCAGCGTTCGGGTGGCGGATGTCGCGACCGTCGTGCATTCAACCGTGCCGAATTACCAACGCATCACCGCCGATGGCAAACCCGCGGTACTCGTGATGATCAAGCAGCAACTGGGCGGAAACACCGTAGCGATTGCCCATGCGGTGCGCGCAAGTTTGCAGGACAACGCAAAATTGATTCCACCCGGCGTGGTGCTGAAAAAATGGTACGACCAGAGCACCTTGATTGTCGATTCAGCAAAATCTGTGCGTGATGCCATCGTGCTCGGCGTGCTGTTCGCGATTTTGATTCTGTTTTTATTTCTGAAAAATGGCCGCGTCACGCTGGTGGCCTTGCTCGTGGTGCCCGCCGTGTTGGCCAGTACCCTGATTTTGCTCAAATTGTTCGGGCTGGATTTCAATATCATGACCTTGGGCGGCATGGCTGCGGCGGTCGGGCTCGTGATCGACGACATCATCGTGATGATCGAGTACTTACTGCATCCCAAAAACACCCGGCGTCGCCCGCATTTATTGCATCCGTTATCGGAATTTACCCGCCCGCTGGTCGGTTCATCGACAGCCACCATTATTATTTTCGCGCCGCTGGCCTTTCTCGATGGCGTGACCGGCGCGTTTTTCAAAGCCTTGTCCCTGACCATGGCGTCCAGCCTGATCTTGTCGTTCTTGTTCACCTGGCTCGTGGTGCCGATTTTGCTCAATCGTTTGAACATCAAGCCCAAGCCACCAACTGATAAGACAGTGCCGCAGGAAGGCGTGATGACGCGTACTTATCGGCGCTTGTTGTTCCGCCTATTGCGTACACCGTTGTTATTGTTGCCGGTGATCGTCGGTTTGGCTGCCATCGGTTGGATGAGCCTCAGCCATATTCCCACCGGTTTTATGCCGGAAATGAACGAAGGCGGTTTTGTGCTCGACTACCAAACCCGACCCGGCCAATCCCTAACCGAAACCAATCGTGAGCTGATGCAGGTCGAAGCCTTGATTCGCGCCATGCCCGAGGTCGATACGCTGACTCGTCGCACCGGCGCGCAACTCGGCGGTGGGCTCACCGAAGCCAATCAAGGCGATATGTTCATTCAGCTCAAATCGCCTGATCATCAAGCCGAGGTCATGGATCGCATTGCCACGGAAATCGCGCACAAGGTGCCAGGCGTCACCGTGCAAGACATGAATCAACCCATGGGCGATTTGATTGGTGATCTGGCCGGTTCCCCGCGACCGGTCGTGATTCGCCTGTTTGGTCAAAGCCAACAGGAACTGCAAGCACTCGCGCCCAAAGTGGCGAAAGCCATCAGTGGCATCAACGGCATCAAAGAGGTGCAAAACGGCCTCGTAATTGCCGGTGATACGCTCGAATTTCACATCGATCGCAATAAAGCGGCTGTGGCCGATATCACGCCGGGCGCCATCGTGCAGCAGATGGGCACGCTGCTCGGCGGAACCGTCTCAACCCGTCTTGCCGAAGGCGAGCAAGTCGTCGGTGTGCGCGTCATAACGCCCACGAACCTACGCGCCACACCGCAAAGTCTCGAAAACATGGATTTGACGAATTCGGCGGGGCAACCAGTTCGCGTGGGGGATGTAGGGCATTTTGTGTCCATAACCGGCACGCCACAAATCACCCGCTATAACCAAAAGCCGATGGTGGCTGTTTCGGCGCGGATCAGCGGACGCGGCTTCGGCGGCACCATTGCCGATGTCAAAAAAGCCCTGGCACAACCGGGCATCCTGCCGCAAGGCGTGTATTACGAGCTTTCTGGTTTGTATCAGCAGCAGCAAATCGCCTTTCATGGCCTGATGCTGGTGTTTGCCACCGCCACCGCGCTGGTGTTTCTGGCCTTGCTGTTTTTATACGAACGCTTCGCCATCAGCCTCTCGATCATCAGTGCCCCGCTCATGGCCGTGGCCGGGGTGTTTTTCGGACTGTGGGTGACCGGCCAAACGCTCAATATCACCTCGTTGATGGGGCTGACGATGATCATCGGCATTGTCACCGAAGTGGCCGTGTTCTACTTCTTCGAAGTCGGCCGCATCCGCAGCGGCCCGTGGGGTGATCGTTTGATTGAAGCCGGGGTGCGCCGCCTACGCCCCACCATCATGACCAGCCTGGCTGCGATTTTAACCCTGCTGCCCCTGGCACTTGGTATCGGGCAAGGCTCGGCCATGCAGCAACCGCTGGCCATTGCCATCATCAGCGGCATGATCGTGCAGATTCCCTTGGCCTTGTTAGTCATGCCGACGCTATATCGGCTATTCCTGCGGAAGAAATATTTGGCTCAGGTTTGATTTCGAAGCCATGCGCATCATGAACAACTGTTCATTTCACCGAAATCTCAGCGTAGGGTCGGATCGGTAATCTGACTTCACTGATTCACTGGAATCAGATTTAACCCAAGCAGGAGATTATGAAATGAAAACCAACCTTCGTTTGTCACGCGTTTTGACCGCCGCCGCTGTTCTTGCCCTCGGTGCCGGCACCGCCGCGGCCTATGCCAACAACAGCCTAGCCAAGGCCGATGCCAAAATCACCATGGAACAAGCCAAGGCGCAAGCGTTGCAATTGCAACCCGGCACCATCAAAGATGCCGAACTGGAGCATGAACAGGGCGGTTCCGGCCTGCGGTATTCGTTCGACATTCAAACCCAGCAAGGCGTACATGAAGTGGGCATTGATGCGATGAACGGCGCCGTACTCGAAAATGACATCGACCACGGTGATGCCGCCGACAAAGACGATCATAAAGACGGTGAAACGCAAGGCGACTGATTGCAATTAACTGTAATAGCCCAACCGGCCCCATTCATGTGGCGATGAATGGGGCTTTTCTGTGCAAGATCAATGATTTTTTAACCGTCATTTGGAGTATCAATACCCAACACAATGTCCCGTTGTCGTGTTGGTCAGCAAATTGTTCGGTCTTGAGGGCGCCGTGTCGGTTCAAGGGCCCATCAAAAATTCCTTACCAGTTACCTTTCCGCAGAATTTCCTGATCCCCCATTCGATTTGAGTCGGTGGGCTTGTTTCTGCACTAATTTCGGTGTGCCGAGCTGTCTTTGCGCACATATATGGTGCGAAAAAAGGACCTCGTTATGTATTTACTCATGGGTCATGACTATTGATCTAGAGCCCGTAAGATTGGAATTTTGTCAACGGGTTTTGTCTTCATTTGCATGAATAAAGAAGATGTAAGATTTCAAGCCCTGGAGCATTTGCATGAACGGCGTAAACAAGTCGTTCGACTGCATCGCAAAGGCATAGGCGTGATGCGCATTGTCGAGTTAAGCGGACTTTCCAATCCGGCCGCGCGTGGCGTTATCGTCCGCTACGAATGGGAAGGTGCTAAGTCGATCAAACCCGCGCCCGCGCAGAAGGCGCAGAGATTCACTGGGGCGACGAAACGGCGCTGGTCAACACCGACGTCCGAGGCCGCAGCTATGCCCCGGCGGGCAAGATGCCTGTGACGTATACCGTAGGCGGTACGCGCCAGAAGCTATCGATGATTGCTACCGTCACCAACCTCGGCAAGGCGCGCTGGATGATCATCGACGAGGCGTTCAATTCAGAAAAGCTGATTGAATTCCTGGCGTCCTTGATCAAGGACGCAGGCAGGAAAGTATTACTGATTCTGGACAATTTGCGCGTGCATCACAGCAAGCCGGTCAAGGCTTGGGTAGATGAGCATCAGGACAAGATTGAGTTGTTCTATCTGCCCAGCTACAGCCCGGAGCTGAACCCCGAAGAACGCCTCAATGCTGACCTGAAATACGCCATTGGATCAAAGGTGCCGACCAGCACCAAGGATAAGCTGAAAGCTGCGGCAACCGCGCACATGCAAGCACTGGAACAAGAACCGGAGCGCGTCAATAAATACTTCCAGGATCCACGTGTGAAATACGCCGCATGAAAATCACGAAACTTCAAACTTCAATTGGCCGGATCAATACGCTCAGGGCTATGGCAACTACTTGGCCGCGATTGGTCAGAATCAGGGCATTAAGCGTTGCCAGCGCGTACCGGTGCCGGTTTCGATGTGGCAGCCTTGGGATCAATCAACTTCCGCGCATCCGCATTGGTTCAGCAATCCCGTATTCACACTGGGCAACCAAACCATCGCGCCCTTGATTTGTTATGAACAGATTTTGGTGTGGCCGGTGTTGCAATCGTTTTTACATCACCCCGATCTCATTTTGGCGCCGGGCAACTCGTGGTGGTCACGACAAACCCATTTGCCAGAAATTCAAATCAAGGCTGTCCACGCCTGGGGACGCCTTTTTGGCGTGCCCGTTGTTACGGCCATGAACTATTAGGGGGAAACCATGGACTTGGCGGGTCTGTACGCTCAATGCGGACCCAATGTGGCACCGCCAACCCTCGCTGCCATCGTGCGGGTCGAATCGGGTGGTAATCCGTGGCGGATCGGTATCAATGGGGATTATGTTTTACCACGCCAGCCTGCGAACCAAGCTGAAGCCATCCGTGAGGCAAACCAACTGATCGACATGGGCTACAACATCGACATGGGCTTGATGCAGATCAATTTTAAGCATCTAAAAATCTTGAATTTAACCGTCGAGCAGGTGTTTGAACCCTGTACCAACATCAAGGCAAGCGCACAGATATTGCATAGCTTTTACCAAAAAGCAGTCAAGGACATTGGCCAAGGGCAGCAATCGCTCCGACGCACAATTTCGGCCTACAACACCGGCAACATCAGCAAGGGGTTTGCCAACGGCTATGGGGTTCTACCCCGATAACACGGACACTTCAAAGAAGCCTCATAATGGGGCCAAGGAGTGTTTATGACCAAGAGAAGAAGATTTAGTCCTGAGTTCAAACATGAAGCAGTGGCGTTGACGCGTCAGCCGGGCGTAAGTTG
>NCKC01000069.1 GCA_002282715.1 Halothiobacillus sp. 15-55-196 | reverse complement strand
CCCAAAGCGGCATCGAGGGAGACGCCCTGACCAACGACAGACAGCAAAAGCTGAGCCGTCAAGGCTTCGGGAGACAGTCGGGGCAAGGTGCGCGGGTCGACCCGGGCGGGTCGATCCGGATCAAAGTTGGCTGCTTGGCGCTGATGCTGCCTATGCAATGATTTCGCCGAAGAGCCCTTCTGTGCCTGGCTTTTTGGGGTAGATGGGGCAGATCGATCCGAACGGCGGTTCCATGGATTGCTTTGCGCGTTTTTGGAAGAGTCAGTCAAAGCGGGCACCGAGCAGTTGATGGTTACGTGCAAAATCGGCCGCACAAATCCGCTTTCCACCCGCCTGCTGACAGGCCAGCACCCGCAACCCTCCGGCGGCAGTAGACACAACAAATCCAGTAGCATCCACCGCGACCACGGTACCGGATTCGGCGTTCGGGCTGTTCGGTTCGACTTCTGCGGACCATATTCGCAATGGGGCAGACTTGAACTCGGTATACGCAACCGGCCACGGATCGAACGCGCGAACGCGGCGTGCCAGCAGTTCGGCCGGCTCGCGCCAGTCCAGACGGCCTTCGGCTTTGTTCAATTTCGCCGCATAGCAAGCTTGAGTGTCGTCCTGCGGCTCGGGCGTGATTGAACCTTTCATGATACCGGGCAACGCTGCCATCAGAGCCTGCGCACCCAATTCGGCCAATTGATCGTGCAGCGTGGCCGCCGTATCGGTTGGATCAATGGCCAGCTCGACCTTGTGCAACATATCGCCGGTATCCAGACCTTGGGCCATCTGCATGATCGTGATGCCCGTCAACGGATCACCCGCTTCGATCGCTCGAGCGATGGGGGCCGCACCGCGCCAGC
Source organism: Halothiobacillus sp. 15-55-196 (assembly GCA_002282715.1). Taxonomy (GTDB): domain Bacteria; phylum Pseudomonadota; class Gammaproteobacteria; order Halothiobacillales; family Halothiobacillaceae; genus Halothiobacillus. The sequence goes on along the minus strand of NCKC01000069.1, from coordinate 8,847 downwards.
GCGGCAGCAGCGAGGCGTGGATATTGATCGCACCCAGTCGCGGAATTTCCAGAACCGGAACCGGGAGAATCAAGCCATAGGCGGCAACAACCATGAGGTCGGGTCGGTAACCGGCCAGTACAGCCTGCGCCGATTCATCACGCAAGCTCGGCGGCTGTTCCACGGGAATTCCCAGCGCCAGCGCGGCTTCCTTCACCGGTGACGGTGTTAATTTCTGCCCGCGACCGGAGGGACGGTCGGGCTGGGTGTACACCGCCACCAGTTCCACTGAATCATACGCCGCCAAAGCCTTGAGGGCAGGCACGGCAAACTGCGGCGTGCCCGCGTAGATGATGCGCACCGTCATGCCGATTCCTTTTGGCGCTGCGCCTTTTCGAGTTTCTTACGAATACGCTGACGCTTGAGCGGCGAAAGGTAATCGATAAAAAGACGCCCATCGAGATGGTCGATTTCATGCTGAATACAGATAGCCAGCAAACCACTCGCTTCACGTTCAAAAATCTTGCCAGAAGCATCCTGCGCGCGCACGTGAACGGCTTCTGCACGCATCACCTTATCGGTGACACCGGGGATCGAGAGACAACCTTCTTCCGATTCGACCGAGCCACTGCGATCAAGAATCACAGGATTGATGAACACCAATGGCTCCGGGGCGCATCCGTCCTCGGCACAGTCCGCCACAAATAATCGTTCGTGCACGTCGATTTGCGTCGCAGCCAAACCGACGCCGCGAGCGTCATACATTGTTGCCAGCATCTGCTCACTCAGGCGCTGCACACGCGTATCAAACTGCTTCACCTCGGCAGCCACCCGGCGCAACCGCTCATCGGGAAAAAGCAACACTTCAAGTAACGACATATCAACCCAAACTCACTGATAAATACATTGGAATAAATTCCGGAGGAATCGTGCATCCAGGCACACTCAGGACAACTGCTCCTAACACCTGCCCATCATCGCAGATAAACACTTCAGACAGCCTATTTTGCAACTCAATCGCACGCACCTGTGGACGCGGCGCTCAAATTCTTTTACAAATAAGCATATTTACCGCAACATTGTACGCGAGCCCAAGCTTTGCACCTAGGCCACGTACCTAGGTGATGTTCACGGGCGGTGCGTTACGAACTCATAAATTCTCAGAGTTCGGCCGCCGACCCAAATGTTGCCCCGTTTTCGGCTGAAAACCCAAGGATGCTGCCCATGAGATCGTCAAAAGGATTACCGGTTCTACTCTCGTTGTCCCTCATTACCACCGCGTTGCTGTCAGGCTGTGCTGCAGAGCGTCCGCCCGTCAATATCGTGAACCAGCCCGCGCCGGATGGGTTGCCGCTTGGCGCCACGCGCGGCCCGGTCAAAGGCACGCTGACACCAGAAGAAACCAAGGCGCAGTTCATTTCGCTCAAGGCCAATGAATACACCGTCAAGAAGGGCGACACGCTCTGGTCGATCGCCAACCACTTCCTGAAAGACCCCTACTACTGGCCTGAAATCTGGTACGACAACCCCGAAATCAAAAACCCGCACAAAATCTACCCGGGCGACAAGATCGGCATCATGTACATCGGCGGTAAACCGCGCCTGGGCATTACCCTGCGCCCCCATATTCGCTACGAGACACTGCCGCCCGCAATATCGGCCATCCCCTTGGAAGACTTGAAACCCTTCCTGTCGTATGACCAGATCATGTCGGAAAAGCAACTAGAATCGGCACCTTATGTTCTGGCAAATCGTGATCAAACGACCACCACAAGTTTCGGTGATGTCGTGTACGCGCGCCCGGCACTGACGGAAAACGCCAATACGTTCTCCATTCTCGGCAAGGGCAAACCGCTGGTCGACCCGGTCACGGGCGACTTCCTCGGCTACCGCGCCATCTACAAAGGTCAGGCCGAAGTGATGCACCGCGGTGACCCGACTACGTTGCGCATCACCAAAAGCGCCCGCGAAATCCTGGATGGCGACCGTGTGCTACCCGTCATCAACGAACCGTTCGACCACGATGTCACGCCCAGTATTCCGGCCGTGCCGATCGATGCGGTCGTCATCGACATCCCCGATGCCATTACACAAGTTGCGACCTATCAGGTTGTGATTATCAATGCCGGCAGCCGGAACGGCCTGGTACCCGGCGATATGCTGCGTATCAGCAAGCCTGGCCAAATTGTCAGTGACAAGTACACGATCAACCCCAAAGAGCTGGCAAAAAACGCCAAACCTGAAGGCTTTGAAATTCCTTCGCCGCCCAGAGTCAAGTTACCCGACTTCCCAATCGGCACTGCTATGGTCTTCCGTGTGTACGATCGCGCAAGCTTGGCGCTGGTGGTTCAAACCAAGCGACCGGTGCGCATTGGCGATTTGCTGCAAACCCCAACGGCCGACTGAGGCCCCAGCCTCAGGGCCGTGTCTTTTCCTTGCTAACCTCTGAGCACCAAACAACGCCCGACGCCGATGCGCGCCGGGCGTTACTGTTTCTGATCACCATCAATGGCATGGGCCCGAAACGTCTGCGCCGCCTTCTGGATGCATTCGACACACCGCAAGCAGCCCTGGCGGCATCGGCATCGGAATGGATTCGTCTGGGCATACCGGCCTCTCTGGCACATCAACAACCTCGCGGCATGGCTGATCGTGTCGAAACCATGCTGTCCTGGCTCGATGAATCGGAGCAACACCATCTGATCCTCGCCGGGGAAAAATCCTACCCACCGCAACTTGCCGACCTTCCCGACGCGCCTGCGGCACTCTTTGGCAAAGGCGATATCCGGTTACTGGGTGAACCACAACTAGCTATTGTCGGTGCCCGCACGCCGACGAGCGGCGGGATTAACAATGCGCGCGCCTTCGCCCGCTATCTGTCCGCGCAGGGCCTCGTCATCACCAGCGGACTGGCACTGGGAATCGATGCCGCCGCTCACCGCGGGGCACTGGCCGCTCACGGGGCCACCGTTGCCGTCATGGGAACCGGGCCGGATATCATCTACCCGCGCGAGCACCGTGAACTCGCCGAGCAAATCGTGGCACAGGGTGGCCTGCTCATCAGCGAATGGCCCCCCGGCACCCTGGCCAGAAAGGAACATTTTCCGCGCAGAAACCGATTGATCAGCGGCCTGTCGGAAGGCGTACTGATTGTGGAAGCCAGCCTAAAGAGCGGTTCACTCATTACCGCGCGCCTTGCCGCCGAACAGGGGCGGGAAGTCTTTGCCATTCCCGGATCGATCCACAACCCCCTGAGTCGCGGCCCGCACCGACTCATCCGGGAGGGCGCCAAGCTGGTCGAAACCGCCCAGGACATTTTCGAGGAACTCATCGACACCCTCGGTGCGCGCCTGCATCAAACCGACGACATCTCCCTGCTCGAACCGGAGTCTTCTCCCGCTCTTGCAGCTCAACTCGACCCGGAACAACAGAAAATTCTGGACTGTCTTGGCTTCGATCCTCAATCTGCAGACACGCTGATTGCGTCCAGCGGATTGACCCCTGCCGAAGTTTCCTCCATCCTCCTCATGCTTGAACTTGCTGGACACGTCACCACCTTACCCGGAGGACTGTATGTGAGAACGGCCTGACGAACGGGTAACCGAACGTTGTTCAACTTCGCCCCTTGAGAAATTCCATGAAAGAAACCGTGCTTGATTTGTTGATGTATCTGTTTGAAAACCACATGGAAGAAGAACCCCACTTGCCTCCAGCGCCACTGCGCACGGATCTCCAGCAAAAACTGCTTCACGCCGGTTTTGATGCCGATGAGATCGGGCGTGCTTTTTCCTGGTTGGACGCGGCGGCAAATGAGCCAACAGAAAGAGCCACTGTGCTCGGTGCAGAGGTCAGCGCACCCAAACCTACGTCGTTCCGTGTATTCACGGCCGAGGAAAAAATGGTCTTGGACATCGAATCACGCGGACTGCTGATTCAACTTGAAGCCATCGGTGTGCTGAGCGCCCAGACACGGGAAACCGTCATCGAGCGCGCACTGGCATTGGATAACGACGAGTTGGATATCGAAGACATCAAATGGGTCGTCATGCTCGTGCTGTTCGCCCGACCCGGCGAGGAAGCCGCATTTGCCTGGATGGAAGACCTCGTCTTCGCCGAAACAGCCGAATTGTTGCACTGATTTTTTAGACCAGCACCCCGAGATCGCCGAGTTCCTATGAGCCAAACGCTTGTTATCGTTGAGTCGCCCGCCAAAGCGAAAACCATTAAGAAAATGGTCATGTGCGCGACCTGATACCCAAAGATGGTGCTGTGGATACCGCGCACGACTTTGCGATGAACTACACCCTGATTGACAAGAATATTCGCCACGTCGATGCCATTAAAAAGGCACTGAAATCAGCCGACACCCTCCTGCTCGCAACCGACCCCGATCGCGAAGGCGAGGCCATTTCCTGGCACTTGCGTGAACTCTTGGCGGAAGCAGGCTTGCTGAAGAACAAGACGGCGCAACGGGTCGTGTTCTACGAAATCACCAAAAAAGCGGTACAGGAAGCGGTCGCGCATCCACGCGATCTTTCCATTGATCTGATCAATGCCCAGCAGGCACGCCGCGCGCTCGATTATCTCGTGGGCTTCAACCTGTCGCCACTATTGTGGAAAAAGATCAACCCGGGGCTATCCGCCGGACGCGTGCAAAGCCCTGCCCTGCGCCTGATCGTCGAACGCGAAGCCGAAATCGAGGCGTTCAACCCGCAGGAATACTGGACCATTCTCGCCGACTGCCAGGCCGATCGGACCGTCGAAAAGAGTCGATTCAATGCGCGCCTGCTGACACTGGACGGGCAAAAGGTCGAACAATTCACCCTGACCAACGAAACGGACGCGCAATCCGCACGCAGCCGGATCCTCGAAGCCGCCGCCGGCACGCTCACCGTCCGCTCGGTGGAAAAACGCGAACGCAAGCGCAACCCGGCACCTCCGTTCACCACCTCGACGCTCCAGCAGGAAGGGGTTCGCAAACTGGGGCTCTCCGCATCGCGCGTCATGCGCCTGGCTCAGGAGTTGTACGAAGGTGTCGACATCGGCGCGGGCGCCGTTGGCTTGATTACCTACATGCGAACCGATGCCGTGACGCTCTCCGAGGACGCGCTCACGGAGATTCGGGCACATATCGGCGAGAAGTACGGTGCAGCCTACCTTCCCGCCAACGCGAACCGCTACAAGACCAAATCCAAAAACGCGCAGGAAGCGCATGAGGCCATCCGTCCGACTTCAGCGGCGAATACACCCGAATCGGTGCGCGCGTTCCTGAACAAGGATCAATTCCGCCTGTATGAAATGATTTTCAAGCGCGCGGTCGCCTCACAGATGACACCGGCTGTCTACGATCAGGTTTCTGTCGATCTCGCGGTCAATGATCAGCATAGCTTCCGCGCCAATGGCTCCACCCTCAAATTCCCTGGCTTCATCGCGCTTTATCGCGAGGATGAAGACGATTCGTCCGCAGACAATGACGAGGATCGCCGTCTGCCGCCGTTGGCCCTAGGCGACAAGATCGCCCTGAACGACATCGCGGCCGACCAGCACTTCACCGAGCCACCGCCGCGCTTTACCGAGGCCAGTCTGGTCAAAACGCTGGAAGAGTACGGTATCGGTCGCCCTTCGACCTATGCCAGCATCATCTCCACTCTTCAGGCGCGTGAATACGTACTGCTCGACCAGCGACGCTTCAAACCCACCAATATGGGCCGGGTCGTCAATGGCTTTCTGACCGATTACTTCCGCGACATCGTCGATTACGAATTCACCGCCAAGCTGGAAGACGACCTGGATGCCGTATCCCGCGGCGAGCGCGATTGGGTGCCATTGATGCGCGAGTTCTGGACGCCCTTCCATGACCGCGTCGAGCACACCAATGAGAATGTCACCCGGCAGGAGGCCGCCCAGGGGCGTGAACTTGGGATCGATCCCAAATCGGGCAAACCCGTCTCCGTCCGTCTCGGGCGGTTCGGCCCCTTCGCCCAGATCGGCACCAAGGACGACGAGGAAAAACCCAAATTCGCTTCGCTCAAGCGCAGCCAGAGCATTGCCACCATCACGCTGGATGAAGCGCTGGATCTGTTTCAACTGCCAAGACATCTGGGGGAAACCCCGGAAGGCGAACCGGTCGAGGTTGCCATCGGCCGCTTCGGCCCCTTCGTGAAATTCGGTAAGATGTACGCATCGCTGGGCAAGGATGACGATCCGTACACCATCGAATTACCCCGCGCGCTCGAAATCATCGAGATCAAAAAACTCGCCGAGAAGAATCGCTACATCACCCAGTTTGATAATGGTGTGTCGGTGCAAAACGGTCGCTACGGCCCCTACATCACCGACGGCAAAAAGAACGCGAAAATCCCCAAGGACAAGGATCCAAAATCCCTGACACTGGACGAGTGCGTCGCCTTGCTTGCCGCCGCCCCTGAGAAGAAATCAGCGCGCGGCAAAACCGCTGCGAAAACGGCGACCAAGATAACAGCCGCTCCAAAAGCGACGGCCCCAAAAACAACAGCCAAGAAGTCGACGACGACGCCCGTCAAAAAGGCCATCGCGACCGATATGGATGCGCCTGCAAAGAAAACTCCGGCAAAAAAGGCGACCACTACCCGCAGCAAAAAACCTGCCGCACCCGAGTCGGAATAAGGGCGCACGCACCAAAAAACCGAATGTATTGGATGATTTGATCCAGCCAAACCAACCGCCAAATTCATCATGCACAACAGTCTCTTTCGCATTCGCCACACCGGCCAGATACTCTCTCAAGGCGGCGTGATCGCCTATCCCACCGAAGCGGTATTCGGCCTGGGTTGCGACCCGCTGGATGAGATCGCCGTCGAGCGGATACTGACGCTCAAACAGCGGGACTGGCGCAAGGGGTTGATTTTGATCGCCGCCGACCTTGAGCAGATTCACACGTGGATATCGCTATCTCCAGAAGAACTGGCCAGGATCAGCGCCCATTGGCCGGGGCCATCCACCTGGGTGATGCCGGCCAGTCAGAACACCCCGGACTGGATTACCGGCGGGCGGGCTGAAGTGGCTGTCCGCGTCACCGCGCACCCTGTCGCTGCAGCCCTCGCCCAAGCAGCCAACACCGCCATCGTGTCCACCAGTGCAAATCCCGCACAGCGTCCACCCGCGCGCAGTGCGCTGGCCGTTCGGCGATATTTCGATGATCGGCTCGATGGGATTTTGACCGGCCCGGTCGATACACGAGCCCAACCCACTCCGATCCGACACTGGCGCACCGGCGACTGGTTGCGACGTTGACGGGTGGCACGAAAACCTGCCGCAAGTCATCAAACCAAAGCTTGCAACCACGCCAATGCGTCTGCTCGACGTGTTATAATCACACGCGCTTCTCGACCCATAATGTTAGGCCATGATATCGCCCCATGATGATATCGGCCCATGTCACGCACATCACGAGACAAATCACCATGCCCGACATTCAACGCGTTCGCGACTATCTCATCGACCTACAGGACCGGATCGTATCCGGGCTTGAAGCCTTCGAATCCACCGTTCGTTTTCTGCACGACGACTGGCAGCGCCCCGAAACCGAAGCGCTCAACGGGATGGGGCGTGGCCGCGTGCTGGAGGGCGGTGCGGTATTCGAGCGTGCGGGCATCAATTTTTCGCATGTGACTGGCCAAAAGCTCCCGCCTTCGGCCACGGCGCATCGCCCCGACCTTGCCGGTGGCAGCTTCGAAGCCTTGGGCGTTTCTCTGGTCATTCACCCACGCAACCCGTACGCACCGACCTCGCACGCCAATGTGCGCTTTTTTCAGACACAAAAGCCGGGTGTTGAACCCGTCTGGTGGTTCGGCGGCGGCTTTGATCTCACGCCGTATTATGGTTTTGCCGAAGATGCCGTGCATTGGCATGAGCAGTCCTGCGCAGCGTGCACGCCATTCGGTGATGAGTTATACCCGCGCTTCAAGCAATGGTGCGATGAATATTTCTGGCTCAACCACCGCAGTGAGCCCCGCGGCATCGGCGGGTTATTCTTCGATGATTACGGCGCCGATGGACAGATTGATTTCGAGCAGGCCTTCGGCCTAATGCGTTCTGTTGGCGACCATTACCTGCCCGCCTACACGCCGATTGTGGCAAAGCGCAAAGACACGCCCTACGGCGAACGTGAACGCGACTTCCAGCTCTATCGACGCGGTCGGTATGTGGAGTTCAACCTCGTCTACGACCGGGGGACGCTGTTTGGCCTGCAATCGGGCGGACGCGCCGAATCGATCCTGATGTCCATGCCGCCGGAAGTACGCTGGCGTTATGATTGGACGCCCGCGCCAAACAGCCCGGAAGCCGAACTGTACCGTGAGTTTCTTCGCCCGCGGGATTGGCTGGCCGAACACGGCCAAAGCTGATCTTTGATAGGTAGCACTTTGGCCCAAGACCATTAATGGTCAGTTGCTGCGCCTTGTCAGGAAAGGTCTGAATAAGTCCATCTCGGATTTCTCAGACCATGCAAATCGAACAGCGTGGTTTTCGATTTACTTCATTTTTCAAAACTTGTCATCATTGAAAAATGGTGGCACATCCTGCAACGCGGCACCCCTGAATTCTTCAGAGGTACCTTAGTCGCATTTATTTTTGAAGTGACTGCGTAGCACCTTCTTGACGTATTCCGGTGCTTTTTCTTGCACTTTTGCTGCTTCTTCAATCAGAATCTCGTAATCGGCCACTTCCTCGCCGGTCCACAGTAGATCAATCCTTCGCATATCACGCATCGCTATGTGTTTATATGACTCTGGATATGCCCAATAACAAGTTTTGCAGACCGTTATCTCTTTATCTTTCCAGTTTGGGCAATTCTCACAACTCCAAGACTTTGCTCTATTTGCTGAAGCG
>NCKC01000007.1:73733-122678 GCA_002282715.1 Halothiobacillus sp. 15-55-196 | reverse complement strand
CTCATCAGCCGCCGCCGCGCCAAGGATGAAACCCTCGCCCGGCTGCTTTGGTACAACAATCAATCTCGATTGCATTCGACCTTGAACTACTTGAGCCCAATGCAATTCGAAGAACGCTGGCAGGCTGATCAGACTAAAAAGGTCAGCCCATGATGACGACAGCGATGGGATACGTTAGTCGGGGGCAAGGAGAGGGGACATTTTAGAATTGGACATAGGGGACATTACGGCTTTGGGCTAACAGGGCCAAGTTTACGGTTGACAATCCCTGTACGGATGCCTAATATGCGCGCTTCTTGAGGTCAGGGTTGATCCTGAAGATCAAGAGATGCGAGGCTTTGTGCCTTGCTTCGGAGTGTAGCGCAGTCTGGTAGCGCACCTGGTTTGGGACCAGGTGGTCGTAGGTTCAAATCCTATCACTCCGACCAATTTTTGCATCACTTGCGCCCGTAGCTCATCTGGATAGAGCATCGGCCTTCTAAGCCGAGGGTAGCGGGTTCGAGTCCTGCCGGGCGCGCCAAACGCGCTCAATCAAACAATGGTGGCCGTAGCTCAGTTGGTAGAGTCCCGGATTGTGATTCCGGTTGTCGTGGGTTCGAACCCCATCGGTCACCCCATATAGAACAAACACTTAGCCCGATTTTAGCGGGTTTTTTGTTGATCGGATTAATCAGATTTCTGACACTGTTCGGACATATTGAGTTTGCCTATTTGGTTTATATATGGGCGGTGATTTGAAAAGGGGCGAATAGCCTGTTTTTGTCTGTGAGCTTATTGACGCGCCTACTAATGGCGGCTAATATGCGCCACCTGTTTTCGGCTATATAGCTCAGTTGGTTAGAGCACAGCACTCATAATGCTGGGGTCGGTGGTTCGAGTCCACCTATAGCCACCAAATAAGTGATTGATTTTAAGTGAGTCAATCAAAATATTGAACCAAATTAAAGCCGCCTTGTGTGGCTTTTTTTTGTGCTTTTTTGTGGTTAAGGGATGCATATTTTGATGCAACTTCTTACCACTCTGGCAACGATTCACGCTTTTGTGTTGCCGCCGGTGTTCAAGGGCATCGCTTTCCACATGAATCTCCGGTGGGATTTCCAAGCGCAATATCCGCACAATCACACTACAGGTGGGATTCGGCGCATTGTGCCTTCTGATCTGTCTTCCACAAGTTTTTCAGCATCAGCCTTCTTCGCATGATGGCGGCGGGCAGTTTCTTCCCATACCGCATCTTCAAAGGCTCTTCGCTCATCTGACAAGAAAAGGCTTGGATCAACACGAGGTAGCCGCAAACCATGGTTGTTCATGGCCACAATCACTTCTCCCCAACTCAGGCCAGTCACATCCTTGACGTGTCGACCTGAAACCTGACCTTCGGAAAGCGCCTTGAGAAGGGCAAGGTGTCCCATTTCATCAGTCATTGTGGATTCTCCCTCGCCAAAGCCTGATTCCCTCACTCATGACCTGATACCAAGGTCGCCACTTCAGTCGCACTGATTGGTCTTAATCCATGCTTGTCCACGCCCACATTGAGCATGGGTGGCATATTCGGGTAGTGTCGCGTCAACCATTGAGAATGGATATGACCATGAAGGAGCAGAGCTTCACCAGTTGGCTTTGGTCTCAGTGCTTCAAATCGTAAGAAGGCCTCGTCCTCCGGATCGGGTGGGGCATAAGGAAAGTGACTGAGTTTGACCAGTCCCAAACCCTCGACCTCGATCAGGTGCTCAAAATGCATATCGGCAAATCCGACCTCCAGCGCCCGAGCCCTTGCATGATCCAGTTGGCCATTCACACAATGCTTGAATAACGGGTCATGATTGCCGACAATCAGGACGACCTTGCCGTTCAATAGCGGCAGGTATTCCGCGATGGTATGCATCTTGAAGGAGAAATCACCCAGGGTGTAGACGGTATCCTCAGGCGCAACCACGGCGTTCCAGCGGGCGACAAGGGCATTATCCATTTGCTGGACGCTGTCAAAGGTTCGCCCCTGGTCATCCAGGCGTGCATCCACCTCGTATTTGAGGATATTGGCATGACCAAAATGCTGGTCAGCGGTAAAAAGGATGGTCATGCATCATCGTCCTTTGTTTCTTCAGGCAATAGCCAAGGTGCTTGATCCTGCCAGACAGCCTGGCGCTGCGCCCGTCGCTCGTTCTTGGCGGCCATGGCTTCCTCGAGGCTGACCGAACCTTCCGGTTCATGTAATCGGCAGCGCACGGATAGCCATCCTCCGTTGGATACACGTCGCCCAGGGCAGCCGCACTCTTCACAAGTCGCACCGGAAAGCAGCTCGGCCATTTCGATCACGGCATGTTGTGCATTCGTGATTTCACCCTCAGGACAGTCCACATAAAAGCGGAGCTGACCGAGCTTCTCCTTGACCTGTATGACGTGAAGTTGGGGTTCCCCATGGTGATCAATCCGGTGTTGAAGGCTGCGACACAGGCCGTGGATCAGCGTGTACCAGCCATCGCCACAGCAGAAGCCAGCATTCATCCGACTATCGGCGACATGACGTCGAACAAAAAGATGCGGAAAGTCCGCGCACAGTCGGTTGTCCAGTTCTTCTCTCATGGCCTTACTCCAGGAAGTCGATGAGTTGAGGTGCATAGAACGGTGTCCGTTCATCCATGTAACCTCGGGGGTTGCTGACAATTCGGGTGGTGCCGATGCGATAGTCCACCGGCTCGTGCAGATGACCGTGCAACCAGAGTTCAGGCTGATGTTGTTTGATCAGGTGTTCCAGATCACAGCAGAAGAAGCTGGAAAGAGGGCTGCCTTCGTACATAGGGTGCTGGCTGCGAAAGGAGGGCGCATGATGGGTCAGTACTACGGTTTTCCCGGCGAAGGGTTTGGCCAGTTCAGTGGCAAGCCATTCTTGAGATGCCTGATTCAAATCCAGGGTGTGCTGCACTTCAATCAGATTGTCATCGGCATCTGTGATGTAACTGTAGTCCAGCATGGCCAACGCATTACCGGCCAGACGACCCCGGTCGGCATCGGTCCAGAGGGTGCAACCGAGGATCCGCAGACCATCCATCTCGAGTGTCTGGTTTTCCAGCAGATGTACTCGGCCGGGCAGATTCCCGCGGGCATCCTGGATCGTTGTTGGTGTCAGGTTGCGGTGGTAGTAATCATGGTTGCCCATGACGGCAACAATCGTGGCCTGTGTTTTCTGCCGCAGGGCGATAAGGTGGGTGTTGATTCCGGTCGGGCCATCATCCACATCCCCCGCCACACAAAGCACATCGTCACGGGTCAGCTTTTCAAGGCCACCATAAGGCACCGCCTCACTGTCAAAGCGATGGCTTAAATGAATGTCGGAAACCAGAGCAAGTTTCATGTTCAACCCTCAACGATCAGAAAATGATCAGATACATCGACCTCAGCCCTATCGGCGTAGCCACACCTATTTGAGATCACGCGCTTCATGCAGAGCCCTAGAGTTCAATGCAATCGGTGGATGGTCATCGCAGGATCCGTGCAACGCAGGACGGCATCCACCATGCTCTTGACCTTGCGGATACTGGGGGCCTTTGACACGACGCGTTCGAGCAACTCGACATCCGGCGCTGGCACCTGGGATGTGTGTATCCCCAGCCTGTGCCAGTGCTGCCACCAGAGCCGGATTGCCACTTTTACCAGATGATCCGGTTCCGGTGACGGTGACTGCCAGATCAACATCCGATCCTTGAGCGGATCCGGCAGATCCTTGGTGCTGTTGGCTGTCGCGAGATAGGACACCCGGCTCAGATCAAGTGAGCTGAGCAGGCATTCGTCAAAGAAATTGGCGGCATTACGTGGCTCCATCAACTGAATGAGCGTGTCATAGGGATTGCCGTTGAGCTTGCTGCTGCCCACCTTGTCGATCTCATCCAGAATGAACAGCGGGTTAGGGCAGCCGCTTTCAGTGATGAATTCGGCGATTGCACTGGGCCGACTGCCGTTCCAATGTCTCGCACTACCTTTGAGCAGCATGTTGTCACTCATGCCGCCAATGGATAACAAACGGGAGGGGACCTGGGTCAGTTCGGCAAATCGCCGAGCATAGTGGGTCTTGCCCGAACCGGGATCGCCAACCAGTAGAACGGGCTTGTGCAGAACGGGAGCGTCCGTTCCGTAGCGCTGCTGCTCTTCAATGTGAGCGCAAAGTCGCCGGGTGACTGGTGCCATCCAGGGAAACTCCTCATCGAGAATCCGGGCGATGTCGGCCGCTGCCAGGGCAACGGATACCAGGGTCATGGGCTCGGTCAACACCCCATAGCGTTTCTGAATCGGTTCATCGCGGGATTTTTCGGTTCCGCCTCCAATGGCCGTGGTCAACACAATGCCATCAACCGGCTTGGGTGGCGGATTCATGCCTAGGTAGGTATTCAGCAGGGATAACAGGTACGAGCTGTCGCTAATTCCCCAGACTTCAAGCTGGTCATTGATTTCACGCAGTTGATTACGAGCGTCATCCTCGGATGGGATATTGCGGACAAGACTATAAATCACGCCCAGTAATTTAAACCGGAGCCATTCAACCTGACTCAAGGCGGGCAAGATCGACTCGTTTCTGCAACAGCGCATCAACAGGTTTTTCAACCGTACTGACAATTGATCATTCAGGCTCCTGTTTCGCCTCGCCAGATCGATGAGCATGGGCAGTACGAACATTTTTTCCACTGCAGGCTTCCTTTCCAATACGAACGCCCATTCAACCGATAAAGCTGTTCGGAATTCGTCCTGTTCAGTAGAAGCCGGTGCAAAGAGATCATTTTCATTCTGGGTAGTCTTATTTCCAGACCGGCGTTTTACCGCCTTTTTACTCGATGCCCCAACGACCTTGCCTGTGTCCACATTGAAAATACTGAACTCATCATCCCCTGTGCTCTCGGTCACGACATTAGCCCTCCTGATACAAATTTCCACACTCGATCGGCTCTGAAACAAAGGTGCGGAAGAGACTGGTACCAACTTAATATGTAAACTACAATGGTACTGCCTATATTACTTGTCAAGGCTATTTGAGATCAGATGATCCGGGTACAGTCTCTGACGTTGTGATCTGGCAATAACCGTTCTGCCATTACCCATGGATTTGTTATTCATTTGCCGTAGGAACCGTGATATGTCGACTACTTCAACCAGCCATTCCACATCCTCTACAGAAACACCAAAGCTCAGTCTTTCGACGCTGGACGGGGAGTCGCGCAACCGGGAAGTGACTCGGATTTTGCTTAGTCTGCGGGGAGAGTCGTTGATGCACGCAGTCGCCTCGGCATCAAGGAGTCCTGGGGTTCGACTGGACTACGGCAATGCGTCGGCCTGGATGAGGGAAATACCGGGACGTTTTGGTCAGAAGAAACAGGAAGAGCTGTTGCGTTATCTCGGTGTGGAACACCATCGCCTGAATCCCGGACAAGTTCATGTCTGGGCCTTGCCCCCCTTCACAGATGCAGAACGTGCACAGGGCATGCTTGACCTGCTGGGAACGTATGCCGGGCAACCAGACCGATTCGCCTGGCTGAAGACACAATCAGCCGCGCTGCGGGGGCTGGCAATTATGGCGGGTGGAGTCAGTATTGTGTTTCTGCCTACAGCGGAAACCAACCAGGAAGACATGGCTCAATGGTTAGTTCAATTCGGAATGAAGGATGAACAGGACATATCCAGGGAGGTAGGTGTTATATCCGACGAGATATGGAGGCAATTGCTCGACAACCACTTATCGCCCGAATCCTTGTGGCTGAATGCAGGGGCATCAGCAGCACAGGATTGGCGTCCTGTCATTGAATGGGCGAAGCTGAATGGACTTAGCCCCGAAGAAACACTGCAACGACTACAAGCTGCTTCGGTCACAACGATGGCAGATCATCACTCCATACTGGATAGTTTCTGAGTAGATATAAATAACAAAGATAGACACGGATCCACCAGAGCGGTGCAGGTTTCCATATCTGGTTGAACCAGTTCGGTGTAGGGATTTGCACACCCCGTACTCGAAATCCACGCCGGAAATCAAAATCTTCAGTTGTCGGCACAAGACCCATCAGGGTGTGGCTGTCTGGTGTCCTCATCATGGATCACTCAATGCTTGACTTTATCTCCTCCCTGAAGGAAGAGGATTCCCGCACCGGTCAGAATGTGGTCAGCAACTTGTGTCAATCACCGCTCGACAGCGACGTGTGAGCAAAAAAAACTCCACAAAGTAAAAATTAGTCATCTAGCGGGGCCGGTTTTCCAAATAAATAACCTTGAAAGTAATCACAGCCGCGTGTTTTAAGGAAATGATACTGATCCAATGTCTCAACACCTTCTGCAATAACTTTCATGCCAAGCGTTTGAGCGAGTAGCAAGATGGTCTCAGCTATGGCTGCATCTTCCTGATCAATCATAATGTCACGAACAAAGGACCGGTCGATCTTCAAAAAATCTAATGGCAGTTTTTTCAGGTAGCTCAAAGATGAGTACCCTGTTCCAAAATCATCTAAAGAAAATCGGACGCCAAGTTTCTTTAGTTCATTTAACTTGGAAATTGTAGTATGGATATCACGTTGTAGCATACTTTCAGTGATTTCAATTTTCAGGTGAGTTGGGCGAACTAAGAACTGTTCAATATTAGAGATGGCCTTAGATACAAAATCTGCTTCATTTAGTTGATAAGCACTTACATTTACAGAAATCGTCAAATTTTTCTTTTCAGGTTCATTCGCCCAAACCGATAACTTACGGCAGGCCTCTCTGATTACCCATTCCCCGATGGAAATAATTAGACCTGATTTTTCTGCTACAGGTATAAAAGCCGCAGGAGAGATCAAACCCTTTTTACTGTGATTCCAACGGATAAGTGCTTCATATCCAGTAATTTCTTGATTTAAATCAACTATTGGCTGATAGAACAAAATTAATTCATTCTTACTTCGCGCAGTACGTAAATCCAATACTATCTGAGAGTACTCCATAATCTCAGTTTGCATTGAAGTGTCAAAATACTGCACGCGATTTCTGCCCAGAGACTTGGCACTATATAGCGCTATATCAGCCCGCTTTAAAGTCTCATCTCCAGATAAGCTTTCATCATGGAACATGACGCATCCTATACTGGATGAACTGAAAACAGTGATGTCCTTAAGATGGTATGGCTCTGCCAACGTCTCCCGAATTTTCTCTGCCAAATCATTTGATCGAACTAAGGCATTAGCGCGGTCAGTGCCAAGATCTGCGAAAATGACAACGAACTCATCGCCACCCATTCGGGCGATAGTATCGGTCTTGTGCGCACATCCGTTGAGACGAGCGGCAACCTGCCTCAACAATTCATCGCCTTGATCATGCCCATAAGTATCGTTAACATATTTGAAGTGATCGATGTCCAACAACATTAACGAACAAAAATTCTGATTTCGACTCGTATTTGCTATGGCTATATCTAGGCGCTCAACCATGAACCGTCGATTCGGCAAGCCGGTTAATACGTCATAAAATGCCATTTTCTGAGCTTCTTGCTGGGCTCTTTTCTGCTCAGTAATATCGGCGCGAATAGCAAGGTACCGATCAGGTTTCGCCGACTTCCCCAGACTAGTAGCAGAAAAAAAGGGAACAATGGTGGTGACTACCCAATATATGGATCCATCTTTCGCCCGGTTACATATCTCCCCAGTCCAAACCTTGCCTGATGATATTGTTTTCCAAAGATCATTGAAAAATGACTTTGGGTGGTAGCCTGAGTTAATCACACGGTGTGTTTTACCAATAAGCTCTTCTGGCGAATATTTTGAAATCTGACAAAACTTTTTATTGATGCTCGTAATCACTCCCTTGGCATCAGTTGTGGCAACAATTGCATGTGCATCTAGAGCCGATTTAAGATCCATGTTCTCTTTCTTTGTTTCACCCAGTTGCCTTCTTATCATTTCTTGCTCAGTAGTGTTAACAAAAATGGCCAAAACTCCATTTTTTCCACTCTCAATATCTAGCTCTGGAATAGCGATAGCGCTGTAGTATTGAGGAGGCTCACGGTCGTTATCTGTGAATTCGAAAGTAGATCGATGACCTCTAAAGGGTGCATCAAATGACAATAGCTTGTTACCAGACCACCCAGGTGTGTTGATTTCAGACCAAAGTTTTCCTTGTAGAAGGTCAGTCTGTTTCCCTATATGAGATGAAAACCTTGAATTACAGTACCGGATACTGTAATCAGGATTGATCTGGACGACATCAACAGGAAGTGAGTCAAGCAGGTTTTTAAATTCCTGTTCCTTTCGTTTAATGGTGGCGTTGGTTTTTTCGAGAATTTCATATGGCTCCTGAATGCTACTATATGCAATGGCTCTGAATATGATTAGGTAAGCAATTGCTTTATACGCATGGCCGAATACATTGATAAAATCAGATGATGTTATATAGTTGGTGAACGCCAATTCACTCAATCCTGTCATCACACAAGCCGACGCCAGCCATAAATTCTTTTCGTTTTTACTTTTATTCCAAAGCAAAAATAGCCAAATTGATGCAAGCATGTTGGCAACAAAAATTCCATACTCGGCGTTGATTTTGAATTGGGTAACACCCTTTCCTGGCAAGAATAGGGCCGGGAAATAATTCAGATGAAAAGTTCCAATATAAAAAGCGATCGCTAGTACAATTAGCGCAGAAAAAAACGAAATAATTTTACTTCCGCGTATTTTGATTTTTAACCCAAGAATGATAATTACAGCCAGGGTGGCCACTCTCCCCGCAAGCCAGAAAAATATGGACTCATCAGAGTTAGAGTTGTTTATTAAAGAAGGCATGCCCTTGAATGTTAGCGCGTGGAGCAAATCAAGCCCAGCGATAAGGGTGAACCCGAAAATCAGGATTTGTGGTTGCCATTTTGGTTGCTTATTTTTTGATATCCAAGTGACAGTTACTACCATGACAGAGACAGAGATCGACACCAGTTCGAGCAAGAGATGGATACTGGCATGATCCTCTGGTCGATAAGTAAATAGCACCATGCGTGGCAGCGTGAGGGCAAGCATCATGAAAGCTGCGGAACATATTAATAAAATAGTGACTAGCCGGAAGCTTCGGCTTGCATTACTTCCGAGTTCGAGCATCGGCAAGACTCCAATTCGAACGGGTATTCTCAATAACTACTGGTGGCATTAGGAGAGATTGTATCCCTTGACATCACTATGCAATATCATCGCAAGATTGGTGATTTGAGCGGCAAGTTGAGAGTTTGCCTTCGCGACAGCTATCGCCCCTTCCGTTTGCTCACTAATGGAGTGGATATTGCGGTTCATTTCCTCAGACACCATGCTCTGCTCTTCTGTCGCCGTAGCGATTTGAGTACTCATATCGCCAATCTGTGTAACTGCAATATGGATTTCTGCCAAAGACGCACCCGTGGATTCTGCTTGAGCCTTTACGGCATGCATCTGTTCCTTGCCTTCATTAATTGAATGAACGGTCTCCCCAATTCCGAGCCGTAGGCGGTCGATCATGTCGCGAATATCGGTTGTTGATATCTGGGTTTTGGCAGCGAGCGAACGCACCTCATCTGCTACAACCGCAAATCCTCTTCCATGCTCACCTGCGCGCGCCGCTTCAATGGCTGCGTTTAAAGCCAGGAGATTGGTTTGATCGGCAATATTGCTAATAAGTTTGACAACGCTTTCGATGCTGTCTCCTTGAATACGGAGATCATCAATGGCCGCGGCTGTTTTATCGAGCTTTGACTCTAGTCGGTCTATGGCCATTTGGGTGTTTTGCACCTCTGTTTGTCCATGGATGGCTTTTTCTTCGGCTTTGGTGACTGCATCTGCTGTGTTCGCTGCATTACGCGCCACATCTTGAACGGTAGCACTCATTTCATTCATGGCCGCCGCAACCATTTCAGTTTGTTGATTTTGCTGTTCCATGTTGCGCAAAGCTTCTTCACCGCTATGCGTGAGACGCTCAGCCAATCC
Source organism: Halothiobacillus sp. 15-55-196 (assembly GCA_002282715.1). Lineage (GTDB taxonomy): Bacteria > Pseudomonadota > Gammaproteobacteria > Halothiobacillales > Halothiobacillaceae > Halothiobacillus. The sequence continues at coordinate 112,734 of NCKC01000007.1, read as the reverse complement.
GTTAAGTTGGATCACAGAGGCAGCAAACTTGCCAATCATGTTCACCAAGCGGGCTTGTAGTGATTTGACCGACTCTGAAATCGCGCCCAACTCATTATTTCCGCGAACTTCAATTTTTTCGCGCAAGTTGCCAGAGGTTATATGGCGCAGGTTATGAGTCACCTCATTAATCGGCTTAAACAGAGATCGAACAATCCAATACATTGGCATTGGCCATATCACCCCAAGAACCCCAAATGCCAAACGGAATGCAGAAGCGGGCTCACCCGCTAACAGCAGTACAAGGTTAGCAATTTGAAAGGCCATCAAACCAATCATGCCAAAATTGATAAGAGGCAAGAAATTTCGATCTGCCAAACCATGTTTATGTGGAATGGATAATGAAGGATTAGCACTCAACCTTCGGTAGAGGCCTTCAGCCGAGGTAATTTCATCATACGTGGGCTTGATCCGTACTGACTGATAGCCAACGATACTGCCACCCTGAAAAATTGGTGTTACATAAGCTTTAACCCAATAATGATCACCATTTTTGGCGCGATTCTTGACCAGTTGTTGCCAGGGTTTGCCTTGTTTGATTGTCTCCCATAGATCGCGGAATGCCGCCTGCGGCATATCTGGATGTCGGACGATGTTATGACTTTTACCTATTAACTCGTCACGGGTGTAGCCACTTAACTTGATAAAGTCATCATTGACATAAGTCAATACCCCCTTAAGGTCAGTACTGGACACCAAAAACTGGTCAGCAGGGTAATCGATATTTCGCTGGGTGACCTGACCATTATTCTTCATAACACCGCCCTGTAAACGATCCACAGTCTTTCTGGACCACAACCACACAATCTGTGCGCTTTGACTTGCAAATTAAAAGGTTATTCTCTTGGTATACGCACTCAAGAGATAAGCCGCCCTCAGTAAAAATTCAAACAATTATCAACATTGAGAGGTGATGATGCCCCTAATTACACGGATATAAATGTGTGCGTGAGCTTACACTAATCTAATGTATCATCAGGCGGCACTCACGGCTATCAAAATAAGTGATATGGTATGACTGAAAAACATGTGCGAATTCGGCGAGGCAACAAGGAAGATGCACTGAGAGTTAGGAATGAATTGGTCGGCATTGCAATGGATATTTTCAAAAGTCAAGGCATTGAAGGTGTGTCCATGCGTGCCGTTGCGGCAAAAGCTGGTATGTCTCCAATGTCCCCTTACAGGTATTTTGCGAATAGGCAGGCGTTGCTCAAGTACCTATGGTTTCAGAGCATTCATGACTTAAAAGAATATTTGCACGAGTCGATTACTGAAATTCAATCTGCTCGAAAGCGTCATCGTGTCTTAATTCGAGCTTTTATCAATTATTGGATTGAGCATCCTGAGCGTTTCTGGCTGGCATATGAAGCACAAGGCGATAGAGGGGCTCTCAGTCCATTCTCTATCCCAGAAAGCCACACAGACTCCTACCAAGCGGCCTTGAAACTATTACGCACTACTGCAGTAGAAGTTGCTCATGAAATTGGAGTTTCAGACAAAGAGGCCATATTAGCCAGTGACCTCTGCATGGTCATGATGCAAGGCTATCTGAACGCGTACCTAGTGAATACTCGCTACCCCTGGGTTGATAAGCAAAAGTTGAAGGAGATTTTCATTGAGCAAACTGCTCTTTCTGTAGAGAGATTCCTTATCGAGGCAGATCAGGCTTCTGGTTAAAAACTGTCCCCGACAATGCCCTTTATACTTTCGAAAATATTTCCAGGGTGAATCGCCCCGGGATATGAGGAGGCTTCAACTCATTGAGAAAATGAAGCCATGAAAACATCAATTAAAATCCCTCTGGAAATCCGTTTTCAACCGGGGGAGTGACTGTGACGCCCCTCAGTTTCAACGGGCGTCGGCCCGATCAGGCGCTTATAGGTGTCAATCCAGTTGCCCGCGATGTCTTGCTGGGCCTGTCTGAGAGAAACCTGTCCGTCGCAAACCATCTTGTGTAGCTGATTTTCAAGTTCATCCTTCGCGTAGCTGCCCCAGCCTCCGACGACGTGGTGCGGCTCGGGCCACAGGTTCTTGGGGTTATCTGGCGAACCACCGAGTTCAAGTGAAATCAAATGATCCTCTTCATAGTCATACATTCGGGTGTCGGTATATCCGTAGGCCCTGATCTGTTCACGCTTGAGCTTGCTGGTATAACTCTCCGGCGGTCTGATGGATTTGGTATAGCCACCCGGCCGACAGATCGTCTCCATGATGTTTTGCTGGGTCACGTCAGGGTTGATGGCACCTGGTGTCATTTTTGCGTTGGGTAACGCTTCTGACTCAGGTGAAACCGCTGCATAACGACCATCAGCCGCCACACCGCCTGCATTGCTATGGTGATCACGGATAGCCTTGTCGGTCTCGTGTGCAATGACCGCTCCAGCGGCGAAAGCGGCCATATGGCCAAACAGCCCGGCAGATGCGGATTGCACACTGCCAATCAGTAGCAAGCCCGCTAAAACAATATGGACGGTTCGACGCACGATGAAACTCCTTCTTTCCGAATGACTGCTGGGAGCGCATTGTGTCCTAAGCGATCAATTGCAGCATCTATGAAATGCTGCTTGATATGCAGGCTTGATTGAGTTTGAATATTGAAACAATATTCAATGATTGATCACCATGCCCAAACCTTCCCATCCTGCAGAATCACCGTCCGACACGCCGTCATCCTCGTCTTCGAATGGTGCGACGCGAGGTGGCGCTCGTGCGGGCGCAGGTCGACCCAAAGGCCAAGGACGATGGGGCGAGCCGACGACCACCGTCCGGGTTCCACAAAGTCAGGTGTCAGCGATTAAAAACTGGCTGGATGAGCTGGCCGATCTCAACTCAGTAATCAACAACCCCCAAGGTTTGCCAGACTCAGATCAACTGGCCACCGCCGGCCTGACACGACTGCTCCCCAGCGAAATCAATTCCATGCTGCCGTTGGTTCTCTACAGCGGCCGTATTGCCGCCGGTTTCCCATCACCGGCCGACGACTATGCGGATGAGCGAATCGATCTGAATCGTCACTTAATCCGACACAAGGAAGCCACTTTCTTCTTGCGGGTGCAGGGTGACTCCATGCTGGGAGCCGGTATTCATGATGGCGACCTGTTGATCGTCGATCGGGCGATCACGGCCACCGATGGCAAGGTGGTGATTGCCGCGCTGGATGGCGAACTCACCGTCAAGCGGCTCTCCATTCGAGGCGAAGTGGTTCGCTTAGTACCGGAGAATCCGGCCTATCCGGTCATCGAGGTGAACCAAGATCAGGATCTGGTGATCTGGGGCGTGGTAACCAATGTCATCCATGCCCTGAGTTGAGCTGACGGATATGTCCGACATGCGGTCATTCTCTTCCCACTTGGGCTCTCCTTCTTCACGCGCCATAGCCCTGATCGATGGCAACAACTTCTATGTTTCCTGTGAGCGGGTGTTCAACCCAAAACTTGAGGACCGACCGGTCGTTGTGCTGTCGAACAATGACGGCTGTGCCGTGGCACGCTCCGCCGAAGCCAAGGCGCTGGGCATTGGCATGGGGCAGCCATGGTTCCAGATCCAGGAGATGGAAATGACACATGGCCTGATTGGCCTGTCTTCCAATTACACGCTCTACTCTGACATGAGCCAGCGCATGATGACGATCCTTGGCCAGTTTTCCCCTCGGCAGGAGGTCTACTCAATCGACGAATGCTTCCTTGACCTGTCCGGTATGGATATCGACCGTACGGCCACGGCCCAAAAGATTCGTCATCAGGTTCGGCAATGGATCGGCATTCCCACCTGTGTCGGGATTGGTGCTTCAAAAACTCAGGCAAAGCTCGCCAACCACATCGCCAAGAAGCGTTCTGAATGGGCGGGGGTCTGTGATCTCACTGCGCTGGCCGAACATCAGATTGATCGATTGATGGGCAGCATTGAGGTGGGTGAAGTCTGGGGTGTGGGCCGCAAGCTGAACGAACAGCTTCAGACACTAGGCATCCATAGCGTACTTGATCTCAAACGAGCCGATCCCAAGGTCATCAGTCGCCGGTTCTCTGTCGTTCTGGAACGCACCGTCTGGGAATTGCGCGGGGTGGCTTGTCTGAATCTAGAAGACATCACACCACCGAGGCAACAGATCATCTCCAGTCGTTCCTTTGGTAAACCGGTCTGGTATCTGCCCGATCTCAAGCAAGCGGTCACCGCCTACATGAGCCGAGCCGCCGAGAAACTCCGCCGCCAAGGCAGCGTGGCCGGTGGCGTGCAGGTATTTATCCGCACCAGCCCGTTCAGCGCCAAGCCATTCTACGGCAACAGCATCACCTTGCCCCTGATCACAGCAACCGATGACACACGGGTTCTGGTCAAACACGTCATTCAGGGACTGGAACGAATCTACCAGCCAGGCCATGACTACCAAAAGGCAGGCGTCATGCTTCTGGATATTCGACCCAAGGGCCAAGGACAGATCACGGATCTGTTTGCAGACATGGAGCAAGGGGATTTGTTTGGTCGGCCCTCACAACAGAACGACATGGAACGCATCGGCGTAAAGAACAACGCCGATCAACTGATGCAGGTCATGGATGCCATCAACGCCCGCATGGGCAAGCACACGGTCAAACTCGCCGGCGAGGGATTCAAACCGCACTGGGCCATGAAACGCAACCGACATTCACCGGCCTATACGACCGATATTCATCAGCTTGCTACAGTGAGTGCGTGCTGAGTGATCAAGGTCATGGCGTCAGAAGCTCCCGCCAATCGTCTTCAAATATGGAAGAGCTATCGAAACTCTTGTCTGAAACGGATCCAGGGAGATTTCCTTAGTGGAGTTCGGTGACATTTTGCATCACCTTGCACTTTGGAAATGTGGAGCAGCCCCAAAACTGTCTGCCTGCATTCGCCCCCTGTTTTGCAGTACGCAAAACCATCGGGCTGCCGCATTTCGGGCACTTCCTTTCTGCTGTTGGATCAGAACGAGATTTGAGCTGCTGAACATGCTGGCGATGAGTCTTGCGCGTAGGTTCAAGGCGGCCAGCTCGTATCTGTCCAAGCACCTTTAGCACTTCGGATTCTGTCAGGACCGTTTCTCGAAAGGACTTGATATACGTGATGTAGCCACCGCCACTGGTGACATTGGGCGGCATGGGGGATTTGAACGTGCTGTCGCCAGCAAACACAACCACCGAGTGCATGACTTCTGGCGGAACATCAAGAGCTGCCTCCAATGCCTTCAGGTGTTTATAGTTCTGGCGAAGTGGGTTCTGAAATCTGAAGGTTTGTTTGAAGATTTTCTGTGTCCACTCAGCTTGATTTTCGGCTCCGAAGATCCAGCCCTTCATGTTTTTTGTTTCTACGACAAAAATGCCAAAACGAGATACGAAGATGTGGTCAATCTGCGTGGTTCCATCCGGCGTCGGGAGCGTCACATTGTGAATTGGGTGGTACGTGTCGGCAGGGAGCCAAAGCTTTGCTGCCAACTTGACCAGGGCCTCTCCAGCCAGTCCCTTAAACCACGGTGTCTTGAAGACTGTGATAACAAGGAGGAGGGGGATGACCCACCAAAGCTTGTATATCTCATTGGTGATTGCGAAGTAATCCATTTTTGCCTTTTACCTAATGTGGACTGATTGGTGATCAGGTTTGGGGAAAGCCTGCTCTAGGTTATCCATTGATGGATGGTTAACAGTTGCACCACCACGCTTACAGCTTCCCTTCTGATTTCAGTTGTTCGATGATTTCTTTCATCGGCTTGTGCGAACAAGGCCGACCAGGAGCCACACTTTCGATGAGAGATGAGATATTTGCAGTCGCTGAAAGGATTGCAGGGTAAAGCTCCGAAAGGTGGCCTGTATGAAGTTTTTTATTGCCGAAGTCGATTTGACCTTTCCCTGTACGTGCATTCGACTCGATCTTATATCCTCGCTCGCTGGCAACGCGAATTACTTCAGTAATGAATTGCTCCTTGCTGGTCACCGTGTTCTTTCCTTACTGGACAAATAACGTGGGGCCAAGGAAGTGCGCGCTTTTGCCAAGCTCCACTCCAAGTGCCTGTTATCCAGCAGCTTTGACATAACGAGCGATTTTAGAAACTGGATTGAACTCAATAATGGAAACGTCTCGCGGAATGAGATGACCGTTGATCCGGACATAATACTCAGCCAAGGATTCGGGTCGGCGAACATGACGTGCCTCGAGAACGAAGAGGATTTTTCTGAAGTGCCCTGGTGCCAGAAGGAAGTAATACATAGCTTCGTTCCATACAGTAACCTTTGCGCTTGGCATGTTTCCAGATTCGGTCCAATTATGAGACTTGCATTCAATCAACACCGCTGGTTCTTTGCAGCCCAAGTCAAAACGGTGGAGTTTACGAAGATCATTGATGCCAAGCGGGACGGAGAATGATGTCGTAAGGGGCAAGCCCTCTTCATCGGCGAAATAGGCCAATGCATCCGCCTCAAACTCGCGGCCTGCATGTGCATTGGAAACGGACCCGACGCGTTGATGATTTGTCATATCATTAACGTTGAAATTCGGCGTTCGCCGTAGGCAGTACGCTGGAATGACAGGTGAGATGGCGAATCGTCAGACCCTCGCGATTTCTTGGCAACATAGGCTTCTTTCTTTTTATCCCAATCAAACTTAGCGCCCAGTATGGCAGACGAGTTGTTACCGAACACTCCAAAAGGCTAAAAATGACCTCAATTTAGGTCCCCCTGTCGGGTCATGTGTTCGAGCAGGCTTTCAATGTCTCGGGTGTGCCGCAGGCAACCATACTCAATGATCTCGTTCATGCATCGAGCAAGTTGAATTCACAGACAGTTTCATTCGTCAGAGTGCCATGCAGGTAGGCGGAAAATTCACATTGCCCATCCATGTTGACGTGGTAGACGTAGGTGTTTACCAGATCTAAATTCGATAACGGTTTCGGGAGGGGATGGCATGTTTTTCCCATTGTTTCCTCTTTAACAACCTATTGATATTATTGGCCTCAACAAGTGACATGGTAATAAAATCAATAGGTTGAGATGGCGCGGGTAAGCAGTCTTGATTGATGAAACTTGGCTGGTCTGCCTGTGATCTCACCCTGATTGCAAATGAAGCGAGTGTCAGGTCAACACGGTGTCTATAAAACACAGGTGGGCACTGTGTGCTCTACTCAATACCCGTCAGGATCGAATCGCACAGGGATTCGAAGTTGTCTACTCACTTCAGAGCCAGTGGCGTTTTTCCGACATCCATCAAGTTTCTTTGCTGCATCCGTTCGACTACCCGCATCACATCGGCCGCTTCCGCTTCGACCATCACACTGCCTCGACCTGATCGCCTCTTTCCATAATGGGTCTGGTGCGTCTCCGTCACTGCGTGTCCCATCAGTGCTGCGATGACCTCTGGCGCAAGGCCTGCTGATTTGGCATCTGCTGAGAATTGATGACGCGCGCTGTATAAAGTGATTTGTTTCTTGCGCCGTGGCCACAAAGCCTTGGTAGCTCGCCAAAGTGCGATGCGGCAGCCCTCATATACGTCAGCAAAATCTTCGGCCTGGATGGTTTGGATAAACTCGTTCAGCGTGTCCTGCATGGAGGGAGGGATGTGCACATGGATCGTCCGTTCCGGTCCATGCGCGCGTTGGGTATCAAACTTGGCATTCGCTACTCGCAAAATCATCTCACCCTCATTGGGGAAGGCTTTAACCCGTTGCCACTCCCCAGGGCGTAATCCCGTGATCATCCCAAAAACCAGCCACTGACCCGTGAGCCTATCCCATCGCCCATCATGCGCTCCCAGGTGCTGAAGAAGGGCGTTCATATCGGCATTGGACAGTGACTTGCTTTTAGTCGACGAGGTGCGTGCAGGGAGTGTCTTTCGATCTGGAAGATTGATCCGCTCCATCAAGCGGGCGTGAAACAATTCGCTATATGGCACCTGTCGTTGATCCATGACATGAACCACGGCAGCACGATATTGCCGCCAAGTGGCGGGACGCAGGGTAGGGCGGAGTGAAATCAACCATTCAATAAAGCCATCCCACTCCTGATTTGGATCTGCACGCTCAAACCGGGCCCAAAGCTGCCGCCAACGCTGGAGGTAGACGGCAGCTTTTTTTCCTTCTCCCCCTGTTACTGTAGCCACAGTCACACCTTGGCAAGTTGCTGCGGTTGCGTGCTTTGGTTGTCCTGGATTTGTTCCTCTTCTGACGCATCCATGTCTAGATCGAGATCAAAGTCCTCCATATCGCACGGGTGGAACCGAGTGAGCTTCAGGGGGCTCTGCCAGGTCTCGAACCCAAAGGGTGGGATGGATCGCCCATGTGCCTCCAGCGTCCAAAGCTCTGAAACGGTTCCATCCGGATTGGTCTTGGTTTCAGGTTTTGGAATCAAGGGACTTTCTATACCAAGGTCATAAGCCACAGCATTGGCGATGCAGGGGTCGTTGACAGCCACCATGGCGTGAATATGCCGCGCATACAGACGCCATTGGCTGGTGCTAATCCAAGCATCGCCATCGTCAGGCTCTACAAGTTTCTTTGTCCACCACTCGAGCAGATCGAGCGTATCAAATATGCCTTTACTGCCAGTCTCCTGCTGAAATAACCGCAGAAGCAAAGCACTGATTGCGGTCGGGCAGATATTGATTAAATCGTCGCACATAGCATTCTCCCACTGACAAGTGATTACATGATGATGGTAATCAAATTGGGCCAAGAAGGGAAGTGCCCTGATTTGAAAGTGTTCAAGGCTTTACAGGTTGAGAGGATTAGTCGGAGGGCGGGTCGATCTGAGGTATCGCTGTCTCGATCCGGACAGCGTCGAGAAGCCGTTCAATGACTTCCTGTCGCTCGATACCCCATAGGAGTGTGAGTGCATCAAGACGCGCAATAGCAGCGGGCGATAGAAAAATATTGACCTGAGTGCGTTCACCTTCGGCCAGACGTGCGCGACGACGACGCTGGGCAAGGCGGACCTGCTCACGGCGACGCTGGCGTGGATCTTCTTCACTGATTGACATAGGGTGCATTGTACATCAGCGGACGCTATCCGAAAGATGACAGTCATCAATCATCGTTAGGGATCTGAGTACCCACGAGGATATGTACTCTTGGTTGAGTGGCTTCAGCAATTTTGAATCGTTTTAACGGATCGGGACGACCTCCCATTGATCTGGCCATCCATCACTATGGGAAGCCTAATGAGCCGAGCGGAATCCCTGCTTGAAAAGCACGACGATCATACAGCCAGCGATAATTTTATGAACCTTGTTTCCGAGCTTCAACTGGTCACGCTCGAGCCGGTATCCGCAACGTGGTTTGCCGAGGATCCGTCTGGTCGAGCGATTCTGTGATCAGATCGAACGTGATTTTGGGGTGTCCGTATGCACGAAAGACTGTTTGCTCGGTAGGTCTTAAGTTATTGATTTCACATACGTCAATCTGATTGATTATCTGTATATCAATAAGTTATGTTCGATGCTTGCAAATGAATTTTGGCTAAAAACAACCTGCTTAACCTTGGAGACAGACCATGACAAAGCCCTTTTGTGAATAAGCGTGTTGTTGCCTCATGTCTTCGATCGTGAAAGCGAAGATCAACAAGATGGTGCTGCTCTGGCCCCGCTGAGTTACCTTGTCATCCCATCGAGGGGAATTGCCACCCGCCTGCGTCAACCAAGTCCGCAGGAGATTCAGGACACCCGCCTTCGGTTGGGCCTGACACTCGATGAAGCCGGGCGACTGATCACGCATCGCCCCAAACCGGGCCAGATATGGCGGCGCTACGAACCGGATCGCCAGCCCAGGGCCATGCCTCTGGCCTCATGGGAACTGTTCCTGCTGGTCACCGGGCAGCACCTAACCCACCAAATGAGCCTGCGCAGCCGCTTTGAATCGGCCAACGCTTGGGATTTCGTAGATTTGGGACTGGATGAGATTCTGGCGGATTTTTGAGGCGCGTTCCCCGCTTCATCCAGCCGCTCCAGAGTCACCCGAAGGTGGTTTGATGATGCCCGATCCCCTCTTGAATCGATGTAAGGAGTCGGTCGTTACACTGGTTGCCAGTCTCAATGCCGTACCGTTCAAACGGCTACCTTGAAAGCGCAGCCTTTGGCGCAAAATCCGCACAATACGCAAAATTCATTTGCATGGATGATTGTGCGCATTGTGCGGATTTTGCGTTTGGATACCCGGATATTCGATCAGCAACTTCTCATCATAAGCGACCTGCTTTAGGGGATGACCCACCGGAGGACCTCAACCTTGTCGAGGATCATCGGCAGGCGCTGCAGGTAGGCGCCAGGCGTGGGCTTGGCTTTTATCGTCGGGCTCATTGGTTTTTGAATCAGGAAGCCAAGTTGTTCATCAAACGCTAGCTGCAGTTGTGCCACACTGATAAAGTGACTCGTTTATGCCAAACCGATCAGGACACCCGAGATGAAGCGCTGCGTTGTCGGTATTCGTCGAACAGGATGGCCAGAAGTGGGCGCAGCCAAAGATGCGCCTACTGTCTGGTTTCCATCGATGGCCACGATGGCTGCTGTGCTGTCCGAGGATAACCAATCCCTGCTGCGCCTCATCCGTGACCGGCGACCCAAGTCGCTTACGGAGCTCGCCGAACTCACCGGGCGGCAGGTTCCCAACCTGTCACGCACACTGCGGATGATGGAGGGTTACGGACTGGTCGAGTTGAAAAAGAACGTGCGCGAAATTGAACCCATCGCACTTGCAACCAGTTTCAAGATACTGATCGACTGAGGGACGACACGATGAAGGGGGCGGCAATGCGAGATGGCGTGATCACCGAAGCGGATACCTGCCGTGAATTCGTCACACCTCGCCTGGTCGAAGCGGGCTGGGGAGCGGCTCCGCACGCCATTGGTGAGCAGCGCAGCTTCACCAATGGCCGCATCATCGTGGCAGGCGGCAAGGTTCGCCGTGGCAAGCAGAAACGCGCTGACTATCTGTTGTACTACCGTCGGGACTACCCCCTTGCAGTGGTCGAAGCCAAGGAAATTGGATTGCCTGCTGAAACTGGTGTGCAGCAGGCCCGTGAGTACGCGGAAATTCTCGGCCTCAAGTTTGCCTACGCTACCAACGGCCACCGCATTATCGAGATCGACTACACCACCGGCACCGAGCGTGAGGTGGATCGCTACGCCAGGCCCGACGAGTTGTTCGCTAGGTTAGCGGGAGCGGCGCAGTTGCCGCAGAACGCGTCGTCATACCTGCTCGAACCTTTCAACCTTGTATCCGGCAAAGTGCCGCGCTATTACCAGCAGATCGCGATTCACCGGGTGATCGAATCCATCCTGCTCGGGCAAAAACGCATCCTCGCCACATTGGCTACAGGCACAGGCAAGACCTACGTGGCATTCCAGATTTGCTGGAAGTTGTGGAACAGCCGCTGGAACCGCACCGGCGAGCACCGCCGTCCCAAGATTCTGTTTCTGGCTGACCGCAACATCCTGGTCGATGACCCGATGGCCAAGATGTTCGCGCCCTTCGGCGATGCTCGGCACAAGATCACAGGAGGCGACACCAGCAAGAGCCGGGATATGTATTTCGGCATCTATCAGGCACTGACCACCGCCAGCGCCGATGTGTTTCGCCAATACCGTCCGGATTTCTTCGATCTGATCATCATTGACGAATGCCATCGTGGCTCCAGCCGTGATGAGAGTGCATGGCGTGCAGTACTGGACTATTTCGAACCCGCCGTGCAGTTCGGCATGACCGCTACGCCGCTGCGCGAGGAGTCACGCGACAGCTATGAATACTTTGGAAATCCGGTCTACACCTACAGTCTGCGCCAAGGCATTGAAGATGGCTTCCTTGCACCGTATCGCGTGCACCGCGTCATCACCACGGTTGATGCTGCAGGTTGGCGGCCCAGCAAGGATGAACTGGATCGTTATGGCCGCGAAGTTCCGGACGAAGAATATCAAACCAAGGATTTTGAACGTGTAGTCGCGTTACGCTCGCGCACACGGGCGATGGCCCGCCACCTGACCGACCTGCTCAAAGGCACTGACCGGTTCGCCAAGACTCTGGTGTTCTGTGTGGATCAAGAACACGCCGCCGAGATGCGACAGGAATTGATCAATCTGAACAGCGATCTGGTCAAGCAGTATCCCGACTATGTCTGCCGTGTCACCGCCGACGAGGGCGCGCTTGGTCTCACCCATCTGTCGCACTTTCAGGACGTGGACAAGCCCACGCCGGTCATCCTCACCACATCTCAATTGCTGACCACCGGCGTCGATGCTGAAATGGTCAAGAACGTGGTGCTGGCGCGTGTCGTCGGCTCACGCTCCGAATTCAAGCAGATCGTCGGTCGTGGCACCCGCTTGAAGGTGGATTATGGCAAAGAGTATTTCAACATCATCGACTTCACCGGCACGGCCACGCGCCACTTTGCCGACCCCGATTTCGACGGCGATCCAGCACGCATTGAGGAAGTAACGGTCGATGAGTCGGGCGAGGTCGTCGAAACCGACGCAGACGAAGTTCCGGGCGTAGCGGAGCCCGAAGCAGAGTATGTGGTCGAAACGGAACAGGGCGATGACACAGGCGGCAACAGCGAAATCATCACGGAGCCACCGGCAGAACCCCGCAAGTTCTACATTGATGGCGGCGAGGTCGAAGTGATTGGCCATCTGGTCTATGACCTCGACACCGATGGGAAAAAGCTGCAGGTGGTCAAGTACACTGAATATTCAGGCCGTGCTGTACGCACGCTCTACCCGACACGCGAGGCGCTGCAATCGGCATGGGCCAATCCCGACACCCGAGCCGAGGTGCTGCGCGAGCTAACCGAGCGCGGCATCAGCTTCGAAGAACTGGCTGCCAGCAGTGAACAGCCCGATGCCGATCCGTTCGACCTGCTTTGCCATCTGGGCTGGAATGCTCCACTGCTCACTCGTCGCCAGCGTGCAGAAGCGGCCAAGCGTCAGGCCCAAGACCTGTTCGCCCAACACGGCGAGACCGCCCGTGAAATTCTGTCGCTGCTGCTCGATCGCTATGTCGAGCGCGGCATTTTGCAATTCAATGCGCTGTCCGAGCTGATGAAGGTGCAACCCTTCGACCGCTACGGCAGTCCTTCCGAAATCGCTACCCGCCACTTCGGCGGCGTGCGCGGCATGAAGGACGCTGTATCCCGGCTGCAGACCGCGCTGTACCAATAACGAGAACCGCATCCAATGGCCAAATCTGCCACCACCGGCGAGAAAAAGACCCGCGCGCCACGCAAAGCAAAAACGTCGCTCACCACGCGCGAAAACCTGTCTGCGCTGATTGGCACCGCCCGCAAGATCCTGCGCAAGGACAAAGGCCTCAATGGTGACGTGGACCGCCTGCCGCTGCTCACCTGGGTGATGTTTCTCAAGTTCCTCGACGACCTCGAAATCGTGCATGAGGAAGAGGCTGAACTCGACGGCAAGCGTTATCAGCCCATCATCGAATCCCCCTATCGCTGGCGCGATTGGGCTGCCCGCGAAGATGGCATCACTGGCGACGAACTGCTGGCTTTCATCAGCCAGGAATTCACCGTGCGTGCGGATGGCAGCACCGGCAAAGGCCTGTTCGCCTATTTGCGCGGATTGGCAGGCGAAGGCGAAAAAGGCAGCCAGCGCGAAGTCATCGCCAACGTGTTCAAAGGCGTGCAGAACCGCATGGTCAGCGGCTATCTGCTGCGCGACATCATAAACAAGATCAACGGCATCCATTTCTCAGCCAGCGAAGAAATCCACACCCTCTCGCACCTGTATGAATCCATGCTGCGCGAAATGCGCGATGCAGCAGGTGACGCAGGCGAGTTCTACACGCCGCGACCGGTCGTGCGCTTCATGGTGCAGGTCACCGACCCGCGCTTGGGCGAAACGGTGCTGGACCCCGCCTGTGGCACGGGTGGCTTTCTGGTCGAAGCCTACGACCACATCGCCCCGCAGGTGAGTTCGCCCGAGGAGCGGCGCAGCCTGCAACGTGAAACCCTCTACGGTCAGGAAGCCAAGCCACTGCCCTACATGCTGGCGCAGATGAATCTGTTGCTGCATGGGCTGGAAGCACCGCAAATCGCCTACGGCAACACGCTGGATCGCCGGATCAATGAAATCGGCCACAGCGAGCGCGTGGACGTCATCCTCACCAACCCGCCCTTTGGCGGTGAAGAAGAAGTCGGCATCAAGGCCAATTTCCCGCCCAATATGCAAACGGCGGAAACCGCGCTGCTGTTCCTGCAATTCATCATGCGCAAGCTGCGCGTGGCCGGTGCGCCAGTACCGGGGGGCAAGCCAGCCGAGCGTGGCGGCCGTGCCGCCGTGGTCGTGCCAAATGGCACCTTGTTTGGCGATGGCATCAGTGCCGTCATCAAGGAGGAAATGCTCAAGGAGTTCAAACTGCACACCATCGTGCGCCTGCCGCAAGGCGTGTTCGCGCCTTACACTGACATTCCGGCCAACCTGCTGTTCTTCGAGCGTGGCGGCCCGACTGACACCATCTGGTATTACGAACTGCCACTGCCCGAAGGCCGCAAGAAATACAGCAAGACCGCGCCCCTGCAGTTCGAGGAATTCGCCCAAGCAACCGCGTGGTGGAACGCCCGCGAAGAAGGACCGCAGGCCTGGAAGGTGGATTTTGCCGCCAAGCGTGCTGCCGCCGTTGAGGCCGCCACGCCGCACTGGCAGCGAGCGGAGAGCGAACGCAATGCTTCCATCGCCTTGGGCAAACCAATGCGGGAGTTGGAGCAGGCCATTCAGGCTGCTGCCAACGGCCAAAAAACTGAGCTGCAAGAGCGCTTGAAGGCGCTCAAGACTGAGCAATCCGCCCATGAGCAGGCCGCCAAGATTGCGCAGTCCGAGGGCGATGCACTGTACTGGCCGATCTTTAATCTGGATCTGAAAAATCCGAACGCCAAGGCCGGGCTTGAGCATGCCGACCCGAAAGACCTGATCGCCGCCATGCGCAGCCACGAGGCTGAAGTGATGCGTCTCTTGGGTGAAATCGAAGCCCTGGTGGCCGAGGTTCAGGCATGACCGACCGCACCATGCCAGCCCAGCCGGAGCAGGCTGATTACGCCACCATTCACACCGACATCGTCGCGTTGCTGGAATCGGCTCGCCTCGCCGCCGCACGCAGCGTCAATGCCTTGATGACCGCCAGTTATTGGGAAATTGGCCGCCGCATTGTCGAGTTTGAACAGGGCGGGCAGGAGCGGGCCGAATACGGTGATGCCTTGCTGCTGCGCCTTGCTACTGACCTGTCTGCTCGCTTCGGCTCAGGGTTCAGCAGGCGTAATTTGCAGCAAATGCGTTTGTTCTATCTGGCTTGGCCGCCGGAAAAGATTTGGCAGACACCGTCTGCCAAATCTCCCAGCCCCCAAATTCGCCAGACACCGTCTAGCGAATCTTCCGGCGCACCCATTTCCGAGACACTGTCTCGGAAATCTCTTGATCTGCCCACTCTGGCCCAGAGCTTCCCGCTGCCTTGGTCGGCCTACGTGCGCCTGCTCTCGGTCAAAAACCCGCAGGCCCGTGCTTTCTACGAAACTGAAACGCTGCGTTGCGGCTGGTCGGTGCGCCAGCTCGACCGGCAGGTGAACAGCCAGTTTTACGAACGCATCGCCCTCTCGCACAACAAGGCGGCGATGCTCGAAAAGGGTGAGGTGGCCGAACCCGGCGATGCCATCACCCCCGAGCAGGCCATCAAAGATCCCTTTGTGCTGGAGTTTCTGAATCTCAAGGACGAGTATTCCGAATCCGACCTTGAGGACGCGCTGATCCAGCACTTGGCCGACTTCCTGCTGGAGCTGGGTGATGACTTTGCTTTCGTGGGTCGCCAGCGTCGCCTGCGTTTGGACGACAATTGGTTTCGCATCGACCTCTTGTTCTTTCACCGCAGCTTAAAGTGCCTGCTGGTTATCGATCTCAAAGTTGGCCAGTTCAGTTATGCCGATGCCGGGCAGATGCACATGTACCTCAATTACGCCCGCCAGCACTGGATGAAACCCGGCGAAAACCCGCCCATCGGGCTGATTCTGTGCGCAGGTAAAGGCAGCAACGAAGCACATTACACGCTTGAAGGTTTGGCCAACAAGGTGCTGACGGCTGAATACCGGACAGCACTGCCAGATGAAAAACTGCTGGCCGAGGAACTGGAAAAAACGCGGCGTGAGCTGGAGGTGCGGCGCATTGCGCGCGGCGGGGATACGGAGGTTGGCAAATGAAGGCCTGGCCTAAAGTCGCCTTGGGCGAATTGCTCCGACGTTCGGATGAATCCACGGTAATCGATCCGGCTGCCGAGTACCACGAAGTCACCATCAAACTGTGGGGAAAAGGCGTCATCAGCCGGGGCAAGGTTTCTGGCAGTGATGTTGTGTCGGCGCGGCGTGTTGTGCGGGCCAACCAATTGATCATGTCCAAGATCGACGCACGCAATGGCGCGATTGGCTTAGTGCCGCCAGAGCTTGACGGAGCCATCGTCAGCAACGATTTCCCATCATTCGAGTTTCGCGATCCGGATCAATGCGATGCGGCATACATGGGCTGGCTCGTACGGTCATCGCCCTTCGTGGAACTGTGCAAGGCTGCCAGTGAAGGCACAACCAACCGGGTACGCATCAAGGAAGATCGCTTTCTCGATCAGCAGATTGCGCTGCCGCCGCTGACCGAACAACAAGCCCTCGTCGCCCGCCTCGACGCACTGGCCGAGAAAACCCGGCAGGTCGAAGCGCATCTGGAGGCCGTCGAGCGCGATGCCGAACACCTGTTGGCGCTGCGCTTCCGCGATGCCATAGCCGACGCGCCGCTGCGGCCAATGGCAGAAATCGCACCACTGGTGCGTCGTGAGCAATCCATTGATCTCAACGGCAGCTATCCGGAACTGGGCATTCGTTCCTTCGGCAAAGGCACATTCCATAAACCACCGCTCTCGGGCGGCGATGTGGGCACCAAGCGCCTGTACCGTATTGAAGCTGGTGACTTGATGTTCTCCAACGTGTTTGCTTGGGAAGGTGCCATCGCTATTGCGCAGCAGAAAGATTTTGGTCGGTTTGGCTCACACCGGTTCATCACCTGCCAGGCCAACGCAGAACTGGCCACCGCTGAATTCCTGCGCTACTACTTCTTGACCGACGAAGGAATGCTCAAGATTGGCGAGGCATCACCCGGCGGGGCTGGCCGTAACCGCACGCTCGGCTTGGAAAAGCTGATGGCCATCGAAGTGCCCACGCCCCCACTGGCCGTGCAGCAAACCTTCGACCGCCTGCAAGCTGAAATTGCGGACCTCAAGGCCAAACACACTGCCATCCGCGAAGCCAATGCCGCGCTGCTGCCCGCGACGCTGGAGCGGGTGTTTACTGGAGAGCATTGAGTGCAGTTCGTCACCCACGGCCCCGACATCCCAGATGCGCTCCTACAGGCGCATGAGGAAGGTCGCGTGGTGTTTTTCTGTGGGGCAGGCATTTCCTATCCCGCTGGCTTGCCCGGTTTCAAAGGGTTGGTGGAACAGATCTATCGGCTGAACGGGACGAAGCTTTCGGACATCGAGCGCGAGGCCTTTGAGCGGGGGCAGTTCGACGCCACGCTTGATCTACTTGAGCGGCGGTTGCCGGGCCAGCGTCTGGCCGTCCGTCGCGCACTGGCTCAGGCCCTGAATCCTAAGCTCCGCCGCAAGGGCGCTGTCGATACGCAGGCAGCGCTGTTGCGACTGGCGCGCAGCCGCGAGGGCGCGCTACGGCTGGTCACCACCAACTTCGACCGCATCTTCCATGTGGCGGCCAAACGCACTGGCCAAATGTTCCAAGACCACGCAGCCCCGATGCTGCCGATTCCAAAGAACAGCCGTTGGAACGGGCTGGTCTACCTGCACGGACTGTTGCCAGAAAAAACGGACGATACAGCACTGAACCGGCTGGTGGTCACCAGCGGCGACTTTGGCTTGGCATACCTCACAGAACGCTGGGCGGCACGCTTTGTGAGCGAGCTGTTCCGCAATTACGTGGTCTGCTTTGTGGGCTACAGCATCAACGACCCGGTGCTGCGTTACATGATGGATGCGCTGGCGGCGGATCGGATGCTGGGCGAAGTCACCCCTCAGGCCTGGGCGCTGGGTGATTGCGAACCGGGGCAAGAGCACCGAAAAACCATCGAATGGGAAGCCAAGGGTGTCACCCCCATTCTCTACAACGTACCTGCTGGCACCTACGACCATTACGCGCTGCACCAGACCCTGCGCGCTTGGGCAGAAACCTACCGTGACGGCGTGCAGGGCAAAGAAGCCATCGTTGTTAAACACGCCCTGACACGCCCACAGGAGAGCACGCAGCAGGACGATTTCGTCGGGCGGATGCTTTGGGCTTTGTCGGACAAATCAGGTCTACCGGCGAAACGTTTCGCCGATTTCAATCCCGTTCCTTCACTGGATTGGCTACTGGAGCCCTTTGCGCACGAGCATTTTGGGCACAGTGATCTGTCTCGCTTTGGCGTGCAGCCCCGTGACGAAGTGGACACCAAGCTGCGCTTCAGCCTGATTCGGCGGCCTGCGCCCTATGACCGTGCACCGCCGATGCTGCTTGCCTCCGGCGGCATCACTGGCAGTCAGTGGGATGACGTGATGTTCCACCTGGCACGTTGGCTGGTGCGCCACCTGGATGATCCCAGACTGGTCATCTGGATCGCAGAACGTGGTGGACAGTTGCACGACCGTTGGCCGTGGCTGATCGAACCCGCGCTGGATCGCATTGCTTCACTGGAGCGCGAGGGAAAATCCTCCGAACTCGATGAAATCCGCTTGCACGCACCCAAGGCCATTCCTGGCCCACTGATGCGCACCTTGTGGCGTCTTCTGCTCAGTAGTCGGGTGAAATCACCGTGGCACGACTCTGATTTGTATCGCTGGAAAGGGCGTCTCAAGCGTGAAGGGCTGACTGCCACATTGCGTCTGGAATTGCGAGAGTTGCTTGCCCCAAAGGTTGTCTTGAAGAAGCCGTTTCGCTGGGGTGACGACGATTCGAGCAGCACAGACGATCCCACGCGGATCAAGCAATTGGTGGACTGGGAACTCGCACTGGCCGCTGATAACGTACATTCTGCTCTTCGCGATTTGGCTGATGAGCACTGGGTGTCGGCTCTACCGCTTCTGCTGGATGATTTTCAACAGCTATTGCGTGATGCACTGGACCTGCTGCGCGAGTTGGGCGAAGCCGACGACCATAGCGACCGCTCTCATTGGGATCTGCCATCCATTACGCCGCACTGGCAGAACCGGAGTTTCCGCGACTGGGTTAGCCTGATCGAATTGCTGCGCGATGCCTGGCTGGCGATTCGAGCCAACGACAGTGCGCGTGCAACACGCATCGCGCAGAACTGGTTCGAGTTGCCTTACCCCACCTTCAAACGTCTGGCCTTGTTTGCCGCGAGCCAAGACGATTGCATCCAGCCCGAGCAGTGGGTGTCTTGGTTGTTGACCGATGACGCTTGTTGGTTGTGGTCTACAGATACGGGGCGGGAGGTGTTCAGGCTGTTGGTCTTGCAGGGGCGGCATTTGGCAGGAGTCGCACAGCAAAGCCTGGAGGGGGCCATTTTGGCAGGCCCGCCTCGCGAGATGTACCGGGACGACTTGGAAGCAGAACGTTGGCAAGACTTGGTGGCCCGCTCCGTCTGGCTGCATCTGGCCAAGCTCAACACGTCGGACCTCGTTTTGGGGGCGTCTGCGGCGGCACGCTTGGCGGAAATATCTACTGTCTACCCGCAATGGCAGTTGGCAGCCAACGAGCGTGACGAGTTCTCACACTGGATGAGCGGCACCGGTGATCCGGATTACGAGGACAGCCGGGACGTCGACATTGCACCCCGTAAGCGGCAAGAACTGGTGCAATGGCTCACCAAGCCTATGCCCGAGCGGCGGCCTTTCTACGAAGACACATGGCGCGAAGTTTGCCGCTCACGCTTCTTTCACAGTTTGTTCGCGTTAGCTGATCTCGCACAAGATGGAGTGTGGCCCTCTGGCCGATGGCGCGAAGCTCTGCATGCCTGGGCCGAAGAAGGGATGGTATTGCGATCCTGGCGGTACGCCGCACCGCTGGTACAGACCATGCCGGATGCTGTGCTGCTGGAAATTGGTCACGCCGTGACTTGGTGGATGGAGGCAGCCTCCAAGGCTATCAGCCACCATGAGGACATCCTGCTGAACCTGTGCCGCCGTGTTCTGGCCTTGCCGCTAGAAGCAGGCTCAGGTTCTCGCATTATTCGAAACGGTGTTGAAACCTATGACCCTGTTGGTTCGGCGATCAATCATCCCATCGGACACGCCACACAGGCACTGATCAACCTGTGGTTCAAGCAGAGCCCGAACGACAACGACCTGCTTCCTGCTGAATTGAAGCCCATCTTCACCACACTGTGCGACGTGCAGGTAGATCGATTCCGCCACAGTCGGGTGCTGATGGGTTCGCGGCTGATCGCATTTTTCCGTGTGGATCGCCCTTGGACCGAACAGCACTTGCTGCCGTTGTTCGGCTGGAGCAATCCCGTTGAAGCCAAGGCCGTGTGGGAAGGCTTCCTCTGGTCGCCGCGCTTGTACCAGCCATTGCTGGCAGCCTTCAAGTCACAGTTTCTGGACAGTGCAAACCACTATGCCGATCTTGGTGAGCACCGCCAGCAATTCGCGACCTTCCTCACCTACGCAGCATTGGGCCCGACCGAGGGATACACCGTAGAAGAGTTCCGCACTGCGATTGGTGCGCTTCCACAAGAAGGGTTGGAGGAATCCGCGCAGGCACTCTCCCAGGCTCTGGAAGGCGCTGCCGATCAGCGCGAGGACTACTGGAGAAACCGCGCCCAACCGTTCTGGCAACAGATCTGGCCAAAATCCCGCGACTTGGCCACCCGACGAATCGCCGAGTCTTTGACTCGTATGGTGATTGCCGCCCGAGGTGAATTCCCGGCTGCCTTGGCTGTGGTGCAGGACTGGCTGCAACCGATTGAACACCCGCACTATGTCGTACATCTGCTGCACGAATCGGGCTTGTGCAGCCAATATCCAGCGGATGCACTGAGCCTGCTGAATGCCGTGATTGCCGACCAACAGTGGGGGCCTCCGGAGTTGAGGCAATGCCTGGATCAAATCGTGCAGGCCGCGCTAAACCTTGCGCAGGATGCCCGTTACTTGCGACTGTGCGAGTATTCCCGAAGACGCGGAATGTGATGTTGTTTGTAGCTCCCCGCAGCAACCCGCACCGGTGCTCATAAGCTCGGGAGGCCAGTCGGCACATGGTCAACCTTCCGCCAACACGGTGTGCCTTGACCCCAGGGCACATCGATTGGGGCAAACAGTCAACGATATTCGATTGCGCCGAGGGTACTCGCTGGGTGCTGCCGTCAGGCCCATGATCCGGTAGCTTAGGAAGGATCGGGTCTCATGCTGTCGCTGGCAACCTGCTTTTCCTTTATCATCAGTACCTGCTTATCCCAAACCGGCGTCGCATCGGGTGCAGGTCGAGGTTCAGTCTGGGTGTGTCCATGAATCTCCAGCACCCGGCCACCCTTGTTACCCTGTTGGTGGTTGCCGTAATAGCGTTGGGTGCGTTCTGCCTGATGGCCCAAAACCTTGGCCAGATCGGTTTTTCCCGTACCCGTTGCCTTCGCATCGGCAGCCAGTTGGTGGCGCAGTGAGTAACAGGAAACGTTCTTGAACCCCAAACGCTGGGCCAGGCGCTTGATACGCTTCTGAAAACTCTGGTCATCAGCGATTGCTACCGACTGTTTTGAGGCGAACAATGATTGGATCAGTTCGTGATTCCGGCACAGCAGTGTCTGGGAATCAATGGCAACAGAGCGTTGTTCATAGCCAGCGTACTCCTTGACCTTCGCTCCGTTGATAATGAACGCTAGGTAGGGCCAGTCGGACAAAACCAGGATTCTTTTCTTCAGTTCCGCCGGACGACAACCACTCAGCGCCATCACCAACAACGGGAGTTGATCATCAGGTTTTGCGTTCTCAATTAGCTGATCCCGCCAGTCGTCCGGTAAGCCGCGCAGGCCTTTGCGCTTGCTGTTTTTGCCCGCACGCGGGGTTCCGGCCGGAGGCTGGTATGCAGGCTGCCCCATATCCTCCTGGAGCGTTTCGACCAGGGCCTGAATATCCCGCCAGATTTGCACTAGCCGTTGCCTGTCGTTGGTTAATGAGATCAGGTCGTGTGTATCGAGCAGTCCTTTGATGCGGATGGCGATACCCCGACGCCAGGCTGCGCGCAGCACCGACGCTGCCCGTTTGCCCAACGCATGAGTTTTGTCCATACTCATGGACGAATCCTCGACATGCCCAATCGCTCCATTTTTAGTGTGTTTCAGGGTTGGATCGGTACCGCAATCCAAGGCTTGCCGTCCATCCAAATGACCTCGTCAGCAATCGGTGGCGGATGAGGTATCCATGCTGTGCATCCACGCCCATCCTCGGAGTGCCAACGGATTTCGAACTGCTCGGACAAACCGGCGCGCACCGGATCGCCACAGGATTTCATCGGTGTCCGGTGGCGGCAAGATTGGCAGGAGGAATGCCTGTGATCTGGGGCGATGACAGGGTTAGAACTTATCCCCGCAGAATCTGCACAAATGGTGGTGTTGGCGACATTTTCCGTATTGTGCGTAATCTGTGTGATGGGGGTGGTTTGCCGCCCATTTCGTGGGGATGACGGAGTTTCTACCGGATTCGGCACAGTCGGCTCTACCAAGGCATCTCCTTGCGCATAATCCGCACTATCCGCAGAATTAAGCTGACGCGTGAGATTTTTGTGCGGATTCTGAGGTACGGATGCCGAGCGTGACTCGACACTCAGGATGTCACGCCAGCTCATGGGTGGTCCTCCCACAGATCCGGCCTGACGATGATCAAGGGCGAGGGTGGTCGGCCTGCGCCATGGCGCTCTTGCTCCTGAATCCGGATGTACCCCCGCTCGGAAAGAATTTCCAGGGCCGGCGTGAGTTGATCCATCTTCGGAAACCGGCCTCGGAGGGCATTGAACATATCCCTTTGGGTGATTTTCCGGTGCTGGTTACGCAGCAGCCATTGCAAAACTACCTGTGCGGCAGCAATTTGTTTGTCATTACCCATCACGCCCATGGCATGGATGCTGTGTCGCATGAATACCGCCATGATTTCCAGCGCTGACTGCATAGTGTCGAGACTGATCTCCAGCACGTCGGTGCGCCCGACGTACTGGATGCAGTGCAAAACCCCGGCAATCCGTGCGGCAGCGCCCGGGGCCTTGCCGCCCCAGTCCGTCACGAGCTCCAGTGATCCTCCTGGCCTGAACTGGCGCTCGATGTGGTGAGCAAAAGCTAACCATTCGGCGCGAGCCTCGCGAGATAGCCTAAGCGTGTACATGACGCGGAAATTTTCTTCATCCGCTGGATAGGTGTCCAGCATGTCGCGGATACCCCTGTCATAGGCAGCACGGGTAGACTCACTCATCGGCAGCGTGTCCAGTGACCGATAACCCAGCGGTGATTCGGGTAGAAGATACAGGAAACGCCCTAGCAGTCCCCGTCCCCGGAATCCGGGTTTGGCGGCCAATCCCTCCAGCAAACTCGGCTGCGGACTGATGCCAATCGTCAACAGCGGGTGCTGCAAGTCCACTGGTGGACGGGTACCGCGTTCCACGCGCTCGGCATCGCCGCTATGGGCTTTCAGGAGTAAATCCAAATTCGGGATGCCACCGGAGTAGCGTCCAGCCAGCATGTCGAAAACGCCGCCCTCGGAAGATAACCAGGCCATCCGCTCCTCGTTATCACCCAGCAGTGTGCCCAGTCTTTCTGGGGTGGCATCACTGGTCCACAGCAGAGGTGGCCTGGGTATCTCGGGCATGCTGGCCTCGAGCTTGGTGATCTCATCGATCAAGTCCATTTGCCTGTCACGGTCCTTCTCTTTGACCATTTCGGTGCGTTTTTGGTTGACCAATGCCTGAATGGACTTTGCTTCCGAGGTCAGGCGCGTAATGTCAACACTCATCGCCGCAGCCCGTTCGCTTTGCCACTCGGTTAGAGGTTTGGCGGTAGCCGCCTGTACAGCGCTTTTCCGATTTCCGGGAGGAAGTGCCACCAAAATCCATAGATTCAGTGGTTCGAAGTAAGAGTGCTTCACCTCTACGCGAAACCGCCGGGCTGCAGCCAGTGAGCAGGCAGCCAGTGTCAGTGAGACCGCCAAGCCAGAAGGAGTTTCGGTCTCGATTGCCAATTCCTGCGAAAATGGCCCCGCAAAACCGGGTAAAAGTTCAGATGGCAGGGGGGGCAGATCCGCACCGCTCCCGAACGGAATCAGGATCGGCCATTTCTGCTGTGGGTGAGAGGTGTCCGAGTACGTCTCAAGCAATCCATATCCTTGGGGTGCCCTGTGCCTCTCATCTGACAACTGCATGTATTCATCAATCTCATCGGGGAATGGGGAAATTGGGGTGTTCATGCGGCACCGCCTTGGCGCACATGCCAGAGCTGAAGGTCATTAAAATCAGTCAGATCGTTTGGCGCACCCACAGGCCATTTGGGTTTGATTAAGCTCGCCCCCGACGTGATGGCCGCGATCTGGCCTCTCGTCATGCCGGGATTGCCATCGGTCAGTCGATCATCATCACAAGCGATGACGAGGGGGATGTCAGGCCATTGGTGGCGGCAATTGACGGCCACAGATTCCAGGTTTCCTGCATCAATAGCCGCTATGACCCGCGCGGTTGGATCGAGCATGGCCAGGGTTCTACCGGTTGCCCAGCCTTCACATACGATGATTCGGCTGAGGTTGGTCATGGGGGCAGAGCAAGGGATTCCGTGCCCCTTCTTCTCGCCACCAGACAACATGCGTTTCGACCCGTCGGGTTCGATGAACTGAAGGCTTCGAATCTTTTGAGTCGGAATGGCAACGATCGGCAAGACCAGCGCATCGCCCGATTGCCGGGCAATTCCGGCGGTGACCCCCTTCTTCGATAGATAAGGGTGCTTTGGATCGGCAGATGCGGAGCGCGCCCAAATCTCTTTGGCCTTGGTTGCCGCAAACTGATGTTTGTGAAACTCTTCCTGCTGTCGTTGATGTCGCGTTTCCGCCATTCGGCGACGATATTCGGCGCGCTCCGAAGCTGACATTGTGTTCGGAGACTTAGCACTCCAGGTATGTGACCGCCCCGACCGCCAATCGCCATAAGCACCAGCCGCTACACCATCCGAATAGAGCACATACCAGCAGTTTTTGTTACTGCTCTTGGCATCTGGATCTCGGTAGCGATGGAGGCGACCATCGGCCTCAATGTGTGGTGGCACAGGCAGACCCGCCTGCGCTATGGCAGATAGAAAGTGCTCATTGGGGTTGGCGTATATGATGGGGCCTTGCCAATAAGCCGGATTTTTGACTGGGGATTTCATTATTTACCCCCCGCGATATGAGCAGCACTGCCTGCCTTGATGCCAGCAATGAACTCAGCCCGGTCGAATAGGATTCGCCGCCCAAAACGGTAAACTCCAGGCAGTGCGTGCCCTTTCGTAAAAATCAGGTGACGAACCCCACCTGGCGTCAATGCTGGTTCTGCCTCACACAATTGTGGCAGGGTCATTAGGGATTGGTTTTGTTTGGCCGTTGCGGCCTTAATGTAACTCTCAGCTTGTATCTTCATGTCAAGTCCTCATGTACTGCAAAACGTCGCCACTTGTTTGGGGCGACTGAGGCGGACAATCGTTACTTTTCGAAGATCAAAACAGATTCAACGGGCTGAATGGATGGGGTTCTACGGCGTTCAACCCTAGCGGGAAACCCGCATCAGATCAGGATTTATTGGGTTCAACCCCTTCGTTTTCTTGGATTGTGATCGGTAGGCTTGATAATCGTGAAAATGGCTGTTGCTATATTTTTTGAATCCCCAATCCCAACTTCAATCAATCGCTTATTGACCCATTCAACCACTTCTTCCCGTTTTGCATCTATATCCCGGCGAGGCTCAAAATATGTTGCAATAGTTTCCTTCATGATTTCCATGTAGGGTGTGGTGTAGTTGGTAGGTTGTAGCTTGATCTCATCCGCCATATCGCTATTGGGCGTCTCGACCCCGCATTCATCTTCGAAGCGATCGCATTCACCTGTGCCCAGATCCTGGGGTGCATCTACTGTCTCCTTTCCCCCTCCCTCTTGGCTTATGCCTAAATCTTTATTGTGGTTTCCGGTTTTCACCTCCAATGACGGACTGGGGAATTCTTTTTCCATCCGATCACGCTCGGTTTTGCTGATCACTAGGTCTTCCTCGGTGATCCTGGGGAATGTTCGACCAAAGTTTTTTTGGTATTCGTCAAAAACTGGTTTCCAAGATTCCTGTCCAGCCCCCCAGTGATGCGTGCTAACAGCGCACCCACGAAAGGTATTACCTTCAGGAGCATCGGTACAGCCTCTCACCCAATCAACTTCTACGGCCCCCTTGGTCAGTAACTCCTCAATCGTCTGCTTACGCAAACTTACAAGCCCTCGCAACGGTACGCGCGTAATAGTGATCTCTCCGCTATGATCATCAGTAAATTTCTTAAATAAGTACCAGTCCGAGACAAAAACGCTGAATACCAGTTCGTTGTCGTCAAGCACTCCGTAGGCTAATAAAGTTTGCGTGGTGGTATTTTCCCCCCTTAGTTTTGTCCATCTTGCTGCAGTTTCTTCCAGTGAGTAGAAGGCCGGATCTGCTGATTCGGAGATGGATGTCTCATTTGGCGTGCTTTCGTTCATTTTTGTTCTCCATTCCGAACCTGAATTTGGCGGCTGATTCGCGCGACAAGCTCATGGGAATGCTCTGGAGATAGATGTGAGTACCTCATCAAGGATTTCAAATCACGGTGGCCAGTCAACTTGGCAACCTGGGCCACATTTGCGCCGGACATAATCAATTCACTGGCGAAGCAATGGCGCATGTCATGCCATCTAAAGTCTGTGATCTCTGCCCGACGCAAGGCTGTTTCCCAAGGCCGGTCAATATCAAGCGGCTTCCGTGGGGTTTCACGCGAAGGAAAAACAAGCGTCTTTGCATCAATGGGATGGGTACGCATCCAGCCAGCCAGTGCATCCAACGCCTCATCGTTTAACGGCATCAGGCGCGGGTGACCGTTCTTGGTGATTTCAACAAGGATATGGCGCGGCGGTATGACAAACGGCAAGCCGTCTGATTGATAGCGTTTGGAGCGTTCTGTGATATTAACGCGGTCTTGTGTGAGGCCAAACAGTTCCGATTTCCGAAGGCCCGTATTCAGCGCTAAACGGACGGCGACAGGCAACTCTGGCGTTTGGGATATATCACAAGCTGCCAGCAATCGGACGCGCTCGTCATCGGTCAAGATGCGGACGCGCTCGTCATTGGCTTCTGGTTTCGTGTGAATCTGGCGCATAGGCGTTTCACGAATGAAGCGCTTGGTCACGGCATAACGAAACACTGTTCCGAGATTGCCTAGCAAGGTGCGGACAGTAGATGGGCTGATCTGGCCTCGATCATTACCCGCAGTCGATATGATACGTTTCTTTTGGAGTCGCTCTGTTGCCTCATCAATGAGTTCAGGGGTTATATCGCGAAGAATCGCAAATCCAAATTCTTGTCGCCAGAATTTAAGTTTGCCTGGGACTAGCTTTTGCTGATTGATGGAATGAGTGGGCAGTCCGTGATCTTTATCAGTGAGGAACAGATTGACCAACTCATCAAAGGTTATGCGTTCACCCTTGGCGGCTGGTCGATGCTCACCTCGATCAATTGCGCCCTCAATGTTACGCGCCCACACTTCGGCATCTGTTTTCCGCTTAAAAACTTTGTACTGTGGTTTGGTGCCTTTGCGCTTGATCGTGGCGCGCCAAGTGCCGAATTTCGTTTCGATGATTGAAGCCATGACAAACCGCCTTTTGTCGTAGTGTTTTATGACCTCAATTATAGCGTGAAAAAACCCTGGTTGATGCATATTCTGATGCAGATATGGATTATCCTGTCCTATCTACATGTTTTACAATGTGTGACAAAAGCACTCATAATGCTGGGGTCGGTGGTTCGAGTCCACCTATAGCCACCAAATTGGGTTGTTTTGCAATCCGTTGAAAACCCGCTTCAAGTTTGCCTTGGCGGGTTTTTTTCTGTCCGATGGATTTTAGAGGCTAGTATTTAGCCTAGCCTGTAATCGGTGCAGCATCTTTGACCTGCGCCACGTTATCTCGGAGGTAGATAGGGGCAGCGTCAGCTGGATCATGCCATTGTGATGTTGATGTGGCAGCCGCAAGTTCAATAGCGAAGCGTGCATCAGGTAAGGCATCTGGACTCGTGTTTCGCCATGAATTGGCTGAAATAAGGGCAGGGTAGCGCGCGAAGCCGGAGCCTGTTGCGAATTCCGATTCTGAGTTCTCAGAGTGAATTTCAAATTCCGACAGAATCAAGTCGGGTGAGATCACGCGTTCCTCGCCCAGTGGTGTGACACTCCCTGCATCATCCACCAGATAACGGCCGTAATAAATCTCGCCCATGCGCGCATCGAGCGCGGCGTGAATGATGCCGCCACCTGCCTGAAACGCCTGTTCCCTCAATGCTTGTGCCAATGTGGCGAGTGATGAAATCCCAAGTACGGGAATATCCAGCCCCAGGGCCATGCCCTGCGCGCAGGCGGTGGCGATGCGTACGCCCGTGAACGAGCCGGGGCCGCGACCATAGGCGATCAGATCGAGCTGGTTGTAATCAATGCCGGCTTCGCTGAGCAATTGCTCCGCCATCGGTAGCAAGCGGTGTGTATGCGCCTTGGGGGCCAGTTCGAATGCGCTCAGAACTGTTCCGTTATGCCAGAGCGCGGCCGTGCAAGCTTCGGTGGCCGAGTCGATAAATAAGATGTTCAAACCAAGGTATCCAAATAATCAAACCCAGATAATCAAACCCAGTGTTTATGAATGGTGCTGAGCAAGGCTTCGGTCGATGGGTCGAAGCTACCGGCTACTGGTACTTTGCCGATGGCGGGCAGGAGTTCGCCGGCCATCTGCTTGCCGAGTTCCACGCCCCATTGATCGTATGAGTCGATATGCCAGATGGCGCCCGCAACGAAGATACGGTGTTCGTACAGCGCGATCAGCGCGCCGACGGCTTCCGGTGTCATCTGCGGGAACAGGATGGTAGAGCTTGGCTGATTGCCAAGGAATACCCGGTGTGGTGAAATGCGGGCAATCGTTGCGTCGTCAATGCCAGCCGCCTTCATCTCTGCGACAACGGCATCAAGGCCGCGACCGAGCATTAAGGCACGGGTTTGCGCCAGCATGTTGGCGAGCAGCATGGCCTGTTGCTCACCAATCGGCGAGTGGGTGCGAATGGATGCGATGAAATCGGTCGGAATCAGGCGTGTGCCTTGATGCAGAAGTTGGTAGAAGGCATGTTGACCATTCGTGCCCGCACCACCCCAAACCACGGGGCCTGTTGCGTAATCGACGCGTTGGCCATCGAGATCGACCGATTTGCCGTTGGATTCCATGCTTGCCTGCTGAAGATAGGCGGGGAGCCTGCTAAGACGCGTGCCATAGGGCAATACGGCCAGGGTTTCCGCACCGAGAAAGTTGCTGTTCCAAACATCGATCAAACCCAGGATCAACGGCAGATTCTGTTCTGCTGGCGCCTGGCGGAAATGCTCGTCCATGGCATGAGCTCCCTCGAGCAGGCGCTCGAAGCCATCCATACCGATATAAAGCGCAATGGGCAGGCCGATGGCCGACCACAATGAGTATCGTCCACCGACCCAGTCCCAAAAGCCGAACATGTTGTCGGTATTGATGCCGAATGCCGAAACCGCTTTATGGTTGGTCGAAACGGCCACGAAATGTTTTTCGATGGCCGATTCGTTCGGAGCATGGTCTAGGAACCAGCGGCGGGCCGTGTGGGCGTTGGTCAGTGTTTCCTGGGTTGTGAAGGTCTTGGAGGCGACAACAAATAGTGTGCGTGCCGGGTCCAGTGTTTTGAGCAGACTGGCGATTTCGCTTGGGGCAATGTTTGCGACGAAATGAACGTTTATTCCCGGCAGGCCATGAGAGGCGAGGGCATCGCACACCATTCTCGGCCCGAGGTCTGAGCCGCCGATGCCGATATTCACCACATCGGTAATGCGCTCACCGGAATAACCCAGCCAGCGACCCTCATGTACCGAGTCGGTGAACTGGCGCATGCGCCCTAATACTTCATTGACCTCCGGCATGACATTCTCGCCATCGACCAGGATCGGGCGATTGCTACGGTTGCGCAGGGCGACGTGCAGTACGGCCCGGTTCTCGGTGATATTGATCTTCTCACCGGCATACATGGCGTCACGACGAGCCAGAACACCACAGTCCAGAGCCAGTTGCTGCAATAGATCGAGCGTATCGCTGGTGATCCGTTGTTTGCTGTAATCGACATGCAGCCCAGCGACCTGTTGCGCGAAGGTTTGCGCGCGCTCGGGGTGTTGTGTAAAGAGGTCAGACAGATGAACAGACTTCATCTGCTCACCATGATCTACCAACTTTTGCCATGCGGGGGATCGAGTTAGCCGGCTCATGCTTTTGATAACCTATCGTTTGGAATTTTTTTGGATTGAATGGAGTTGCAATAGGTGGCTGATAGTCACAATTTTCATTATGGCCTGTGTTGTCTAGTTTGATGGAATGGACAAATCATTTCGCCACTGATGACTATCGTCATCGAATAATCGATCGGATTCTTTCGGCCCCCAGGTGCCGGCCTTGTAAGTGTGGATGTAGTCCCGCTCGACGGACCAGATTTTAAGGATCGGGTCGACCACACGCCATGCCCAGGCCACCTCATCGTAGCGCAAAAACAGGGTTTGATCGCCACGCATCACGTCCAGCAGCAGGGCCGCATAGGCATCTAGGTTTTGACGCTCCGGGGCCGTGTAACTGGCATCCATCTGCACGGTACGGGTACGCATTTCCAGCCCATCGGTTTTGATCTGCAACTCGAAGCGGACGTTCTCCTGGGGCTGAATGCCGATCAGAAGCCAGTTCGGTTCTGTTTTTGTGATGGCCGTCTCACGAAACAACTGCTGCGGCGGATCGCGGAAGCGAATCGAAATCTGTGAGTGGGTCTGCGCCAGGCGTTTGCCGGTACGTAGGTAAAACGGCACGCCTTTCCATCGCCAGTTGTCGATGTAGAGTTTGACTGCCGCATAGGTCTCGGTGATGGAGTCGGGGGCGACGCCATCTTCATCGAGATAGCCGATTTCGTTTTCGCCCTTGACCACACCACGTTGATATTGCGCGCGGAACGCCTGTGCGTGTACGGCGCGCGGCGAAATGGGGCGAATGCTGCGAAGCACCTTGACCTTTTCATCCCGCACGGCTTCCGGGTCCATCGATGGCGGCGGTTCCATCGCGATCAAGGCCAGCATTTGCATCAGATGGCTCTGCACCATGTCACGCAGGGCTCCTGCGGATTCGTAATAACCGGCTCGTCCACCCACGCCCAGTGTCTCGGCATGCGAGATCTGTACATGGTCGATGAAATTGCGGTTCCACAAGGGTTCAAGCAGCAGGTTGGCGAAGCGCATCACCATGATGTTCTGCACGGTACCTTTGCCGAGGTAGTGGTCGATCCGGTAAATCTGTTGCTCGCTGAAGTGGCGGTGCAGCAAGGAGTCGAGCGCATGGGCGCTTTCAATGTCGTGGCCGAAGGGTTTTTCGATGACCAGCCGCCGACAACCTTTCGATTCATCGACCAGTTCGGCCGCTGCCAGATGCTGGCAGATGGGACCGAACGCATCCGGCGGGACGGCGAAGTAGAACATGATGCAGGCGGGGAATTCGCCGTTGAACAGCCGTTGTGCCAACGAGGTAAATGAATCCTTGGTCTGATAATCACCGTTGTGAAAATGCAGTCGAGACAGTAGTTTTTCGAGCGCCGGGTCGGGGGCGGATTCATCCTCGCTGAGCAGAACCTGCACTTCATCGCGCCAATGCTCATCCGTCCAGTCTCTGCGGCCGAAACCGATGATACGACTACCCTGAGGAAGTTCGCCGGCCAGTTCGAGTTGGTAGAGGGCCGGAATCAGTTTCTTGTGCGCCAGGTTGCCTGTTGCACCAAAAATGACGATCGTAACCGAATCCTGGCGTGACTTATCCTGTTGGACCGATCGTTTTGATGGGGGCATATGGGGACTCCTTTCGTAGGGCATCAAACAGCGGTGCCGTTGGACGAATGTGCAATCGCTTGCACGAATTACTTCTTCGTTATCGCATGGCCGCCGAAGGCGTTGCGCATCAACGAGAGCAGACGATTGCCGTACCCTTCTGCATCCTGACTGGCAAAGCGCATTTGCAGAGCCAGCGTCATCACCGGAGCACTGACGCCGAGATCAATGGCTTCTTTTGCTGTCCAGCGACCTTCGCCGGAGTCTGCTACGACAGGCGCGATGTGTTCAAGCCTCTGACCCTGTTCCGCAAGCGCTTCGGCGGTTAGATCGAGCAGCCAGCTCTGCACGACAGAGCCGTACCGCCACATTTCGGTTATTTGAGCCAGATCGAGATCGAATTCCTTTTTGGCGCGAAGCAGATCCAGGCCTTCGGCCAGAGCCTGCATCATGCCGTACTCGATTCCATTGTGAACCATTTTGACGTAATGGCCGGAGCCGACAGGCCCGACATGCCCCCAACCCTGATCCGGTGCGGGCGCTAGCACCCGGATGGCGGGGGTGATCAGGGCTGCCGCTTCGTCCGACCCGCCGAACATGAGGCTGTAGCCGTTTTGCAGCCCCCAAATGCCACCGGATGTACCCACATCCATGTAGTGCACCCCCGATTTTTGCACGCGCGCGGCACGCGCGATGGTGTCTTGATAAAAACTGTTGCCACCATCGATCAAAAGATCGCCTTCTTTCAGCAAGGGGAGAATTTGCGAGATCGCATCTTCGGTGACCTTGCCGGAAGGCAGCATGAGCCAAACGATACGCGGGGCGGGCAGGGCGTCGACAAATTCTTTGAGCGTGTAAGCGCCTGTGATATGGGTTTCTTCGGCGACCAGTTCATCGATGGGCGACGTGCTACGATTGTGGGCGACTACTTCAATGCCACCGCGTGATAAGCGTCGAGCCATATTGGCGCCCATCCGCCCCAGACCGTAAATGCCTAATTGCATAATGCTTTCTCCTTGATTACCACAATAACCCAGTACGTACGTTTGCCATTAATCATTAAACCCGGATGCTGCATGTTTTAACCGTTGGCAATAAGCATACCCAATGAGTTGAGTGTAACTCTTTGTGTTTGTTCCATGTTGACTCAAGCGCGCGTCAGCAGCCGAACAGAAAAAAACGACCTTAAACGGTATACTGGCGACAACATTAATTGCGGGTGATGACAAAATCGCGTCAGTCATGAAAGCTGGAAGAGTCAGAACCTTGTTTCCAGCCTCTAATTCTTCAAACCTGAGTGTTGTAATGAAAAAAAATTCGAAAGACAACGATAAAGCGCTGCGTGCACGGGTACGCCTTTTTGGCAACCTTTTGGGCGAAGTTCTAAAAGAACAAACCGGCGATCACGTCTTCGATACCGTCGAAACGTTACGCCGTGGTTTTATCAAATTGCGGTTGAAGCATAATCCCAAATTGCACGCCAAATTGATGGTTCTTTTGCGCACTCTGGATCCGGATACGCTCAATTTTGTTGTGCGTGCGTACAACCTGTACTTCAGCCTGGTGAATATCGCTGAAGAAGATTTCATGCATCAGCATCGGCGCAAGCAGGTGCGACTTGGCCTGCGTTTGTGGCGCGGCTCGTTCTACGACACCATGCGCGAGTTTTCGAAGCAAGGGATGACTTCGGACAATTTACAGACACTGCTCAACCGACTGATCTATATGCCCGTATTCACGGCGCATCCCACTGAAGCAAAACGTCGAACCGTGATGGATCTGCAGCGCAAAATCTTTTTGCTTTGTGCCGAGTTAGATCACCCGGAAGCAAAAGGGATTGAACGGGATCGTCTGCATCAACAGGTCAAAAGCGTGATTCTTTCATTGCTTAAAACCAATGAAGTACGTACCACCCGGCCTGAAGTCCACGATGAGATTCGTCTGGGTCTGTATTACTTCAGCACGTCGATCTTTGATGCGGTTCCGCTGGCTTATCGATACCTCGAGCGCGCGGTGGATGTGAATTTCAACGAGAAATTCCCGGATACACCGGTCACGGTGCCGAGTCTGTTCCGGTTCGGTTCGTGGATCGGTGGCGATCGCGATGGCAATCCGTATGTAACCCATGAAGTGACCACGTTCGCTGTCTGTTCAGCAACACAGACGATCCTGCAAGAATACCTTGACCGATTGGCGGGTATGGACCGAGTTCTTACGCATTCCAGCCGGTTGTGCCCTGAAATCGACCTGGACGGATTAGGCTTGCATCAGGATGCGGTGGAACTGGGGCTCGCATCACCTGAAAATTCGGGTGATAGTTTCTTTACGGAAGAGCCGTACCGTCTCAAGTTGCGCATCATCGGCCAGCGCCTCAAGCACAACCTGGACTATGTAACGGCCCTGTTGGACAAAAAGCCCATCGACTTGTCCGCGCATGCCTATGCGCACAAGGATCAGTTCCTGAGCGATCTGTACCGGATTCGTGACACGTTGATTTCCACTGGCGATCAGTTGCTTGCCGATGGCGAAATTAAGGATTTGATCCGTCTGGCAGAAACCTTCGGTTGGCATCTGTTCAAATTGGATATCCGTCAGGAATCCTCGCGCCATACTCAAACCGTGGCTGATATTCTCAAGCAATTGCAGCCTAAAACCGATTATCTGGCGCTGGACGAAGCAGGCCGGATGGCGCTGCTCACCCAACTCATCAACAAGGGCCGCCACAAGGCCATCGACACGGCAGCGCTATCCGCTGAATCTGCCGAAACCCTCCAGGTGTTCAAGGTCAAGCGTGAACTGATCGATACCATCAGCCGCGAATGCTTCGGTACCTATGTCATTTCAATGACGCACGCAGCCAGCCACGTGATGGAAGTCATGTTTCTGGCCGTATTGGCAGGGTTGGCGGGCAAGCGCAAATCCCAGTGGTTCTGCGATATTCAGATTTCGCCGTTGTTTGAAACGATCGAAGACTTGCATGAAATCGAAAACGTGTTGAGCGTACTGTTCGAAAATCCGGTCTACCGCGAATTGATCCGTGCCTCCGGCGATCTGCAAGAAGCGATGCTGGGATATTCCGATTCCTGCAAGGACGGTGGTTCGCTGGCTTCGGTCTGGAGCCTGTACAACGCGCAGAAACGTGTACTGTCCATTACCCAGAAGAACGGTATCGAATGCCGTCTGTTCCATGGCCGCGGCGGTACGGTCGCACGGGGCGGTGGACCAACCCACGAGTCGATTCTGTCGTTGCCGGCGGGTACGGTCGAAGGCCAGATCAAATTTACCGAACAGGGTGAGGTGCTTTCCTCCAAGTACAGTAATACCGAAACAGCCATCTACGAGATCACCATGGGTGCGACCGGTCTGATGAAGGCATCGGCGCATCTGGTGATGGAGAACCACCCGGCACCGGCCGAGCACGAGCAGGTCGTGGCCGAGTTGGCGACCTATGGTGAGAAGGCTTACCGGGAATTGACCGACGAAACGCCGTTCTTCTTCAATTACTTTTTTGAAGCGACGCCTGTACGTGAACTGGGTTTGTTGAACATCGGTTCACGTCCGGCATCGCGCAAGGCCGGTGATTTATCCAAGGCATCTGTACGCGCCATTCCCTGGGTGTTCGGCTGGTCTCAATCAAGGCACACTCTGCCCGCGTGGTACGGTATCGGCACGGCGCTGAAAACCTGGCGTCAAAATCACAAGGACCAGCCCGAGTTACTGCACACGCTGTTCAATGAGTGGCCGTTCTTCCACAGTATGTTGCGCAATACCCAGCTTTCGCTGACCAAGGGTGAAATGACCATCGCGCGCGAGTACGC
Organism: Halothiobacillus sp. 15-55-196; assembly: GCA_002282715.1. GTDB lineage: Bacteria > Pseudomonadota > Gammaproteobacteria > Halothiobacillales > Halothiobacillaceae > Halothiobacillus. Next base: position 76,789 of record NCKC01000007.1, on the reverse strand, counting down.
CAGTCTGGTGGCCGATCAGGCCCAGGCGCTGCCGGTATATGAAAAGATCAGTGCGGAGTATTACCGAACGCTCGATGAATTGTTGCGGGTTGCCCGGGTCGAATCGCTGGTTGAAATTGATGAGTACATCGGTACCTCGATGATGCGACGAAACCCTTATCTGGACGTACTCAACCATATCCAGATCGTATTGCTGCGCCGCTACCGGGATGATTCCGAGCCGGAAGCCGAACGGCAGAAGTGGTTGCTGCCGCTTTTGCGCTCGATCAACGCCATTGCCTCGGGGATGCGCAACACGGGTTAGTAAATCCCGGTCACCGCCGTATTCTTGTAACCACGAGCACGGCACTTAGGTCGCCCGTTTGAAGAATCCTCCCTTGTGGAGGATTCTTTTTATATCATCGAGTCTGATCAGCACATTTACATTAGATAAGGCTTCAACAATGAGTCACGACCACGACCACGCGCACCACCATCCTATTCCGACGAACTTCGATCGGCGTTTTGCATACGGCATGGCGATCAATATGATTTTTGTGCTGATTGAGGCGTTTTACGGTTGGCAGGCCAATTCCTTGGCCTTGCTCGCCGATGCCGGACACAATCTGGGCGATGTCGCCGGATTGGCGTTGGCCTGGGCTGCGCTGGCGGCCGGGCGGATTCGTGCGAATGACCAGCACACCTACGGTTGGCAGCGGAGTTCGATACTCGCGAGCTTCATCAATGCCACCGTGTTGATGCTGTTGATGGGCGGACTGGCTGTGGAAGCCATACAACGCTTTACTGTACCTGCTGAAGTGCAGGAATGGCCGGTGATCGTGGTGGCAACCATCGGCATTGTGATCAACAGCGTCACTGCCTGGCTGTTTTTGGCCGGTAGCAAGCACGATCTCAATATACGCGGCGCTTTCCTGCACATGGCAGCCGATGCTCTGGTTTCTCTGGGCGTCGTGATCGGCGCGTTTATCATCTTGGGTACAGGCTGGTTCTGGCTCGACCCGTTCATATCACTGCTGATCGCCGCCGTGGTTGTCTGGGGTACGTGGTCATTGTTCCGGCAATCCTTGCACCTGTTGTTCGATGGTGTACCCAAAGAGATCGACCTGGCATCTGTGCGCAAGCATCTACTCGCCTTGCCCGGCGTGGCCGGGTTGCATGATTTGCATGTATGGGCCTTGAGTACTTCCCGCAACGGTTTGACGGCGCATCTGGTCCTTGCGCCCGACTCAGCCGCACCCGATCAATTGCTTGGTCAGGCAGAGCATCTGCTGCACGAAGAATTCAATATCAATCATGTGACCATCCAGATCGAAAGTGCAACCTACGCCGCTCAATGCGAGCTGGCGCATACCCATGAAAACAGTGCCTGTCCCGGCACGATGGCCTGATGGGTTCGGACTCTGACATGCCATGAACGGTAATCGCTTATGAGCCAGTACATCGGCGCCATCGATCTGGGGACGACCAGCTCCCGGTTTATCGTCTTCGACCGCGCCGGGCAGATTGTGTCCATGGCGCAGAAGGAACATCGGCAGATCTACCCCAAGCCCGACTGGGTGGAGCACGACCCGATCGAGATCCTGCATAACGTGAACGAAGTAACCGGCGCGGCGCTTGCCAAGGAAGGCCTCAATACAGGTGATCTTGCTGCCATCGGTATCACCAATCAGCGAGAAACCACGGTGCTGTGGGACAAGGCCACCGGCAAGCCGTTGCACAATGCCCTGGTCTGGATGGATACCCGCACCGATGCCTTGGTATCTTCGTTTGCCAAGTCCGGCGGGAAGGATCGGTTTCGCGCCAAGACCGGTCTACCGCTGACCACCTATTTCTCCGGGCTGAAATTACGCTGGCTGCTCGATCAACTGCCCGAAGCGCGAATCCGTGCCGAGAACGGTGACATTCTGTTCGGCACGATGGATTCCTGGCTCATTTGGCACTTGACCGGCGGTGCCCGAGGCGGTCGGCACATCACCGATGTCACCAACGCCAGCCGCACCCAGTTGATGAACCTTGCGACCTGCCAGTGGGATGAGGACATACTCGAAGCGTTCGCCATTCCCAAAGCCTGCCTGCCTCGAATCGTATCGTCGTCGCAAATCCATGGCGAAGTAACCACCGTGCCGTTACGTGGCGCGCCGATCGCGGGTATTCTGGGCGATCAACAAGCCGCCTTGGTCGGCCAAACCTGTTTTGTGCCCGGAGAAGCCAAGAACACCTACGGCACGGGCTCATTTTTGTTGATGAATACCGGCAGTAAGATTGTGCCTTCGCAGGCGGGATTGCTGACGACCGTCGCCTATCAATTCGGTGACGAAGCCCCGTGTTATGCACTCGAAGGCTCGATCGCGATGACGGGCGCCCTGGTGCAATGGCTGCGCGATAACCTCAATCTGATCGAAAAGTCTGCCGACATCGAGCCCTTGGCGGCCAGTGTGGAAAATAACGGCGGCGTCTACATCGTGCCGGCCTTTTCCGGGCTGTATGCGCCCTACTGGAAAGACGATGCACGTGGCGTCATCGTCGGACTGACTCGCTACGCCAACCGGGCGCATATCGCCCGCGCCGCGCTGGAATCGGCCGCTTTTCAGGTGCGCGACGTCGTCGAGGCGATGCAGACCGATAGCGGTATCGAGCTCAAGACCTTAAGCGTGGATGGCGGCATGGTCTGCAACAACCTTTTGATGCAATTTCAGTCGGATATGCTCGCCGCGCCCGTCGTCCGCCCGAAGATCACCGAGACCACGGCCTTGGGTGCCGCCTATGCCGCCGGTCTGGCCGTCGGCTACTGGAAAAATACCGATGACCTGCGTGCCAACTGGTCGGCCGACCACAGCTGGACTCCTTTGATGCCGGATGAACAGCGAGAAACCTACTATCGTTATTGGAAGCGTGCTGTAACTCGTTCGTTCGATTGGGTTGAAGACAAGCACGAGACATAAATCTTCGCTCTTTAGGGAACCTCTGATTGAATCCCTCGTGAGCCGAGTTGCTGAACCAAAAGCCGCAAAACGAGGCAGAGGCCGCAGGTCGTAGTTTACGCTACGATGCCAAGG
>NCKC01000007.1:0-73715 GCA_002282715.1 Halothiobacillus sp. 15-55-196 | reverse complement strand
CCATTAACGCGAAGCTGGCGCAAGCCCGTTTCGCGCCGCGCCTTGCGACTCATCCCTCAAAAGCCCGTCTCGGCCACGAAGGATTCAATCAGAGGTTCCTTAGGATAATTAATGCGACATTTCGGCTCGAACGATAGTCCTGCGGGGCCAGCCGATTGGCGCACGCTTAAACTGCTGCTGCCCTATCTGTGGGAGTTCAAATGGCGGGTGCTGATCGCGCTTTCCTTCCTGATCGGCGCGAAATTCGCCATCGTCTCGATCCCGATCGTGCTCAAGCATATCGTCGATAACCTCAATCAGCCCAAAGCCGTCCTTGTGGTGCCCTTGGCCTTGCTGTTCGGTTATGGCGCCCTGCGGCTGGCGAGCACGATGTTTGCCGATCTGCGCGATATCGTGTTTGCCAAGGTCACTCAGCGGGCGATTCGCCGTGTCGGCATGGATGTGTTCCGCTATCTGCATTCGCTTTCGCTGCGTTTCCATCTGGAGCGACAAACCGGCGGTGTGGCGCGCGATATTGAACGGGGCGCGCAGGGCATTTCGTCGCTGTTGAGCATGGTGCTGTTTTCCATCTTGCCGACCCTGATCGAAATCGGTTTGGTCGCAGGCATTCTGTTCGTCAAATTCGACTGGACCTTCGCGGCCATCACGCTGACCGTTGTTGTGGTGTACGTCACGCTCACAATCCTGATTACCGAGTGGCGAACCAAGCTCCGCCGCCGGATGAACGAGATGGATTCCAAGGCGAATACCCAGGCTGTGGACAGCCTGCTCAATTACGAGACGGTCAAGTATTTCGGCAACGAAGCCTTCGAGGCCGCGCGTTACGACGAGAGCCTGCAAAACTGGGAAGTCGCAGCGGTCAAGAACCAGACATCCATCGGTGTGCTGAACGTCGCCCAGGCCCTCGTGATCGCCATCGGCATGACCATCATGCTGATTCTGGCTTCCCGCGGTGTTGTGGATGGCAAGCTGACGGTGGGTGATCTCGTGATGGTCAACGCCTTTCTCATCCAGATGTTCATTCCGCTGAATTTCATGGGCGTCATCTATCGGCAGATCAAGCAATCGCTGACTGATATCGAGCGGCTGTTCACTTTGCTGGATGTGCCGCAGGAGATCAAGGACAAGCCGACGGCCAGGTCGCTTGAACTCAAAGGCGGCGAGGTGCGCTTTGTGAATGTGCACTTCGGGTACGATCCCGATCGCCAGATTCTGCATGGTGTGGATTTCACCGTGCCTGCCGGCCACAACGTCGCCATCGTCGGAGCGAGTGGGGCAGGGAAGTCCACCCTGTCGCGCTTGTTGTTCCGTTTTTACGATGTCACGAGCGGCGAAATCCTGATCGATGGACAGGATATCCGCAATGTCACCCAGGCCAGTCTGCGCGCCGCTATTGGCATCGTTCCGCAGGATACCGTGCTGTTCAACAGCAGCATCTATTTCAATATCGCCTATGGTCGCCCGACGGCCACGCGGGAAGAAGTCATCGAAGCGGCGCGGGCGGCGCACATCCTGAGCTTCATCGAATCGCTGCCCAAAGGTTGGGAGACAACAGTGGGCGAGCGTGGGTTGAAACTCTCTGGCGGCGAAAAGCAGCGCGTGGCCATCGCGCGGACCCTACTCAAGAATCCGCAGATTCTTATCTTCGACGAAGCCACCTCCGCGCTCGATACCCAGACGGAAAAGAACATCCAGTTCGAATTGAAGGAAATATCGCGTAACCGCAGCACAATCACCATCGCGCACCGGCTTTCGACCATTATCGATGTCGATGAAATTCTGGTGATGGAGCGCGGGCAGATTGTCGAACGGGGGAATCACCGCTCATTGCTGGCACATCAGGGCGTTTATGCCGAACTGTGGGCCATGCAGCAGGAAGCCCGTGATCACTGATGGGTACCTCGAGCAACCTACTGTGCTGTCCGATTGCTGCGTCGCGTGCTCGTTCGCGCCTCGCCTATCTACTTGATATGTCTCGTTGCTCACTGCGCGGCTCCTTGCACTCGAACATGCTCGTGACGGTTTTTCGAGGTGCCCTGATTTTAGGTTTTTCCTCTGCAGCGTTCCGTTATGTAATAAATTAAACTGACCAAACATCAATTCTTGCCTAAAACCGTGAGCACGCCATGCCTGATACACTTTCCCCTCAAGCCCTCGATACCCTGAGTTTTGGCGTTCCACTGGCAGAAGGCGTCAGCATTCAGGATCGATTGCGTCAGCAGGGTTTCGGTTTGTTGAGTGCTGAAGCGTTATATGCGCTGATCGGCCCCAACGCAAACTCATGCGCGGATGCAATGCCACTGTGGGCCGACTTACCTGCCGATGAATACCTCAAGGATGGTGGGCATTATCGCTACCGGCGTCATGGCAGTTTTATTCATCATCTTGCTGCTCAAGCAGGCGAAGATGTGCTCGATCTGGTGCCCCATCGGCCCCACTGGCAGCCGACTTCCTACAACGCACTGCACGGTGGCATGTTGCGCCGGTTCGAACCACTGACTCCTGAATTTCTGGCAATGCCCTTCTGGCAACCACTGGTGACCCATTTGGGGCGCCTGTTTGCCGAAATTCGCCCCGTGGCGCGCTGGTTCATCGAAGCGCATCAATTCCGCATCGATACCCGCGACGGCGTAGGCAGGCCCACACCGGAAGGCGCGCACCGCGACGGGGTTGATTTCGTCGTGGTCATCATGATCGGCCGCAGAAACATTCGCGGCGGCGAAACCCGTGTGTTTGAAGTGGACGGCGCGCGCGGCGTTCGGTTTACTTTATCCGAACCATGCAGCGTCTTGCTGATGGACGACAGCCGCGTGATTCATGAAAGTACCCCGATCATTCCGGTGGGTAATCCGAATGACGGCTGGCGCGATACCCTGGTGCTCACCTTCCGTTCGGGCGGTTTTCTGGCCCCGTGATGGCGTCTTTCGGTGGCCACTGAACGGTGTATCATGAGTATCCGATTTGCCCCTCAAGCCACCCATTTATGACGACCGATTTCAAGCTTCCCGCGCGCACGCAAAACAACACCTCATCGGTGTCTGAAGCCTTCTCCAATGTACGTATGCCGCCGCATTCCCAGGATGCGGAGCAGGCCGTACTGGGGGGGCTGATGCTGGATCATCTCGCGCTGGAAAAAATCAGCGATGTGCTGCGTCCGGAAGATTTCTACCGCGCCGATCACCGCAAGGTGTATGAGGCCATTCTGGATTTGTCCGAGGGTAACAAGCCCTTCGATGCGGTGATGGTGGCCGAGTGGCTTTCCAAACGCGATCAGCTCGAAGAAGCGGGCGGCGTACCTTATCTGGTCGAACTGGTTGAAGCCGTACCCACGGCAGCCAATATTCTGGCCTACGCGCAGATGATCCGCGAAAGCTCGGTGCTGCGCAAACTGATCGACGTGGGTACGCAGGTCGTGCAGATGGGCTATCGCCCGGAAGGCCGCGCGGCGGCCGAAGTCATGGAATTTGCCGAACGTGAGATTTTCTCGATCGCCGATGAAGGCGAGCGTCTCAAGCGCGGTTTCAGGCCCATCAAGGAACTGATGACCGGTGCCATGGATCGGGTGGCCGAACTCTTCGAGCGCGAAGAGGCCATTACCGGCCACGCCACGGGCTTCAAGGACTTCGATGAAATGACCTCCGGCCTGCAGGCGGGTGATCTGGTGATCGTTGCCGGTCGTCCATCGATGGGCAAGACCACCTTCGCCATGAATATTGCCGAGCACGTGGCTATTTCCGGTAAAAAGGCAGTGGCGGTGTTTTCGATGGAAATGCCCGGTGAACAACTGGCGCTGCGTATGCTCAGCTCAATCGGCCGGGTGGATCAAACCCGCGTGCGCACGGGGCGGCTCGACGATCAGGATTGGCATCGCCTCACCTCCGCTGTTGGCATCCTGAGCCAGACTCAAATTCATATCGACGATACCCCCGCACTATCACCCAGTGATTTGCGCTCGCGGGCGCGGCGTCTGGCGCGCACCTGTGACTTGGGCGTGATCGTGGTCGATTACCTCCAGCTCATGCAGGTGCCGGGCACGAAGGAAAACCGCACCAACGAAATCTCGGAGATTTCCCGCTCGCTCAAATCCATCGCGAAAGAACTCAGCGTACCTGTGATTGCACTTTCGCAGCTCAACCGTTCCCTGGAACAGCGCCCGAACAAGCGTCCGGTCATGTCGGATCTGCGTGAATCCGGTGCCATCGAGCAGGATGCCGATTTGATCGTGTTCATCTACCGCGATGAGGTGTATGACAAGGAATCGCCACAGAAGGGCATGGCAGAAATCATCATCGGCAAGCAGCGTAACGGCCCCATCGGTAATCTATTTCTTACCTTCCGTGGGCAGAACACCCGTTTTGAAGATTACATTCCCAATGACGTGCTGCCGGAGGGCTACCACTCATGAGTGACTTGCGTCCGTTGCAGGAAGTCATTCATACCGAAGCGATCGATCTGCGCCGACCTGAACTCACGATTGATCTCGCTGCGCTGCGACACAATGCCGCGGTGGCCCGTCAGGCCGCCAAAGGCCGCAAGTTGCTCGCCGCGGTGAAGGCGGATGCCTACGGTCATGGTATGGCAACGGTTGCCCGTGCGCTGCGCGATCGGGTCGATGGCTTCATGGTCGCCACACTGGGCGAGGGCGAGGCATTGCGCCAGGCGGGCATTACCCAGCGCGTGCTTGTGCTGCAGGGCGTGATGAGTCAGGCCGAGGCCCGCCGTGCCGCCCGCCATTTTCTCGAACCGGTGTTCCACCATGCCAGCCAGATCGATGCCGTCGGTACGGTCGGTTTCGGCCTGCCGCTCACGGCCTGGATCAAACTGGATACCGGCATGCATCGGGTCGGATTCACGCAGCAGGAATTCGCGCAAGCCTATGCCCGCCTCAGTGCGTTGCGCGGTGTGCGCCCTAATCCGAACGTGCTGACGCATTTCGCCTGTGCCGACGAGCCGGATCGCGGCCTGACCGACGACCAGATCACCTTATTCAAGCAGACGACCACCGAATGCTCCGGTGAAACCAGCCTGTGCAACTCAGCCGGGTTGCTGGCCTATCCGCACGCGGGCGGTGACTGGGTGCGCCCCGGCATCATGCTGTATGGCGGTAACCCATTCATCACCGGCACGGCCGCCGATTGGGACTTGAAGCCGGTGATGACGCTTACGACGCAGTTGATTGCCGTTCGTGACGTGCAGGCAGGTGAACGGGTAGGTTATGGCGGGAAATTCACGGCACCGGCAACCATGCCCGTTGGCGTCGTATCGATCGGTTATGGCGATGGCTATCCGCGCCACGCGCCCAACGGCACGCCGATCGTCGTCAACGGTCAGCGCACCCAAGTCATCGGTCGGGTTTCGATGGATCTGGTCACGGTCGATTTGCGCGGCGTACAGGCTCAGGTCGGCGATACCGTGCAATGCTGGGGCGATCAACTACCCATCGACGAAGTCGCACAGGCGGCGGGCACCATCAGCTACGAACTCATGTGCCAGATGAGCGGGCGCGTCACGCGGCGCGTGGTGGAAGCGTCCGAATAACGCAACATACAGAAGCTCGAAGAGCTCGTCATTCCCGCGTAGGCGGGAATCCAGCGCCTTGATTTTTCTGGGTTCCCGCCTTCGCGGGAACGACGAATCACGGGTATTTCGAGGTGCCCAATCGTGTTGCCACAGTAACGGGGAGAACGCATGCACGTACTCGTATTCCAACACGTTCCTTTCGAAGGTCTGGGTGCGATGGCGCCGTGGCTGGATGCCCGAAAGGCCGAGGTGCAGCTAATCCGGCAGTACGAACCCGATTCGGGCTTGCTCCCCAATCTTTCTGCCATTGACCTGATCATCGTGCTCGGTGGCCCGATGAGCGTGCACGATACCGATCATTATCCCTGGCTTGAAGCCGAAAAGGCCTACATTCAATCGGCCTTACGAGCCAAAACACCCATTCTCGGGCTCTGCCTCGGCGCGCAACTCATTGCCGAGCAACTGGGTGCTGCCGTGCGCAAAAACCGCTTGCCCGAAATCGGCTGGTGGCCCATTCATTGGCATGCGGCGGCCCAACATATCTGGCCTCAATGCCAATGTGCCGACAGGTCAGAGCTTGAAGCCATCGAAGCGGCCGGTACGCGTGTATTCCACTGGCATGGCGAAACCTTTGATCTGCCAGCCGGGGCGCAGCTTCTGGCACACAGCGCTGCCTGCGTGAATCAGGGTTTCCTGTATCGGGATCATGTGGTCGGGTTGCAGTTCCATCTGGAGATGACACCCGAGACGGTCGATCAACTCCTGGTGAATGCAGAGGATGAACTCGTCGATAGCCCGTTCGTTTCAACGGCTGAAAAGATGATGTTGGAGCCCGCCGACACCTACGCACTCAACCAGCGCCTTATGGGCGAATTGCTGACCTATCTTGTTGCCCTCGATAACCGTAGCCGTTGAAATCCCTGTCGATCCTGGTTTGTTGTTTCAAGAGTGCCGTTCAAGAAATAACCCTGTAGATATTGATGACATTCAGATAACGACGCGCTAGAATATCCATATAAACTTGATTGAGGTGAAAACTATGTCAGCGTTCAAATTCGAAAACTTCCCATTGACCTTCATCATCGGCCTGATTTGCTTCGCATGGCTCTCATTTTTGAGCGTTATCACCTTCGGTTGATTGAATAGTTCGACCACGCTCAAGGTGTGGTCGAAGCGACAGAAACCCGCCAATAGGCGGGTTTTGTGGTTTAAGAGCGTCCGAAACTCTGGAAAGGCAGGCAACATGAAGGCGTTACGATTCTGACCTCATCCCGCAATATTAGATCAGCAACCAAACCGACATACATTCATACCCAAAAACTGATCATAAGCCTCGCCGCTACGCAACCAATGCCACATATGCGCTTCGAGTTCATTGCCCGTCAACGCTTCTTCCAACTCGCAAAACGTACCATAGGGAAAACGCGGGCTACCCTTCGGTTCAGCCAACACAGTCTCTCCTTCCACAAACAAACTAAATTTTGGCTCCGCAAATCGAAGAGCAGCAAATGCACAGCCGCTATGTTCGGCAAAGAGACACTCAACTTGTAGATTGAAGTCGGTTTGGGCAATGATGTTGGTCATGATAGTGTTTCTATCTGCAATGCTTGAAGTGTTGAAACTAGCGTGGCTCACCCAACAATTTTCTCTTGTATTGTTCCACAAACAAACCCGCCAAATGGCGGGTTTTTGCTTCTCTTACCAGTTGAGCGCGCCGCCGGTTTGGTAGTCGGTGACTCGGGTTTCGAAGAAGTTTTTCTCTTTCTTCAAGTCGATGACTTCGCTCATCCATGGGAAGGGGTTGGTTGCTCCGGGGAAGAGTTCGGCGAGACCGATCTGGTTGCAGCGGCGGTTGGCGATAAAGTGCAGGTATTCGGCACACATTTCTGCGTTCAGGCCGAGCAGGCCATGCGGCATGGTGTCGCGGGCGTAGGCGATTTCCAGTTCCGCGGCTTCCTTGAGCATCCGGGTGACTTCGGCCTTGAACTCTTCAGTCCAAAGATGCGGGTTTTCGATCTTGATCTGGTTGATCACGTCGATACCGAAGTTCATGTGGATGGATTCGTCGCGCATGATGTACTGATACTGTTCGGCGATACCGGTCATCTTGTTGCGGCGGCCCAGTGAGAGAATCTGCGCGAAGCCGGTGTAGAACCACATGCCTTCGAACACGACGTAGAACGCGACGAGGTCACGCAGGAAGTCCTGTGCGCCTTGCGTGGTGCTGGTGTCGAAGTCGCCGTCGGCGAGGTTCTTGGTGTACTTGAGTGCCCAGGCATCCTTGGCGGTGATGGAGGGGACTTCGCGGTACATGTTGAACAGTTCGCCTTCGGCGAGGCCGAGGCTTTCCACAATGTACTGGAAGGTGTGGGTGTGTACTGCTTCTTCGAAGGCTTGACGCAGCAGGTACTGGCGGCATTCGGGGTTGGTGACCTGCTTGTAGATGGCGAGCACGATATTGTTGGCAACGAGGCTTTCGGCGGTGGCGAAGAAGCCGAGGTTACGCATGATCATGGCGCGCTCGTCGGCGGTGAGCCCGCCATCACGGCCTTTCCAGAGAGCGATGTCGGCCTGCATGGAGACTTCGGTCGGCATCCAGTGGTTGTTGCAACCGGCGAGGTACTTTTCCCAAGCCCAGGTGTACTTCATGGGCAGGAGTTGATTGACGTCGGCGGTGGCGTTGATGATGCGTTTGGCCGATACATCGACGCGCCCTGCACCCTGGGCGATGCCTTCCAGACCGGTTTGGCCATGTGCCGAGGCGTGATCGCCAGAGTCGACGGCTTGGGTGACTTCCGCTGAGTCGTCAATCGTTGAGACCATGTTCGATATCATTTCGGGTGTCATGCCCGCATTCGGGTTTGATTTCGTTTCCAACTCGTTCCAATTCAACATGTTCTGTTCCTCTCTTTCTATCATTCCGGTACGTACAATCGACTCGCTTATTGGCAGGCTTCGCAGCCGGGGTCGTCGATGGCACAGGCTTTTGGTAGGGCTTCGGCAATCGGGTCGGCACTGACGCCGCGCAGTTTGCCGTCCAGTTTGGTCATGGTGGTTTTCTCTACCCGCGTTTTGGATGAAGCGCGCAGGTAGTAAGTGGTTTTAAGGCCGACTAACCAGGCGTTCTTGTACATCTGGTCCAGTTTCGGGCCGGAAGGATCGGCCAGATACAGATTGAGCGATTGCGCCTGATCGATCCATTTCTGCCGACGCGAACCGGCTTCGATCAACCAGCGTGGCTCGACTTCGAACGCGGTGGCGTACAGGGCCTTGAGCGAATCCGGGATACGGTCGATCTGCTGCACGCTGCCATCGAAGTATTTGAGGTCGTTGACCATGACTTCATCCCACAGATCCAGCGCCTTGAGGTCACGCACCAGATACGGGTTGATGACGGTGAATTCGCCCGACAGGTTCGATTTGACGAACAGATTCTCGAAGGTCGGTTCGATCGACTGGGCCACGCCGCAGATGTTGGAGATGGTGGCAGTCGGGGCGATGGCCATGGTGTTGGAGTTACGCATGCCCTGAACCTTGATCTTGGCGCGCAGGGCATCCCAATCGAGCGTTGTATCCCGGTTCATGACGAGGTATTTGCCGCGCGCTTCTGCCAAGAGGTCGATCGAATCGATCGGCAGGATGCCACGGCTCCACAGCGAGCCTTCGTAGCTCTGGTAACGGCCGCGCTCGGCGGCCAGATCGCTCGACGCGCTGATGGCGTAGTAGCTCACGGTTTCCATGGAACGATCGGCAAATTCGATGGCCTGTTCGGACGCGTAGGGGATCTTCTGGATGTGCAACGCATCCTGAAAGCCCATGATGCCTAAGCCTACCGGGCGATGACGCAGGTTGGAGTTGCGTGCTTGCGGTACGGAGTAGTAGTTGTACTCGATCACGTTATCGAGCATCCGCATGGCGGTCTTGATGGTGCGGGCGAGTTTTTCCTGATCCAGACCATGTTCGGTGACGTGCTGGGCGAGGTTGACCGAACCTAAGTTGCAGACAGCGATTTCCTGATCGTTGGTGTGCAGGGTGATTTCCGTGCACAGGTTCGATGAGTGAACCACGCCGGCGTGCTGGTTGGTGTACCGCAGGTTGCAGGGGTCTTTGAACGTGATCCACGGGTGGCCGGTTTCGAACAGCATCGACAGCATCTTGCGCCAAAGTTGCAGCGCGGGGATGCGCTTGAAATTCTTGAGTTCACCGCGGTCAACCTTGGCTTCGTAGGCGGTGTAGGCCTTTTCGAATGCAAGACCGGTCAGATCGTGCAGGTCTGGGCAATCGGCCGGTGAGAAGAGGGTCCATTCGCCTTCTTCCATTACGCGCTTCATGAACAGATCGGGCACCCAGTTGGCGGTGTTCATGTCGTGGGTACGGCGACGATCGTCACCGGTGTTCTTGCGCAGGTCGAGGAATTCTTCGATGTCCAGATGCCAGGTTTCGAGATAAGCACACACGGCGCCCTTGCGCTTGCCGCCCTGGTTCACGGCCACGGCGGTATCGTTGGCGACCTTCAGGAAGGGCACGACACCCTGTGATTTGCCATTGGTGCCCTTGATGTGGCTGGACAGGGCACGGACGCGGCTCCAGTCGTTGCCCAGGCCGCCCGCAAACTTGGAGAGCAGGGCATTGTCCTTGATTGCGGCGAAAATGCCGTCCAGGTCGTCCGGTACCGTGGTGAGGTAGCAGGAAGACAGTTGCGGACGCAGGGTGCCGGAGTTGAACAGGGTCGGCGTGCTGCTCATGAAGTCGAACGAGGACAGCAGTTTGTAGAACTCGATCGCATGGGCTTCGCGGTCGATTTCATTGATGGCCAGGCCCATGGCGACGCGCATGAAGAAGGCTTGCGGCAGTTCGAAACGCACACCGCCTTCATGCAGGAAATAGCGGTCATAGAGTGTTTGCAGGCCGAGGTAGGTGAATTGCAGGTCACGGCTGGTGTCGATGGCGGCAGTCAGACGCTTGAGGTCGTACTGGCGCAGGGTCGGGTCGAGCAGTTCGTGCTCGATACCGGTATTGATGTACGCCTGGAAGTAATCGGCAAACAGGCCGGACAGTTCGGATTGCGTGCAGACGGTCACGGGTTGCTTGGTGAAGCGCAGGGCTTCGGAACGAATGCCGTCGAGCAGCAGGCGGGCCGCGACGAATGAGTAGTTCGGGTCCTTTTCGATCAGGGTGCGCGCACTCATCACCAGTGCGGTGTTGACTTCCTTCTCAGGCACGCCATCAAACAGGTTGCGCAGGGTTTCTTGCAGCACCGCATTGGGATCGACATCGGTCAGATTACTGCAAGCCTCGCCGATCAGCGCGTTCAGGCGAACGTGATCCAGCGGGCTGCGGGTGCCATCGGCGTGGGTCACGTTCAGAACGATTTCGGCTGCGGCTTGTGCAGGCGCTTCAGCGGCTCGCTTCTGGGCCTGATGCTCACGATAAAGCACGTAGGCACGTGCCACCTTGTGGTGGCCTTCGCGCATCAGGGCCAGTTCGACCTGATCCTGAATGTCTTCGATATGTACGGTGCCGCCACCCGGTGCGCGACGCTTGAGGGCGGATGAAATCTGATCCGACAAGGCATTCACGAGATCATGCACACGCATGGAAACCGCAGCACCATTACCTTCTACCGCCAGGAACGCCTTGGTCATGGCTACCTTGATTTTAGAATCATCGAATGCGGTGACCTTGCCGTTGCGACGAATGACCCGCAGTTGGCCGGGTGTGGTGGCGGCCGTGTCAATGGTCGAGTATACGGCGGTGGGCACGCTGTGCGCGGTGGTGGATTTGGTTGCAGTTTCAGTGGCGGTGCTTGCTGTCATGTTTTCCATCCTGGTTGTCCATTGTTAGGGGTGGTGGCGGGTGCAGTGGCTAAGGCGGTTTGGCTTGTGTTTTTTGTAAATCATGGGGATCAAACGCACTGTGCTGCGCGCTGGCGCGGCTATAGACGTACAACAGTCGAGATCCGTGGTGATTCGATGGGATGGATTTTTGGACAGCGAGGGAGGAATGTCAACCGGTATTTATACTAACTAAAGTGCTTTCTAAAATTTATTAGCACAATATGTAGTGTATATCAGTTCGTTGCGGATGTGCTCTATTCGGAGGAGAGCCTGTGGATAAGTTGAGCGCAAAATGGCCGGGTGGCCGATGAAACAGTCGCTTGGACCCTACTAGGGGGAATGGGCCATTCGATGGAAATCGACAAGATGCCCACGCCAAATACGGTGGTGCATAGTGCCCAAATTTTTACATTTTTTTGGGTTTGCCGTCTTTGGTGGTGGATGGGTTCGGCAGAATGCGTGGCAAACCGCTACAATTCGCGACACATAATCGGTATCAGGGAGGAGTTATGCGCGTACTTGTCACCGGAGCGGCCGGATTTATTGGTTCAAGCACGGCTCTGCGTCTGTTGGCGCGGGGCGATACGGTACTGGGTATCGATAACCTCAACGATTATTACGATGTGAACCTGAAAAGGGCGCGTCTGGCGCGTTTGGACGCGCATGAGGGCTTTGCGTTCATTGAAATGGATATCAGTGATCGCCCCGCCATCGAGCGGCTGTTCGCCGAACAGAAGATCGACCGGGTCGTGCATCTGGCGGCACAGGCCGGCGTGCGGTACTCCATCGAAAATCCGCATGCCTATGTCGACAGCAATCTCGTCGGGTTCGTGAATATCCTTGAGGGATGTCGCCACGCCGAGGTCGGGCATCTGGTATATGCCTCGTCGAGCTCGGTCTATGGTGCGAACGAGTCGTTGCCTTTTTCGGTGCATGACAACATCGACCATCCGCTTTCGCTGTATGCAGCAACCAAGAAGGCCAACGAGCTGATGGCGCATACCTATTCATCGCTTTATCAGCTGCCGACGACCGGCTTGCGGTTCTTTACGGTGTATGGCCCATGGGGGCGACCGGACATGGCCCTGTTCAAGTTCA
This sequence comes from Halothiobacillus sp. 15-55-196, assembly GCA_002282715.1. GTDB lineage: Bacteria > Pseudomonadota > Gammaproteobacteria > Halothiobacillales > Halothiobacillaceae > Halothiobacillus. The sequence continues at coordinate 61,260 of NCKC01000007.1, read as the reverse complement.
CCAAAGCCATCCTCGCGGGTGAGCCGATCGATGTGTTCAATTACGGCAAGCACCGGCGGGACTTCACCTACATCGACGATATAGTCGAAGGGGTCATCCGCACACTGGATCATACGGCAGAGCCCAATCCGGCATGGAGTGGTGCAAAACCCGATCCGGGTACATCCCGAGCACCGTGGCGCGTCTATAACATCGGCAACAGCCAGCCGGTGGAACTGCTGACCTATATCGAGTGCATCGAGCAGGCGATCGGCAAGAAGGCGGAACTGAGCCTGTTGCCGCTGCAACCGGGTGATGTGCCGGATACGTTTGCGGATGTGGCTGATCTGGTCGCCGATGTTGGCTATCAGCCCAGCACGCCGGTGGATGTGGGCGTGCGGAATTTCGTGGATTGGTATCGCAGCTATTATTCAGTCTGATTTCTTGTTTTCGGTGGCTTTCACGGCGGCATGGTAATGCGCCTTGATCTCGTCAATATTGACCCGGGTCGGCGGCAGTTCCAGGCCCATTTCTTCGAGTGTTTCGGCGATGATTTGGGACACGGCCAGGTTCCTGAACCATTTGTGATCGGACGGGATGACATACCACGGTGCAGTCAGTGTGCTGGTTTTGACCAGCGCTTCTTCATAGGCTTCGATGTATTGCGGCCAGAACTTGCGTTCGGAGTAGTCCGATTCGCTGATTTTCCAGTGACGCCTGGGATCGTCCAGTCGCTTCTTGAAGCGTTCGAGCTGTTCCTCGGGACTGATATGCAAAAAGAACTTGAGGACGCGGGTCCCGTTTTCCGCGAGCAGCCGCTCGAAGGCATTGATTGTTTCGTAACGTTGTGACCAGACTTCTCGCGGCACCAGATCATGCACCCGAACCACCAACACATCTTCATAGTGCGAGCGGTTGAAAATCACCACTTCGCCAGCCGCCGGCACCTTGGCATGGGCGCGCCAGAGAAAATCATGCGCGGCCTCCAGTGGCGTGGGCTGCTTGAAACCGTGGACGCGGGTGCCCTGGGGGTTCATGGCGCTGAAGACATGGCGGATCACGCCATCCTTGCCAGCCGCATCCATTGCCTGCAAAACCACCAGCAGTGATTGTCGGCCATCGGCATAGAGGAGGAATTGATCCTCTTCCATGCGTTGAAGATAGGTTGCCGTTAGTTCGGCGGCTTTCTCCTTGTCGATGTCACCGGTGTCGTCGGGGTTGATGTCGGCAAGAGAAAGCTTCCTGAGCGGGTCGACCAGAAAGCGTGCGCGATAATCCATCGGTATGGCTCGGTTGATAAGTGGAAAGTGTCGATTATGCCGCAGTTTTTTCCTGACGGCTCATCAGATTCCACAGCTTCTGACCACCGGCGACAGCGAGGTAGAACGCGCAGGCCGTGGCAATGATGCTGGCACCGGAGCTAAGGTCGAACTGGTAGGCGACCCAGAGTCCGCCCAGACAGAACACGAAACTCCACATACCGGAGCCAACCATCAATCCGGCCAGACTCTTGGTGTGCCGCTCGGCAAGGTAGGGCGGCAGGGTCAAAAGGGCGATCACCAGAATCAGGCCGACGACCTGAATCATCATCACGACCGCCTCGGCGACCATGATCAGAATCATGAAGTAGAGCCATTGCACGGGAATGCCGCGGGAGCGGGCGAAATCCGGATCAAAGGAAAACGACAGGATATCGCGGTAAAAGTAGAGCGTGAGGCTGACGATGACGACATCGATGCCGAGCATGAGCCACAAATCGCTGGCCGGGACCGTGAGGATGCTGCCGAACAGATAACTCATCAGGCCCACATTGTAGCCCGGGGTGAGGTTGATCATGATGATGCCGAACGCCATGCCCGCCGCCCAGATCACACCGATGAGGGTATCGGTTCGTTCACGTTTCTTGAGTGTCAGCGTGCCGAGGAGCATGGCCGCGCCTGCGGTGAAGGCGCCAGCCGTCGGCAGGACCGGCGCGCCGAGAAAGAACGCCAGACCGACACCGCCATACGCCGTGTGCGCGATGCCGCCGGCCATGAACGTGAGCCGGTTCACGACGACCAGTGCACCGATCACGCCACAGGTGACGCTCACCAGCAAGCTGGCCAGCAGGGCATGCTGCATGAAGTTTTGCTGCAATAACTCAGTGAGTGTCATGGCTATTTCCCGAGGCTGTCTTGCCGTCAGTGGGTTTGTTCTCGGCAGGCATGGTTTCTACCATCTGTTGCAGCAGGCTGTGCACCGGGCAACCGGCTTCGTGAATGCCGTACATCAGGTCGAGCATTGCCGGGGTCAGTTTGGCATCGCTTGAGGCCAGGGCAAAACGGTTCACCGCAATGATGCCGGTCACCGCGTTGGCTGTGATGCCCAAATCATGACTCACCATGACGACCGTGGTTTGCGAATCCAGCCCGGTCAGGGTTTCGAGGATGCACTGGCGGCCGTATGGGTCGATGTTCGAGAGCGGTTCGTCGAGAATCAGCAATTCTGGCTGGGTAATCAATGCCCGAGCGATCAGAACGCGCTGGCGCTGGCCGCCAGACAGTTCATTCAAGCGGCGCTTGCCAAGATCCGACACACCTGCACGGCGCATGGCGTGTTCTGCCTGTGCACGTTCTTCGCGGGTGTAGCGGATACCACGGCGCTTTCCAAGCAGGCTATTTCCTTGGGCCAGTCCCATCAGAACTACCTGTTCGACCGAGGCGGGAAAGCCGGGCGAGGTATTACTGTGCTGAGGCACGTAGCCGATGCGGTCGGGATTGGCACCGGGGCGTTCGCCAAAGATGCGCACCTCGCCTTCGGTCGGCGTGAGCAGACCCAGGATCAACCGCATCAGCGTGGTCTTGCCACCGCCATTGGGCCCGATGACGGCAATGAATTCACCACGCGCGATGTCGATGTTGATATCACTCAGCGCACGCGTGTTCTCAAAATCGAAAGCCACGTTACGCAGTTGAATGATCGGCTCCGGCGTGATGGCCTTTTGCGAGTGCGAGTCCATGTGTGGTTAACGCAGTGCTTTGTTCAATGCCGTGGCAATCGCTTCCATACCGGCAGGCCAGTCTTCTTGCAACGGGTCGATGGTTACCACCTCGCCACCGATGGAGTCGGCAATGGTTTTGGCGGCTTTTTGTGCGAATTGAGGTTCGATGAAAACGACCTTGATGTTGTTCTTTTTCGCAAAGTCGATCAGCTCGCCGAGTTGTCGCGGGCCGGGTTCCTTGCCTTCGATTTCGATGGGCACCTGGGTCAACCCGTAGGCTGCGGCGAAATAACCGAATGCCGGGTGAAATACGATAAATCGGGTCTGTTTGAGCGGATGATCGACCAGAGACTGGAGAATGTCACTATCGACCTGGTCGATTTTTCGGGCGAGCCTGGCATAGCCTTGCAGGTAATCGGCGGCGTGCGCGGGATCGGCCTTGATCAGCGCATCCCGAATATTCATGGCCTGAATGCGAACCAATACCGGCGATAACCAGATATGCGGATCAAGTCCCGACCCTTTGGCTGCACCATGAGCATGGTCGTGCCGAATCATCGGCATCCGCTCGATGCCGCGAGCGGTATTTACCACAACCATTTTCGGGTTGGCCGCGGTAAAACGAGCTAACCAGGCTCGTTCGAGCGGTACGCCGATTTCCATGTACAGATCGGCCTTGGAAAGATCGGCAATCTGGCGTGGCGTGGGTTCGTAGGTTTCCGGCTCGGCATTGGCGGGGACCAGAACCTCGACGGTCACATGATCACCCCCGATCATCTGCACGAAATATTTTTGGGGTGGAATGCTGACAGCCACGTCGATGGGTGTTGCCGCCCAGACCGAAGCCGCAGCCAGGTTGAGAATCAGTAACAATGCAATCTGAAACGGTGCAAAGAAAAGACGCATGGCAAACTCTTTGTTAGATGATTGAGGGAACGGAGCGAAGGCTCTAAGTAAATGCTGATTTATTCTCGCGGTACACGCCCGCGATGGCTCTCACGAATCAAAGACTTACGTCTTTGTTCGTGTTGGGGCATCCTGCCCCAAGCGGGAAGCACTGAATAAATCAGCGCTTCCCTAAGAATATTTTGGTACATTATAACGTATTTATCAGCACACAAAGTGCATATATTCTTGGCCAAAGTGAAAACCAGGGTGAAACCCATACACGATCAGGAAGCGGAACATTGAATCAGGAACTGACATTGGCGCCGGATGCGGGAAAACAAGCCGCGCTGGAAGCGCTGATCGAGGCCTTGCTGCTGGCCAGCGATGCGCCCTTGAGTCTGGCGGATCTACAACGGATGATCGGTTCCGAGACACCAGTTGCCACTTTGAGCGAAGCGTTGGCGCGGTTGCAAGCCCGGTACGATGCGCATCCGTTCATTGATCTTGAACGCCGCGAAGTGGCCGGTGTATCGAGCTGGCGATTGCTCGCCAATGATCAGATCGCGCCTTACCTCGCCCGCAGCGAAGCGCCACGGACCAGCCGCTATTCACGTGCCGTATTGGAAACTTTGGCGCTGATCGCATGGCGGCAGCCCATTACCCGCGGAGAAATCGAAGCCGTGCGCGGTGTGAGCGTCAATCCGCAGATCATCCGTACCTTGGTCGAGCGTGGCTGGATCCGGTCGGTCGGCCACAAGGACACACCGGGCAAACCGGAACTATTGGGTACCACGGCACAGTTTCTTCAGGATTTCGGCCTCGATTCTCTGGCGTCCCTGCCGGCATTCGACGACTACGTGCACCAAGGCACGATGGATGTGTAACAGCCTCGACTCTGCCTTGGTCATGTCCGCAAATCGAGCGGCAAAACTTTGTCCTGACGGAGGAATTACGGTACCTTTCGTGCAGATTTGCAGAGAAGATACCCATGAATTTAATGAAAATATTCGTACTTGGCCGGCGGGCGGCCGATGCGTTCGCCCGATCGGAGGGAACAGAGCTGGACGATGTCGGCACCTTATTCCTGCTGGATCTCCTCTTAGGCCGCTGGGCGTCGAACCGCCTTGCCGATGCAGCCGACCAGGCGCTGCTTTCCTATATAACCTTGCTGACGGCTCACCGCTATTATGTTCAGCCTGAAAAATTCCTGAAAACCTGCCGTAATGACGAGCACCGCGAAGCGTTCCCGCTGCAGCGCTTGCCCGAATGGCTTGCAGCCTTGCGCATAACACTGAACTTTTACGCCCGAATCGAGACGGCGCCTCGCTTGCCGGAAACAGAAGACGCTTCTGTTCAGTTGCTGACCAATGAATTGTTTGCCTGGATTGCCGTGAACCAACCGGAACATCTGGGTGTGTTGGAATCGGCCTGGGGCGCGCCATCGGTGTTGGCCTTGTTGAAATCTCGTGCCCGTAACCCTTTGGCTTACGAGCCGGTATTCTCGCCGACGCATCTCGAATTCATCACGGCCATTGAAAAAACACACTGTATTTTTGCGCCCTCAGGCAAATACTGGGGTGCGGACAACTGGCGTGGTGACGAAACATTCGAGCAGAACGCCGCCCGTTTCGCTCAAGGCCTGTTCCGTTTCATGACCATCGCGCGCAAGGAGAAATTCAAAGGCTTTGCGTTTCGTATGCCCGCGTCGTTCAGTTCCAGTATCGACGAACTTGCCCGCACCACGGCCCGGTTACTGGCGGTGCTCAACGGCATCGACCCGGCGCGTTCCCACTGCCTTGAAGGCGAGCCGGGCAAGCCGGGCTGGAAATTCGACTGGGCCGGTGAATCCATGTTTTTGACCACATTCGGCACTTGCTACCCACCGGATCACCCGCGTTATCCGCACGGGTTCGATCAGACCTATTTTTTCTTCCAGCCCGATTTTGTCCTGCGGCATCACCCGGGGTTGATCGGCGAGATGGAGGCTATTTCCCGTGAACGGATTCTGTCCAGCTTCAACAAACATGGCATGGACTATGACAATGAAAACAAGCTCGCAGAAAGCGCGCGTTACCTACGCCCAATGAATCCGAAAGACCCACCGGTCGCGTGGTGGCCGCAAAACGAGGCAGAGGCCGCAGGTCGTAGTTTACGCTACGATGCCAAGGCCGATAACGAAGTGTTGCGGCTTTTGGGCGGCAACCCGCATGGGACAGGCTTTTGAGGGCGATTTTACGCGGAGCTGGCGTAAGCCCGCCGTGTTGCGCCGCTCACGAATGGAATAACCATTAACGCGGGCTTGCGCCTGCTTCGCATTAAGCTGGCGCAAGCCCGTTTCGCGCCGCGCCTTGCGACTCATCCCTCAAAAGCCCGTCTCGGCCACGAAGGATTCAATCAGAGGTTCCCTAAGTAAATGCTGATTTATTCCATCCTTGGAATAAATCAGCGCTTCTAAGATACCCTCGCCTTCTGCCTGTCCGGTCTGATTGGCTATCCACACTCAGAGGTCGCCTTGACTCATTTTCTGCAACTCATCCGGGATCGTCTGCCGCTGTACATCGCGCTGACACGCCTAAATCGCCCGATCGGCATTTATCTCTTGCTGTGGCCGACGTGGTGGGCCCTGTGGCTGGCGGCAGGCGGCGTGCCCGATTGGCGTCTGCTCGTGATCTTTACCTTGGGCGTGGTGGTAATGCGGTCGGCCGGTTGTGCCATCAATGATTACGCCGATAGACATGTCGATGGGCATGTGGCACGCACGAAAAACCGCCCTTTGGCGGCCGGGCTGATCCGGCCGAGTGAGGCGGTTGGTGTATTCGTGTTCCTGTCACTGGTGGGGTTGGTTCTGGTGCTGCAACTCAATACCACGACGATTCTGCTTTCGATCGTGGCATTAATTCTGGCGGCAACCTATCCCTTTGGTAAACGCTTTCACCACTTGCCGCAGGTTCAACTCGGCATGGCATTCGGCTGGGCCATACCGATGGCGTTTGCCGCTCAGACGGGAACGGTTCCCATGGTTGGCTGGTTGCTGTTCATCGCCAATATGTTCTGGACGGTGGCCTACGACACGCTGTATGCGATGGCCGATCGGGAGGACGATCTGAAGGTGGGCGTGAAATCGACCGCCGTGCTGTTCGGTCGCTTCGACTTGCTGATCGTGAGCGCGCTGTATGTTGCCACACTGGCGACCCTGATCCTGATCGGCGTGATTCAGGGATTCGGTCTGATCCCGTTCATGGCGCTGTTGCTCGCCGCCGTCAGTGCGGTATGGATTGTGTATTCCGCCCGGGACCGCGACCCCGCGCATTGCGTTCGTGCCTTTCTGCGGAATAACGTATTCGGCGCACTGGTGATGATCGCCTTGCTGTTGGCTTATTCTTGATTAGTTCGGGCCTGATCAGTCAGGGCCTGACCGACTACGGTCGATTCTTCCTCAGTACTTTTCTTTTCCCGTCCAGTCAGCCCTTCGGCCACCACGTAGAACGCCGGAGTGACGTACAGCGTCAATAACTGGGAAAACACCAAGCCACCGACAACGGCAATTCCTAGCGCCTGATGCGCTTCTGCCTGTGCTCCGAAACCGACGGCAATGGGCAGGGTGCCCAGAATGGCGGCGAGTGTGGTCATCATGATCGGCCGGAAACGCACGGTACAGGCATCAACCATCGCATCAATCGCGCTTTCGCCTTCTCGTCGTCGTTGGATGGCGAAATCCAGCATGATGATGCCGTTCTTCTTCACCAACCCCACCAGCATGATGATGCCGACAAAGCTGAATACATCGAGCGGCTGGTTGAACAGATACAGCGAAGCCAGTGCACCGAAGCCGGCCAGGGGTAGGGCGGTCAGGATGGTGAGCGGGTGAATGAAGTGTTCATACAGGATCGCAAGGATGACGTAGATCACAAGAATGGTGGCACCGAGCAATAACGGTAGCGTCTTGAGCGAATCCTGGAATGCCTGCGCGGAACCGGCGAACTGGCCGCTGACATTCTGGGGCAGATGTTCCAATGCGGTTTGTTCAATGGCCCGGCTGACCTGATCGAGCGAATAGCCGGGTTTGAGATCGAACGACAGGGTGATCGACGGCAGTTGACCGTAATGGGTGATGGACAGCGGCCCGACGCCAGTGGAAAAGCGTGCCACCGCGCTCAAGGGGACTAGCGTGTTATTGCTGCCGGGTACGCTGATGGCGTCCAGCGCGGAGATGTCATTCTGATACTGCGGCGCCAGTTCAGCGATGACTTGGTACTGGTTGCTCGCGCCATAAATCGTACTGACCTGGGTGCCGCCAAACGCCAGATTCAGCGTCTGTTCGAGCGCGCTTGGGGTAACGCCAAGAGCGGCGGCGCGTTCACGCAGGATATCCACGTTGATTTGCGGGTTGCGGATTTGCAGGCTGGAATCGACACTCGTTACACCGGGAACGGCACGCAGATAGGGTAGGAATGCCTGTGCGGCCTCATTGAGCTGATCCTGATTGGTTGATTGCAGAACAAACTGGTAGTTCGAATTCGAGGAAAGCGCACCGATTTGAATGGCAGGTGGCTCGATGAAGAAGGCGCGCGTCGACCCCAGACGATCGGAGAGCTTCGCCATGGTTTTGCGGAATTCCTGAATAACCGTGTTCAATGGCGCGCGTTCGCTGGCCGGTTTGAGCTGGATCATCATAAAACCGACATTGCTGCCGCCACCGCCTGCGCCGCCCTGACCGGCATTCGACATGACGGTCAATACCGCGGGGTTTTTCTGCAATTCCCTGGAAATAAGCTGTTGCTGATCTTTGAGCTGATCGAAGCTGATCCCTTCCGGATAGCTCAACAAGCCCATCACCATGCCGGTATCCGAATTGGGTATGAACGCCTTTTCAAGATGCTGGAAGAAAAAGACGGCACCCGCAAGCGAACCGGCCGCCGCGAGCAGAATCAACCAGCGAAACTTCAGCGACCAGCGCAACGAGCGGACATAAGCCCGGGTGAGTGCGTTGAAACTGCGGCCAAACAGCCCCGGTTGTGGCGAAACGGTGGAGCCGGTTTGCTTCTGCTCGCGCATTCGGGCCAGCAACATGGGCGTGAGCGAGAGGGCCACCAGCCCTGACATGAGAATCACGATACCGATCGTGGCGCCGAATTCGAGGAACAATCTTCCGAGCAGGCCGCCCATCAGGATCAGCGGCAGGAACACGGCCGCCAGCGAGAGCGTCATCGACAGAATCGTGAAGCCGATTTCCCGGCTGCCGATCAGTGCAGCCTGCATCGGGCTTTTGCCCATTTCGCGGTGGCGGGAGATGTTTTCGAGCATGACGACCGCATCATCCACAACAAAACCAACCGCGAGTGTCAGCGCCAACAGCGTCAGGATGTTCAGGCTGAAGCCGAGCAGATGCATGACGGCAAATGTGCCCAGAATCGAGATCGGAATGGAAATCACTGCGATGAGCGTTTGTCGCCATTGACCGAGGAACAGCCAGATCACCGCGGCGACCAGCAGACTCGCCAGAACCAGGGTGAATTCCACTTCATCGACAGCTGCCTGCACATAGGTGGATTTATCGTAGATGATCTGCATCTTGGCGCCGCCCGGTAGCGTCGCATTGAGTTTGGGTAGCGCGTCCCGGATTGCCTTGGCGATATCGACGGTATTGCTATCGGGCTGACGAACAATGGCGAGAATGATGCCGCGCTCATTGTTGATCCAGGTGGCACGCGTGTTCTGCTGTACGCCATCCACCGCGTACCCCAGCTGGTTGAGTTTGACCGGTGCGCCGTTGTTGTAGGCCACGATGAGCTTGTTGAATTGTGCCGCGTTGGTCAACTGGCCATCGACCTTGAGGTTGTATGAACGGCTCGGGCTTTGCAGGGTGCCCTGCGGCAGATTCGCATTCTTGCTGTCGATTGCACCGACCAGATTGGTCAGGGAAAGATTGCGCGCCTGCATGGCATAAGGGTTCAAAAGTAGCCGCACGGCGTAGGTTTGACCACCGAACACCCGTACTTCCGAAACGCCCGGAATGGACTGTAGCTTCACAGCCAGTTGCTGTTCGGCAAAGGCATCGAGTTGGTACAGCGGCATGTCGGGGGCGGACAAACCTATAAAGACGATGGGGCTACTGGTCGGATTCTGTTGCCGCACGGTCGGCTGTTGGGTCATCGTGCTGGGGAAGAAGCGCGACGCCTGTGTGACCGCAGCTTGCGTGTCCTGCGTGGCGGCATTGATGTCGCGACTCAAATCGAATTGCAGGGTTATGCGGGTCGTGCCCGTGCTGTTGACCGAGTTGACGGACAGCAGACCGGGAATCCCCGAAAACGCCTGTTCCATCGGCGAAGCGACGGCACTGGCCATGAGCTCGGCACTGGCACCGGGCAGGCTGGCGGAAACCGAGACCGTCGGGAATGCGACATTCGGCAGCATGGCGACCGGCAATGCCCGCCAGGCAAACACGCCAAACAGTATCAACGCAGCAAAGAGCACGGTCGTCATGACCGGGCGCCGAATGAACGGCGCAGCCAGGTTGCCGATTGCGTTACTCATTGCGCGAACTACCTGAATGCGCTGATGATTCCGCTTTTAAGTGCTCAGAACTCTGGGCTTTCTTATTGCTCGTCTTTTCAAGCGCGACCGGCATACCGGGTGCGATGCGGCCGGGTAAGGGATAGATTACTTTTGCATCGGCGGGCAGGCTGCCTGCGGGCAGGGCGGCTTCGTTCGACGTGTTCCTGGCTGGGGAAACCGTCTGCATTTCGACTTTACCGTCTTTGTACAGATAGACAAACATGCCTTGGTCGCCAATTTGTACGGCAGCCGCGGGCAAAACCTGCGCATCGTGGATTTGACCCAATGTAAGGCGTGCCGTCACGAACTGACCGGGCCAGAGTAAACCGTCGCGGTTGTCGATCAACCCCTGCAGGCGGATGGTACCGGTACCGGCGCTGATGCTGTTGTCGATGAAGCTCAAGTGCCCCTTGCCGAGTACGAGATCGGCGTTTTCATCCAGAACCTCGACGGTGGGCGGCGGAACGCTTTTCTCTCCCGGTTTGGTTTGACCCAGCCCCGGCCATTCCTTGCGGAGTGCTTGCAAGACCGATTGCGGCAGGCTGAAATTCACCAGCAGTTCACGATTGGAAACGAGGGTCGACAGTGCGGTGTTATTGGCGACGACGAGATTGCCGGGTTGGAGCGAAATTTCCCCCAGTCGTCCGGTAATCGGCGCCCGGATCTTGGTGTAGCCGAGGTTGATTTGCGCTGTCTGAATGGCGGCCTCATCCTGAGCGATCAGTGCGTTGGCGGCCATGGCCGTGGCGACGGCCTGATCGTACGACTGACGCGTGACGTACTCCTTTTCGACCAAGGGCTTGAGTTGCTTGACCTGCTGGGCGGCATAGCGCGCCTGGGCGCGGTCGCCTTCGAGTTTGGCCCGAGCAGAAAGCAGCGCCGTTTCGAAGGGTTGTGCATCGAGCGAGAAGAGCAGATCACCCTTTTCAACCTGTTGACCGGATTGCACGTGCACAGCATCAATGGTGCCACTGACCTGCGGCGTCAGAGTGACGGCGTTCGGGCTGGCTAACGTGCCCGCCGCGGTCATGGTGATGGGTACCGTTCGTACGCTGGGCGTGATGACGGTCACTTTCGTGATCATCATCCCCGGCATTCCTGATGCGGGTTTCTCCGTTTTGGCTTTTTCCTTCCCGGCTGATTTATCCGTTGCTGTCTGATTCTGGCAGCCACCCAAGGCCAGAATGGACAGTACGGCGAAGATATTCAGGAGGCGGCTCTTGTTTCCGATCATCGGGCGACGGATGGGCTCTGCTTGCGGTTTGGGTCGGCGGCGCATAGTCATGGCTGAGGCTGTTCCTTTTGAACATGCAAATGTGATGTCGGAGCGAGATCGGGCTGATGATCGGTCGGTGCGGCGCTTTCACTGACGGCTGCTGTCGTCGGATCAAGCAGGCTGTGTTCCGAGAACATGGGTGTGCCGAGCTGGCCAATGGCGGCGCCGAGTTTGGCGAGCGCGGTGTAGGCATTCAATGCGTTCTGGGCGAGCGTGACTTCGGCCGTTGCCAGTGTGGACTGAGCTGTCAAAAGATCCTGAATCGTGGCGTAACCGACCTTGTATTGTGCCTGCACCGCCTTGAGCGCCTCGCTCGCATTTTCAACCTGGACACGTGCGCTGGGAATCGCAACCACTGCGCCACGGAAGGCGTAATAGCCTTGCCACACCGCCAGCTCGGTCGATTGGTAGATTGTGTCGCGGTTGGCTTCGGCTTCAGCCAGCTTGGCGCGCGCCTGAGCTGTTTGATAGTGCTGGTCAAAACCGGTGAACAGCGGCACGGAGAGCGTTAAGCCGATGCTGTTGGTTTGGGTCCGGCCCAGGCTCTGCTGGAAGCGCAGGCCTTGATTGGCGCCCAGTGAAATACTGGGCATGCCGGCTCTTTCGGTTTGATCGAGCGTGGCTCGGGCCTGCGCCACCTGTGCCTGCGCATTCTGCAAGCTCGGATTTTGTGCAATCGCCTGTTGCAGCAGTGATTTTACATTTGCATCGAGCTTGGGATCGATGCGGGTTTGCAATGGGGCGAGTCTTAACTGTGTATCGACAGGCAAGCCGACGGCACTGGCCAGAGCCCCCTCGTTCTGGCGTCGGGTCTGTTCAGCCGTTGCCAGCGCTCCTTCGGCCTGGGCCAGTGCGGCTTTTGCCTGATACAAATCACTGATGGTGGCCTGCCCGGAGCGGTATCTGGCTTGAGCCGCATCCAGTGCCTTCTGGGCCGTTTTCACCGATTGTTTGTCGAGTTCGACCAGCACCTGATCCGCTAACGATTGGTAATAGGCCGTGGCAACATTGGCCAGTACGGTTTGCAGCGTTTGGTCATTGGCGAATCGCGCGGCCACAAGACCGGCTTTTGTGGCTGCAATCCCTGCTTCGCGCTGGCCGAAATCGTACAGCAACCAGGACAAGCTCAGGTTGGGCGCGAATACCCGCTGAGTCGGGATACTAAAACCGGTGGATGTGGTCAGTTGAGATTCTTGTGCCGTGGCGTTCAACGTCAATTTGGGCAGCCAGGCCGCTTCAGAAATACCCACGCTTGCCGCTTGCGCACGCAAACTGGCCCACGCCGAGTGGGTCTTTGGATTGTTTGACAGGGCAAGCGCGGTCAGTTCGGCAAGTGAATATTCGTGCCTTGTGTCTACCTGTTGCTTCTGAACGGTCTTCGGGGCGGGAATGGTATAGAAATCCGCCAGTTGCGCGGCCTCTTTACCCGGGTGCGTGGGCAATTTGGTGTTCACTCCGAAGGGATCATCAAACCAATTCGCGTAAACGTTCGAAAAACCAAGCGAGCCAAATGCAATGGCCAAGCCCAAAATCGCACTTTTGACACTCGGCGGTTGCTTGTCTGGTGAAAATATCGCGGGCCGATTGCGCAAGAAAATTTCCTTTTGTTGCCGGATAAGGTGGTAAAAATAATTTTCCGTAGCGACGTCGGTTTGTGTTTCTAAAACGTCGCAGCGGAGTTTAGTCCGGTTTTTGCTTGATGTGGTTCAGTCTTGCGGATTGTTTCGAGATAAATCAGTGACGGTAGTCGCGTCGATCATCATCATACTGGCCGGGGCCATGTTCATGGCGACGGCCATCGTACCCTTCATCGTCCCGATCCTCGCGGTACATCGGATACCGTGGCGCCCAGTAGACCCGCTCACGATAGTGGTGATGACGATGCCTCCACTCACCTCGATACCATACCCAGCGATTGCGCCATTCCCAGTGCCCCGGAACCCATAAGGCACCGTGGAATGGTGCTCGTCCGATTATTTCATGACGGGGCGGTGGCATCGGTCGACCTTGATTGATCCCAATAAAGATACCAGCCGAATAACCCGGTGCCAGCACGATCTCAGCCGGGGCTGCTGCGGCATAGCCACTGAAGCCAAGGCCGCCGAGCAGAAAACCGGCCATGAGCCCGATTTTGCGTAAACGCTGTACCGATGTTTTATTTTGATTGTGTGCTTGGTTCATTTTGATCTCCTTCCTGTTGATTGAGTGCACAGAGGTGTTGGGCAATCAATGCCAGCGTCCATCACGCCGGTGTCAGTCGTCGTGATCACGATGTCTGCGTCCGTGCCCCCAGTCTGCACGCGGATGTGGCGGGCGCGCCCAGTAGCCACGATGCGAATACCATCCATCACCCCACACCCGGTTGCCGGGGACCCAGAGCGCACCTGAGAACGGCGCGATACCCACCGCAACGCGTGGTGGGGGGGCTGCGTAACGAACCACCGGGCCGGTAACGACAGTTTCGCTGGTGTAGCCATAACCGTAACCTGCGGGATAAACCGCACAGCCACCCAATCCTACCGTGATGCCAATCATGCCGAGCAGCGCGGCCCGTCTCAGGGCGAGTGAATGACGGATGAGGGGCAATGTATTCATGCTGCGTTCTCCTGCTTGGGGTACGTAGCAAGTTTAGGATGGACCGCATATCAAAAACAGGAACTTTTGGTTAATCAAGTGTAACCAAAAGTTTACAAAGCAAAAAGCGTCTCAAGGTAATGATAAAATTAGGATATTTATTTCATCACCTGATCTCCGTTACCCTGAATAAAGGGCGTTTATGGGTGGTTGTACGACCGATGGAACGGTTCGCTGTGAAGATTAGCGAGACCGCTTCATTTTTTTGTGGTGTCGATTGCCGATTGATGAGGCCAATCGGGTTCAGGTACTCATGATTGCCAAGCACAATCTCCATTGAGTTGGCAAGCAGATCAAGGTTGATTAAGTCCGAACGGCAAGGCCATTTATGCAGAAAAAGCGTTTTTCTCTCCGGGCCGACCATTACGCTCAAGCAATTTTTCAACCGGATGACGCGTCTTGTGTGGCCAATTGCCAGGGGCGTTGTAACCGACGGTAATCATGATGATGGGCAGATAACGTTCCGAAATGAGGAAAGTTTCACGAAATTTATCCTGATCGAATCCGATCATCGGGCCGGTTACCAACCCAAGCGATGTCGCCGCGTTCATAAGATTCATGGCAGCGAGCGCGCCGGAGCGAATGGCTTCGTCATGTGCTCGTGACGCGTCCGCATAGCCGGTTCTCACCGCGTTGGTGAAGTATTCGGCCAACCCTTGATCGTAAATCCCAGCCTGCCTGTCTGCATTGGCGACTTCCTCGAACTGCTCGTGTGCGTTCAAATCACCCAGTACCACGATAACCAGCGGTGCTTCTTCAACCTTAGCCTGATTGTAGGCAATCGTGCGCAGTACCTTGCGCGCTTCCAGGTCCTGAACAGCAAAGAATCTGGTCTGTTGCATATTGAATGCACTGGGCGCTTGACGGGCGGCGTCAATCAACTGATCGAGCAGTTCGGCCGAAACGGGACGATTCTGATCGAATCGATTGGCTGAAAAGCGTTGGTGTATGGCGGTTAGTGTATCCATATTCGTTTATCCTCAGTCTGGTTTGTGTGTACGGATGTTGTTGATTTTTTTATCTTGGTCGCGGGCTCAGCGATCAAGCCGCCCCATGGCGCCGGATTGATAATCGAGCATGGCTTGCTGAAGTTCGGCAGCCGTGTTCATGACGAACGGACCACGATGCGCGATGGGCTCGTCGAGCGGCTTGCCGGATAGCAGCAGCACTCCACTTGCCGTTTCACTGTGCAGTCTTACGGTCTGATCGTCCCTGTCGAACACCATCAAACCACCGTTTTCTGCCTTGCCTTGAATAACGGCATCCTGTCGTGAAGCCGATACAGCACCGTTATAGACATACGCTATCAATCGATAGCCCTCGGGCAGTTTTACTTCGACTGTTGCGTTCGCATCAAGGCTTACATCAGCCATACCGGCACCGTCACCCAATGTGGTCATCGCCCCCTCACCGCTGATCTCGTTGAACTGCCAGCGATCGGCAATCAGGCGGGCTTCTCCGCCCGTGAAGGTGACTTGCGGGATTTCGCTTGCCTGAACGTCCCGATAAGTCGGCGTACTCATCTTGAGTGAGGCCGGCAGGTTGATCCACACCTGAAAACCATGCAAACCATCACTGTCGGTTGTCGGCATTTCCGAGTGAACAATGCCACTACCCGCACGCATCCATTGAGCGCCACCACGACTCACACCGCCCTGATGACCTTCAGAGTCACGATGGGAAAGCCCGCCATGCAGCAGATAGGTGAGTGTCTCGAAACCTCGGTGCGGGTGCGGTGGGAATCCACCGATGTAGTCGTCCTTGATGCTGGATTTAAGCTCATCCACCATCAAAAACGGATCGATCCTGCCGGTAAATTCACTGATGCGGCGAATTTTAACGCCAGCACCATCTTCGGTGGGTTTGGCATATCGAATGTGGAATGTGTTCATGAAAACTCCTGCTTAATGTTGTGTGTCGCGAATTTGTTGCTAAGTGAGCCCGGTTACGGCTTGGCTCGAATTCCTTCGATATTGACGGTGATGTGAACGTCGTTAGAAAGGCCTTGCGGGAGATACGCCATCAGGCCGAAATCGCTACGCTTGATCGTGGTTGTGGCAACAAAACCGCTCAGATAGCCACCCCAAGGCTTGGGCAGATAAGCCACTTCCCCGGCACCGACCTTTTCGACATGAAATACTTCCGGGCGAGTCACACCGTGAAAACTCATGAGCCCATGCAGATTGCCGCCACCCTGCTTGTTCGGCACAAAGCTTGTGCTGGTGAAGGTGATCTCAGGATAGTTCTTGGCATCGAAGAACTCCTTGCTGAGCAAGTGTTCATTGCGCAAGGCCAGGTTGGTATCGATGCTGTCGACCGAAATGCTGATCTCAGCCTTGTTTTTGCCCGGATGCTTGCTATCGATGGTGTAGTGGCCACTGATTTTGTTGAACCGTCCGGTAAATGGTGCGATGCCGACATGTCCAAGCGTAAAAAACACCTGAGAGTGATCCGGATCGATTTGATACTGTCCATCCGCATTATCGTTTAGTGGTTGATATTGCCCTTGCGCAAACACATTGGATGCAGCACCAAACATTGCTGCAATCAGTGCCAGTGTAGCCATTGACCGGGTGGTGGATTTAAGGGCACCTTGAAATACCCGTGATTCGTCGTTCCCGCGAATGCGGGAACCCAGAAAAATCAAGTCGCTGGATTCCCGCCTACGCGGCAATGACGGGTTTTTCGAGCTTCCCTTAACTCTTGACCATGTCGGTATTAGAGAGGCGGTATACATGATGAGTCCCTCGCTTGTTGTTTGATCCTCCGGATTTTACTCAGGTATTTTTTTGTTAATATCGAAATTAATTTCAAAAATACTTCGAATATATCGAAATGAGGTGGTTATGGATGATCTGCGCCCTTGGCGTTGGCTGATCGGGGTGATCGATTACGGCGGATTGCAGGCGGCGGCAGATCATTTCCACCGGACGCCATCCACGCTCAGCCACGCCATCAAACAACTTGAATCTCAGATCGGCTTGTCCTTGGTGACCTATCATGGGCGACGGCTGGTACTCACCGAGATCGGTCAACTGCTGTCTTGCCGAATGCGTCCGGTGCTGCGTGATCTCGATGGCGCTCAGGCATTGGCTACCCAATTGGCACAGGGTGTGGAGCCAGTACTTTGTGTGGCCATCGATCAAATTATTCCATTGGCACTGATTGCCGATGTTTTTTCGATCGTGGCTGAGTCCTATCCACAAACCCGCATCGAGCTCTTTGAGACCATTCTCGGCGGTGGCCCGGCGATGATGCTGGAGGGAACCGTAGGTTTGTATCTTGGCACCCAAATGGTGACTGGGATGCCTGCTCTTGCCTTGGATCGCCTGAGGCTGGTCCCCTGCGCGGCACGTACGCACCCGCTCGTAACCCACGCTGGTGCCGAGGTGGGGCAGGTTACCGAGGCGGATTTGCGCCGATATAGGCAAATCGTGATTCGAGATTCGGCACCGAGTCGTCTAGCCAATGGAAGCTGGCTATCTGCCGAGCAGCGCTTTACGGTTGATCATTTACACACGGCGATTGACTTGATCGAATCAGGGCTGGGTTTTGCTTGGCTTCCTGAAACACTGCTTTCAAGTCATCCAGATTTAAGCATTTTGCAAATGGCCGATACCGTTGCCGACGAGGCGGACATCCATCTGGTTTTCGATGCGGGATTCGCGTCTGGCTTGGCGGGCGCATGTTTGATAGGTGAGATACGGGCCCGATTCGACTCACGGGCCAAGGTGTAGTTTTCGGTGTGATTCCATCGATTCTCTGAATTATTGAGGTGGCTGGACTGTCGTCAAGCCCAGATTGCTCCACGACTGCATTCCGCCGCGATACCAATAGATCTTGTCGGCGGGGTAGCCCATGCTGACCAGCTCCTTGATATTGGTGGGCGATTGTCCGCACCAAGGACCATTGCAGAACAGGACGAGTGTCTTGGCACCTCTGAAGTCCCATATCCCGTCCTGGACCTTCGCGTTGAATGTATCCGTCAACAAAGACTCGACGACAAGCGGTTCGTAGGTAGATGAACCACGATAAATTTGAGTCCAGGGAATATTCACAGCACTTGGAATTGTCCCTTTGCGGTACCAGTCTGGTGTGCGTGAATCAATGATTTCGATTGATTTATCTCCTTCGGCCCTTTTCTTCAGGAATTGCAGCATTTCCAATTCGCCAATCGTGTGCACGCCCGGCAAAAGCTGCATGGGTTGAATGCAAAAGGGTGGGCAATCCCGGCTGGTTTTCGCATAATCAGGGTCAACCGTATGGTCGGGATTCTGGTTGCGCATGATGACCACCGATTTTCCATGATCAATCACGGTGATTGATGGTAAATCCGTTGTGATGTTGACACGCAATTTAGACTGTTCTGCGGCTATGCACGTGGATGAGCCTAGAACGGATGAGGCTAGGCTCACCGACAGAAAGGTCATTAATATAGTTTTATTGACCATGACGAACCTCGTTGTGTTTTTGCTAAGATGCGCAGAATTAACAATTAAATTCAATGAAGTCAACGAAATCCGTTCTTTAGAATTTAATTGAATGCTGATTATTTGAAGCCTAAAATGTCGCATGACGAATATTTCTGTTAATAATCGATTGATATTAAGGAAAACCAATGAGAATTTATTTGTTGATCGCTTTGGCCGGTTCGTTTGGTGCCATTGCGCGTTTTGCGATGATCAACTGGATAACCCAACATCTTGGGCGGGCATTTCCTTACGGCACGCTTACCGTGAACGTCCTGGGTTCGGCGTTGATGGGCTTTCTGGGGGTGTACTTACTGCAGAAATTTCATATTGCCCCTGAGTATCGTGTCGCGATTTTGACGGGTTTTTTGGGTGCGTTTACCACCATGTCAACTTTCTCGATTGACTCATTAACGCTTATCGAACGAGATCAATGGATGATGGCGAGTCTCTATATTGTCTTGACCGTGGTTGTCTGCATTGCGGCCGCTCGAGGCGGAATGCTTTTGGCTGAACGCATCTGATGGAGTGGCTCGGTGTTTGATCCGGTTGAACTCAAAGCGCAAATCAAAGATTGGGCCATTGAGTTTGACTTTGATGATCTGCGCGTGACCGATACGGATTTATCCCGGTATGAAGCAGGCTTTATTCAATGGATTGAACAAAATTATCACGGCACGATGGACTATATGGCCAAATACGGTTTAACCCGATTGCGGCCGCATGAATTAGTGCCCAAAACGTTGCGTATTCTTTGCGTGCGCAAAAATTACCTGCCACCTGATGCGCGTGGCCCCCGTGATGTGCTGCATGATTCCGAACTGGGTTATGTTTCCCGTTATGCGCTGGGGCGCGATTATCACAAGGTGTTGCGGTCGAACCTGCAAAAACTCGCTGAACGAATTACAGATGCAATCGGCCCGTTCGGTTTTCGTGCTTTTGTGGATTCGGCGCCGGTTTATGAGACTGGTTTAGCCGAGAAAGCAGGCATCGGCTGGAAGGGCAAGCATTCCCTGATTTTAAACCGGCAGGCAGGTTCCTGGTTTTTTCTGGGGGAGTTGTTCATCGACTTCGATTTGCCGCTCGATGAGCCGGTTGAATCCCACTGTGGATCGTGTACCGCCTGCATTACCGTATGCCCGACACAAGCCATCGTCGCTGACGGGGTGGTCGATGCCCGCCGGTGCATCTCCTATCTCACGATTGAATCCAAAGACGACATCCCGCAGGAATTGCGCCCTGCTATGGGGAATCGGATTTACGGCTGTGATGACTGCCAGCTGGTTTGCCCCTGGAATCGATTTGCCCGTGTAGCGGCCGATGCCGATTTTCGTGCGCGCCACGGTCTGGATGCACCGGGTCTGATTGAATTATTTCTGTGGGATGAGCGGACCTTTTTGCACAAAACCGAAGGCATGGCGATCCGTCGGATCGGCTGGCAGCTCTGGTTGCGTAATGTGGCCGTGGCCCTGGGGAATCTGTTGCGTAATCAACCGGACAATACACCGGCCATAGAGGCGTTGCAGGCACGATACGGGCAGGTGAGTGATCAACTGGATCGGCACATCCAATGGGCATTGGCCCAGCGGTAAGGATTGCCTCAAAATTGCCAGAATGTCTGAAGATGCGTCATCAATGCCCGAATTGGCGCGATATCCTCTTCTGAACGTGTGTCGATTACAATCAGGACGAATGGCTCGTTTTTGATGCTCAAAGACTGCAAAAAACAATCCTTTTCAATCAACATGTGGCCGTTCACATCAAGCAGAGGCTTTAACTTGTAACGGTTTTCCCTCGAAATAACCAAACCTTTCATCCCGGTCATTAGTCGGGCAAGCAGAGGGTTTTCTGCCAGAGTGACTTCTTTGGGTATGG
Organism: Halothiobacillus sp. 15-55-196; assembly: GCA_002282715.1. Taxonomy (GTDB): domain Bacteria; phylum Pseudomonadota; class Gammaproteobacteria; order Halothiobacillales; family Halothiobacillaceae; genus Halothiobacillus. Next base: position 40,604 of record NCKC01000007.1, on the reverse strand, counting down.
CTGAACCCGACCCCCGTTTGTTGACATTGACCTGAAGATTGAGAGCAGAAGACGTTCTGCTGAGAATGATGAATTCAACCAGTTTCAAATCCTCGATCAAACACGACATGAGGGACTTGATGAGATTGTTCGGCGTGAGTGCCTGCGATGTTGCTCGGCGTGAGAAGTTAAGCAGAGCCTGTTCTTGTGTGTTTGGCTGCAGTCCGTATTGCGCGGGGAGCGGCCAGTGCCTTGGTACCGAAGCACTATCGATCAACAGTGCTGCGGTGCTGTAAAAGCCCATGGGCTCGAATTCACGTGCGGTTTGCACCGCAACTTGATGAATTAATTGATCAGTTGCCGCGCAGTCACGTTTCAGTAAATCGGAAATTTCCTTTTGTGTTGCAATGATTTGCGGGTGATACCAACCCATCTCACTGAAAAAGCTGATGCGTCTAGCCAAAAGTACGATGGTTTGATGTTGACGCGCGAGAATGGGTGTGGCGGCTTCATCCTCAAATAACTGTGTAGGCAAGTAATAGAAATCGTTGAGTGATTTTTCTAATAAATTCAGTGTTATGCCTTCGGTTTGCAAAGCAGACTTAATGGCGTGCCCCAGTGTGCTGATCTTGTTGTCCCGAACCTGAGTCAAGGCCAGGCGCATCAATTCAGGCGCGTCGCGCCACAAAGCCAACTCAATAAAATTATGGAGCAGGGTGGCTACCACCACGATTTCGTAGCTGGTGTCACGCAGTTCGACCAACCAGCTTTCTGCGTGGCGCGCGGCATGCAGACTACGTGCAACGGCGACGAGATAACCTGCCAATTGCAGTTCGTCCGTAATGGTTTCTTCAAGGATGGGTAATTTGGGAATCTGTTGCCGGCTCCACGTGTCACCCAGCAAAGACAATGCATGATCCAGACTGTGCGGCGCATCACGTTGCTTTGCCCGTTGTACCCGGGCGGCAGACCCCATGACAAAACCACAGGCACCTGGGTCGCGTCGCAGCCACCCCACCAACTCGCCCTGATCGATTTCATCCCGTTGCAGCAACGCCGTCAACTGTCGATGCACTTCAGCGCGCACGGGTAGTGGTGTCTGTTGGAGATGGGCGATCCAGTCGGCGGGTAGCGTCATGGCGGCGTATCGGTTAGATCTTCACAGCCATTTCGGCCGCGTTGCCTGTGTAGTCGGCCGGTGTCATGGCAATCAGCCGTTCCTTTGCTTCATCCGGGATGCCGTCCAGTTGCTGGATGAATACCCGCATGGCTTTGGCATCGACGGTTTGCCCGCGGGTGAGCGCCTTGAGTTGTTCGTAAGGATTTTCCATGCCGTAGCGTCGCATGACCGTCTGAATGGCTTCGCCCAGAATGACCCAGTTCTGATCCAGTTCGGCCCGCAGGCGTGCCTCGTCGACTTCCAGTTTGCCCAGCCCCTTGAGCAATGAACGGTAGGCAATCAGGCTGTGGGCCAGGCCGACACCGAGCGTGCGCAGCACGGTGGAATCGGTCAGGTCACGTTGCCAGCGACTGATGGGCAGTTTCTGCGCCAAATGCGTGAGCAGGGCATTCGCCACGCCGAGATTGCCCTCGGCATTCTCGAAGTCGATCGGATTGACCTTGTGCGGCATCGTGGAGGAACCGATTTCACCGGCTACGACGCGCTGTTTGAAATGCCCGAGGGCAATCGAGCCCCAGATGTCGCGTGCAAAATCAATCATGATGGTATTGAAGCGCGCTACCGCGTCAAACAGCTCGGCAATGTAGTCGTGCGGTTCAATCTGTATGGTGTACGGGTTTGGTGTCAGTCCCAGCGAACGGATGAAGTTCTCGGAGAACTCAGGCCAGTCGAGTTCGGGGTAGGCGGCCAGATGCGCATTGAAATTGCCCACCGCGCCGTTGATCTTGCCGAAGAGTTGGATGGCTTCGATTTGTTCGCGCTGACGCATCAGTCGCGCCAACACATTGGCGATTTCCTTGCCGATGGTGCTGGGTGAAGCGGGTTGGCCGTGCGTGCGGGACAGCAGTGGGATTGCGGCCCAAGCATGGGCTTTGGCGCGCAGGTCGGCGATGATTTCTTCCATGACAGGCAATAGCACTTCGCTGCGCGCGCCCTTAAGCATCAGCCCGTAGGCGAGGTTATTGATGTCCTCGGACGTGCAGGCAAAATGGAAGAACTCGCTGAGGTCACGCAGTTCGGCGAAATCGGCTACCTGTTCTTTAAGAAAGTACTCGACGGCTTTGACATCGTGGTTGGTGGTGCGTTCGATGGTTTTGACGCGTTCGGCATCCGCGATGGAAAACTGTTCTGCAATTTCATCGAGGTGTTGACGCGCCGCCTGCGAAAGCGCGGGGACCTCGCTGATACCGGGGTGGGCGCTCAAGGCCTTGAACCATTCGATTTCGACAAGGACACGGTACTTGATCAGGGCAAATTCACTGAAAAAGGCTCGTAATGGCTCGGTTTGGCGGGCATAACGTCCATCAACAGGGCTGATGGCAGTGAGCGTGGCTTCAGGCGTCGTCATTGGGTCTTCCTGCAATTGTCTGAATAAGTGTTTGTTGTTTGTTGCGTGATGTTCAGTGCGTGGGGGTGTTGTCTTTTAAAACATTCGCCAGATCCTGAATCAGTTGACGCAGTGCGCCCACCATCAGGCGTTGATCGGCATCGAGTTGCTGGTCGGCGTCGTCAATCATTTCCCCCGAGTCGTCTGTATCCAGAAGTTCAGTCGACTTGATTTTGGCCAGACCGCCATCGGCACGCAAGGTAAACCGGATTTGTTCACGCCAGATCAGCTCCAGTTGATCGACTTTCATGCCTTCGTGTAAATGAGCGACCACGTGCGGATCCGGCAGCGCAAGTTTGGATACCGTCACAGTACCACCTTCGCGCAAATCAACCAGCTTGGCTCCTTCACCGATGTCAAATCCGGTCGGGGGTGTGCCCAGCAGCCATGAGGCGAGATGAGCTGAAATATCCTGTACGCCAAAAAAAGGCACCATACGCCATTGACCAATCTGTTCGCGCAGTTGGTTGCTGGTGCGCTCGATCTTGGTTGCCGTGAGTGTATCGAACCACACTTGCTGGTTCTTGGTGTCAATGATGGCTTGGGTGTTCGATTGCCGGGGAAATGCCTGAGGGAGCAGTTCCAGCAAAACCGCATCGCGCATGGCGATCTTTTCCGCTTTGCTGGGCTCACCGGTGGTGCCGGCCCGGGCGAGCAGCCGTTGATCTGCCATGTCACGAACAACAGATGAAGGCACGCTACGCTCTTCACGCTGCAGTACGATGCGTGCGGCACCATCGGTCTCATGAACATACTGTTCGCCGATGGCGGTTTGCCAGCCGACCGACTCGGCCTGCTGCGGTCGTGTCGGGGAGAAGGGGTGTTCTTTCAATGCGGTATTGAGGGTAGAAAAGTCCGGGCATTCGGATTCGAGACGATAGACAGATAATTGACGAAAAAACATGATTTCCTCCACAAACGAGCCGACATTATGCCGTAAGGTTCAATGCTCTGCCTTAACGAAACAGTAATGATGCTGAGATGTATTCAAGGGCTTGTTTTGGGCCTGCTTGAACATGATCTTCAGAGGCACGGCACTGAATGAAGGCCGGGTTGTTGGAATTGTGATTGGTTGGTTGCATTTCGAGTGTTTATTGCGTTTATACTCTCGAGCAAGCCTTGCACGACGTGGGTGCTATGTTACTTCTGGTGACTGTCGCGTCTTGTGTACTGATGACCTCGGTCTTCGGAGCTGGTGGCACGTCTGGTGAGCCAAAGAACCTGAGCGTCAGACCATGGGTTCTTTTATTCGATTTTAATTCAATCTCTGCTGGAACTTTTTATGCCCTCTGCCGAGCAATCCGCTGTTGAAATTCGCCTTGAAGACTACACCCCGCCGGATTTTTTGATTGATACGGTCGATTTGACGTTTGATCTCTCGCCTAGCCAGACCCATGTGCGCTCGCAGATGAAAATCCATCGCAATGGCGCCCATGATCGTGCGTTGGTGCTCAATGGTGAGCACATGGCACTGCTGAGCGTGCAGGTCGATGGACGTGCGCTGACGGAAAATCAATATGTTCTAACCGAGACGACGCTCACCATTCCCGATGTCCTGGATGAAGCCCACGTCGTGATCGAAAACCGGATTGATCCTGCTTCCAATACGGCTTTGGAGGGACTGTACCAATCGGCTGGGAATTTCTGCACCCAATGCGAGCCAGAGGGCTTCCGCCGAATCACCTATTTTATTGACCGTCCGGATGTGCTTTCCCGTTACACCGTGACCTTGATCGCCGAAGCCGATCTTTACCCCATTCTGTTGTCGAACGGTAATCCCGTCGCCACTGAAAAATGCGCCGATGGCAAGCACATGGCACGCTGGGTGGATCCGCACCCCAAGCCGTCTTATCTGTTCGCGCTGGTGGCCGGTAATCTGACACGGATCACGGATGAATTCGTCACTCAGTCGGGCAAAACCGTTGAACTGGGTATTTATGTCGAGGCGCATAATGCCGACCGCTGCGACCATGCCATGGCGTCGCTCAAGCATGCGATGCGTTGGGATGAGCAGGTTTATGGTCGCGAATACGACCTTGATGTCTTCAACATTGTGGCTGTTGACGACTTCAATATGGGCGCGATGGAAAACAAGGGGTTGAATGTCTTCAACTCGCGTTACGTTCTGGCCAAGCCGGATACCGCCACCGATGGCGATTACGCCGGAATCGAGTCCGTGGTTGCGCACGAATATTTCCATAACTGGTCGGGTAATCGCGTCACCTGTCGGGACTGGTTCCAGCTTTCACTCAAGGAAGGCTTCACCGTGTTCCGCGATCAGGAGTTCTCTGCCGATATGGGTTCGCGCGCTGTCAAGCGTATCGCCGATGTCAATTTACTGCGGCAAGTTCAGTTCGCCGAGGATGCGGGGCCGCAGGCGCATCCGGTGCAGCCCAAAGCCTATCGTGAAATCAACAACTTCTATACTTCAACGGTATATAACAAGGGCGCGGAAGTGGTGCGGATGCTGCGCAATTTGCTGGGTGCAGACACCTTCCGTCAGGGTACGGATCTGTATTTTGAGCGTTTTGACGGTCAGGCAGTCACCATCGAGGATTTTGTTTCCTGCATGGCCGAAGTCAGTGATCTCGATCTGGCCAAATTCCGGCAGTGGTACGACGTGGCGGGTACGCCCAAACTGCTTGTTCGCGATGAATACCTTGAAGGCCAATACATTCTGAATATCGAGCAGATGGTGCCAGAGTCTGCCAAAGGGCACTCCTACATGCTGCCCTTTGGTTTTGCCTTGTTTGACGAGGCGGGGCAACCCGTATTGCTCGATGGCAAGGCTGAGCACATCTTGATTGTCGAACAATTGTCCCAGTCCTGGACGTTTTCGATCGAGAAAAAACACGCCGATTTGCTCGTGCCTTCACTCAATCGTGGCTTCACCGCGCCGGTGGAGGTTCAGTACGATTATTCCGATGAGGCGCTTGGCGTGCTGAGCCGTGCCGATACCGATGCATTCAACCGCTGGGATGCTTTCCAGCGACGTATCCAGCGTTGCCTGTTGGGCCGTATCAGAATGGCTATGGATGTCGGTTCGGTCGGTGAAGATGCCTTGCCCGAAGATCTCTCGAAGGCGTTCGGGCAGTTATTGCTTGAGGCGGTTCAGGATCCGATGTTCGTGGCTGAGTGCATCGCATTACCCAGCGAGAATTATCTGGCTGATCAGTTTGATCACGACACGCCCGTCGAATGGATACACCATGAGCGTGCGCGGCTGCGTCAGCAACTGGCAGCGGAATGGGAGTCGACGTTGCAGTTGATTTATCAAAGCCACGCTCAGGATGGCGTGTACCGCTTCGAATCCCGCGCGGCAGGCCAGCGGCAGTTGCGGCGACAGGTTTTATCCTATCTGTGTAGCTTGAAACGCTCGGCATGGACACAATTGGCTAAAGAACAATTTGAACGTGCCGATAACATGACCGAATCCTTTAACGCCTTAGTTGCTTTGAGCGTGAGCGATTCTGCCGAGTTTGAGCACGTGTTGACGGCGTTCGAGGCGCGTTGGCGGCATGATCCGCTGGTCATGGATAAGTGGTTTGCGCTACAGGCGCAACGCAGTGATGAGGATGCATTGGCTCGCGTGCAGGGCTTGATGGAACATCCAACGTTCTCCATCAAGAACCCAAATCGAGTTCGTGCCCTGATTGGTAGTTTTGCGCGAATCAATCCGTTGCGTTTCCACGATAGTAGTGGCTCGGGTTACCAATGGTTGGCAGATCGCATCATCGAGCTCGATGCCATGAATCCGCAGATTGCAGCGCGGATGGCTTCGGTATTCAATACGTGGAAACGTTTTGACGGTAATCGTGCGGCGTTGATGCGTGCGGCATTGAAAAAAATCCATGATCGACCGGATTGCTCAGCCGATCTGGCGGAAATTACCGGAAAAGCGCTGGGTCATTGACTCAATTGGATGAACACAACCGGTATGCGGCGCGATCAGCCGCACGGTTAAAGACAGGAAAAGCATGAACGTAATCATTGGATGGGTCTTGTTGTTTGGTGCCGTGCTGGGTGGTTTTGCGCTTGCAGGCGGCCACCTCATCGTGCTGGTACAACCCGTTGAATACATCATCATCATCGGTGCTGCTCTGGCCGCCTTCGTTGCAGGCAATTCCGGTAAAACCATGAAGGCGACGATGGGCGGTTTCGCGACAGCGCTCAAGGGGTCAAAATACAAAAAAGCCCTGTACATGGAGACGTTGGCCTTGCTTTATCACATCTTCACCCGTGCGCGTAAAGAAGGTTTGATGGCCATTGAGGAAGACATCGAGGATCCGCAGAATAGTGCGCTCTTTAAGGAAGCACCCAGCGTATTGGCCGATCACCATGCATTGGATTTCATTACCGATTACTTGCGACTGATGGTGTCGAGCACGCTTGATGTGCATCAGATCGATAACCTTATGGATATCGATATCGACACGCACCACCAGGAGGCTTCGCTGCCCGGTACTAATATCGCGAAAATTGCCGATGGTCTGCCAGCGTTCGGTATTGTTGCCGCGGTTTTGGGCGTGGTGCACACCATGGAATCAGTTGCCGAGCCACCTGCCGTGCTCGGCGGGCTCATTGCGGCTGCATTGGTGGGTACCTTCCTGGGTATTCTGGTATCGTATGGCTTGGTAGCGCCCGTTGCAGCCAATCTTGAGCACAAGGTTAACGATTCCACCAAGTACTACCAGAGCATCAAGGCGGCAATGATTGCCTTTATGAATGGTTACCCGCCTCAAGTAGCCGCCGAATTTGGCCGCAAGGTGCTCTTTTCTTCTGATCGCCCCGGCTTCCAGGAGCTCGAAGAGTTCCTCAAGAAAAAATAACGTACCGATGCCCGCTCATTTCTCTTCGAGATCATTCTGATGGCCGAACAGCCGGATCAATCCAAACCGATCATCATCAAGAAGGTCAACAAAGGTCATGGCGGCCATCATGGTGTGGCGTGGAAGATTGCCTACGCCGACTTCGTGACTGCGATGATGGCCTTCTTCCTGTTGATGTGGCTGTTGGGTTCGGTTGGTGAAGTTAAACTCAAAGGCATCGCGGATTACTTCAATAATCCGGTTAAGGTAACCTTGGAAGGTGGCCCGAGCTCCGGTATGTCTGTCAGTCTGATCAATGCAGGTGGTGAGGATCTGACGCGCAAAGAAGGGCAGGTCCGCAATGGGAGCGAGCCCCCGGCGAAGATCGAGACCGATCAGAAGAAGATGACCGAGGAAGAGGCACGGAAGAAAATTGAGGAAGAAGACAAGAAACGGATCGAAAATCTGAAAAAAGAGCTCGAGTCCCTGATCAATGTCGATCCAGCCCTCAAGGCTTACAAAGATCAGATCAAACTGGACATGACTCGGGATGGATTGCGCATCCAGATCATCGATCAAGCCAATCGCCCCATGTTCAAGATCAGTTCGTCTCGACTTGAACCCTATGCCGCCGAGATTCTGAAAAAACTAGCGCCGGTCATCAACAAGTTGCCGAATCGTCTGAGTATCACCGGCCATACCGATTCGCTTCCCTACAACGGTGTGGATCGTACCAACTGGGAACTTTCGGCGGATCGTGCCAATGCCGCCCGGCGCGAGTTGGTTCAGGATGGTTACGATGAGTCGAAAATGTTACGTGTCGTCGGCATGGCGGCCGCCTTGCCATTCATTCCATCGGATCCAGCCGATCCACGGAATCGACGGATTTCAATCATCGTCATGAACGACAGCGCCGCTGAACGTGTTCTGCACCCCATGGATTTCGGTGCGGATAAAACCACGGATAAACCAGAATCCAACGCTTCCGCAACGACAGCACCTGCCGATCTTATTCAAACCCCGGCTACGCCGACAACAAGCACGCCTGAAACAACGATCGAGGGAATAACAGGCACGATCACCAATCCCGGTATTGTGCCCCCAGCGCCCGCTCAGCCTGCAACAGCCAAACCATAATCTGCCCCAATGCCTCGCTTACTCGGCTTTGTTCTCGCCTTGATTGTATTGAGCCTTGGTGTCGCCATTACCGCTGGTCTGCTTTATTTACTTCGTGATAAGGGTTTGCCACATCTGCCATTGTGGTTGGCTGCCATCGTGGCAGGCGTACTGGCGATGACTTTCGGTTGGCGGCTACTTCCTTCTTGGTGGCGTCCTGTACTGCTTGCTATGCCACTGGCTGCATTGCTTTCATTAACGATTAATCCAGTTTGGTTTCTCGTTGCCGCTGTGATTTTGATGGCTTTGCAGTGGAATGCCATTTTCAATCGAATTCCACTCTACCGTTCTGATGCCATGGTCAGTCGCGTTCTTGCCGATTTCATGCTTCAGGAAAAACACCACTCCTTGCTGGATATCGGTTGTGGTGATGGCCGTTTATTGCTTCGATTGTCACAAGCGCTGCCTGATGCGCAATTCGTCGGGATTGAAAGTGCGCCGGTGTTGTACCTGATCGCACGCTGGCGCAGCCGCAAGCAAAGCAATTGCACGATTCATTTTGGCGATTTCTGGAAAATGGATTGGTCGCCGTACGATGTGGTATTCGCATTCTTGTCTCCGGAACCCATGCTTCAGGTCTGGAGAAAGGCGGGACGCGAGATGAAGGCAAATGCTGTGTTACTCAGTTTGGCATTTTCGGTGCCGGGAATAGAGGAGAGTCGTCTCGTACCCGCACAACATTTTGATATGTATCTATATCATTTGCCGGTTTTGCAAGATTCTGACCGCTGACAGATGTGGTTAAGCTTCGGGTTTCCTAAATTGCAGGCGAAAAAAAAGACCCTTCCGAGTCTTCTGTAAATTCTGATTCATACCAGAGCCAAGGGCGGTAAACCGATGGCTCGTACTGTATCTAAGCGTATTACCTAAAAGGTTTTAGGCTTAGTGGCGTGAACGGAATTCACCACGATCGCCGCCGCGATCATTGGTACGCTCGCGAGGACGGGCTTCGTTGACACGAATGTTGCGACCGTTCAGGTCGGTATTGTCCAGTTGCTCGATGGCAGTCATGCCAGCAGCTTTGTCTGCCATTTCAACAAACGCGAAACCCTTAGAGCGACCTGTCGCCATGTCTTGGATTACTTTGGCGGATTTAACTTCGCCGAAAGCTTCGAAAGCAGAACGAACGTCTGCATCGCCAGATTGATAGGACAGGTTGCCAACATAGATATTAATCATCGGAAAAAATACTCTCGTACACGTGCTATCGTTTCAACCAAAGGGTTTGTATAGCACTAAAACGCACCCTTCGGGTGTTTATGGTGGGGCGCAATTATTTGCGCCTTGATAAACACAATACTGACATTAAAGCAAAAGTCATCAATTACAAGCAGTTTTTCACCCTGAGGTTTGAAATGAACCGAAGGTGTTGTTAATTAGATAACTTTTGTTTCATTCTTTTGTCATTTAAAGATGGGTTTATCTGTTGTGCTCAAATGTCTGTCAGTTTTTCTGCGAGCCAGTAACGCACGAACTGTTGTGCAACGCGTCCACTTCGTGACCCGCGCAGGCGGGCGAACATCAGCGCTTCTTTTCGCCAATTCGTTTCATCACGGATTTCGCGGGTTTGTTCCGGTGACGCTGCCTCGAAGGTTTCGATCTGCGCCCGCACGATATCGAGATATTGATCTTGATTGAAAGGATGGAATGCCAGCCATAACCCAAACCGCTCTGATAATGACACTTTCTCGTCGATCGCATCGCCTTCGTGAAGCTCGCCTTCAACCACTTGCGCGGCGAGATTGTCCTGCATGGATTCCGGGAGCAGGTGCCTGCGGTTGGAGCTGGCGTAGACAAGCACGTTATCCGGTGGTGCCATCAGGGAGCCATCCAGCAAGGCTTTCAAGCCCTTGTAACTGGCATCGTTCGCTTCAAACGACAGATCATCAATGAATAGAATGTATTTTCGATCCTGATCGCCCAAGATTTGAATCAGAACGCCCAGAGCCGCCAGACCTCCCCGATCCAGTTCGATCATGCCCAGCTCTTTCCCTCCGTGACGGGTGAGGATTGCTCGGATGATCGAACTCTTTCCAGTTCCGCGAGCACCCCAAAGGAGCACATGATTGGCTGGCCTGCCACTCAGAAACAGGCGTGTATTTCGTTCGATCTGTTCAAGCTGTTTCTCTCGATGGAGAAGTTCTTCAACCGGGATCAGCGCAGGATGGTGAATGACTTTGAAACCCGTTTCTGGGTGCCATCGCTGGGCCAGAGCGCGCGCATCCGGCTTTTCTCTGAAGCCCTGTTTGCGCTTGCTTTCCACTTGTGAGAGCAGTTCAATCAGGCCGGCGATTGATGATTTGTTAGAATGGTTAAAACGCATGTCATGCCTCATGGCGGGTTGTCGAGTAATAAACGAGACCGTGGCTGATGGATTTGGTTCTGTATTATTCTACGTTCTGACTGCTTGCATATGTCGTTTCCTGCCCACCGATAGGCCGCTGCGAGCAAAACTGATTCGATAACACACGGATACAAGACCATGCCCGATATGACCGTCCCCGCTGTATTGTTTGCCTTGGTGCTCTTGATCCTTTTGGGGCAGTGGTTGGTGGTGCGGCGAGCAAAATCAATGCGGGGGCAAACGGTACCTGAGCAATTAGTGCATGCCTGTCAGTCCACGGAAGGATCCGACCATTCGGTAAATTCGTTTGAAGATCGTTCGGATATGAATGTTCTGGTAGCTTTCGATGCGCCAAATTGTGGTGCGTGTCGCAAAATGGCTCCGGCTCTGGCAAATATCGCTGAACGATATCCGGGTAGGGTCTTTTGCTTATCGGTGCTGGAGCATAGAGAGCTAGCACAAACGCTGCGCATTATGGGAACGCCGACGATGCTGCTTGTTCGAAATGGTCAAATAGTGGAGGTGTTTGTCGGCATTACCCCCTTGTCTCGTTTGTTGCAGCGCTTGCAGTTGACATGGCCCGAGATTGTTCCGGTTGATACATCTTCGGGGAAGCTTGAAAAACCAGTCATTCCCGTGTAGGCGGCAATCCACCCTCACCGCGCTGCTGCACGATGCAACTGAAGCCGTCATCCCCGCGCAGGTGGGAATCCAGTGCCTTGATTTTTCTGGGTTCCCGCTTTCGTGGGAATGACGAATCACGGGTATTTCGAAGTGCCCTTCGGTTCACTAATTTGTCGCATGCAGCCGTCTTAGCTTCCCAAGGACGCATTTAAGCTCGAAATGGCTTAAAATCAGCCACCTTTTGTCTAAAGACCACTATTTTCGGACCGCATTTAACGGCTCCGTTCAGGATATTCGCTCATGCCGCACGCAGAATCCCCAAAGTCTTCCACTCCGAACACTACAGAGCCAATGGGCTCTGCGCCAGTGGATTCGCCTGCGTCGAAAGCTCATCAATCAGCCAGTCTGTCCCTGGTGATCCCCGTATTTAATGAGCAGGAAAATATCGCGCCGTTAATCAAGCGTGTGCATGAGGCCTTGGCGAACTACACCGCACCATGGGAATTGCTGCTGGTGGATGATGGCTCGAGTGATCGCACCGTGAAAATGATCGAGCAGGGTAGGGCAGAGTATGGTTCGCATGTGCGATTGGTCCCTCTGGCGCGCAACTTCGGCCAGACGGCGGCCATGCAGGCGGGTATCGACTTTGCCCGTGGGGAGGTGATCGCTACCCTGGATGGCGACTTGCAAAATGATCCCATCGATATTCCGCGCATGGTGGATCGCCTGTTGCGTGAAGACCTTGACTTGGTGGCTGGCTGGCGCAAGAACCGGCAGGATAACCTCTGGCTGCGCAAAGTCCCTTCCAAAATTGCCAATCGATTGATTCGACGAATTACGGGCGTCACGCTGCATGATTACGGTTGCAGCCTGAAAGTGTTTCGTGCCGAAATCATTAAAGGTGTCCGTCTGTACGGTGAGATGCATCGTTTCATCCCTGCCTGGTTGGCAACGCAAACCTCGCCAAGTCGGATTCAGGAGGAAGTGGTTGCGCATCATGCGCGCACGGCCGGTACGTCAAAATATGGTTTGTCACGCACGTTCAGGGTCATCATCGATCTGATTTCCGTGTATTTCTTTATGCGTTTTTCTGCCCGCCCTGCGCATTTTTTCGGGATGCTGGGTATGGGGTTCGGCACGCTGGGGGGTCTGGTTCTGGCCTATCTTCTGGTTTTGAAAATAATGGGCGAGCAAATTGGTGATCGGCCATTATTCATGGTCGGCATCATGCTGGTGTTGATTGCGGTTCAGATTCTGACCACGGGCGTGCTTTCGGAAATGCTCTCGCGCACGTATTACGAATCGAAGGAAGTGAAGTCCTATCATGTGCGCCCGTCGGCTCTGACTGAACTTGAGGATGCCAATTGGTGTCAATCGAAGTCACAACCTGATGAGCCTGCACGATGAACCTGTCAAAACACCACGTGTCTTCGAACATGAACTTTTCTCAATTGCCGGGTGTTCGTCTGGCCTGTGGTTTCAGTATGACGGCATCGTTGGCCTTGATTCTTGTTGAGGCTCTACCGGGTGCCCGTGTGGCCATCTTCCATGCGTTCAATAATCTCGGGCCTTTGGCGCCAGGTTTCTGGTCGGGGATGACCGCTATGGCCGACACTTATCTGGCTCTGGGCTTGTTGTTGCCGTTTATGCTCTGGCGACCGCGCCTCGGTGCATTGCTGCTGCTTTCCGCACTTATTGCGACCGCCATCACCCACTCGATAAAACCGATTCTCGATGTGCCTCGACCGCCCGCCGTTCTGGCAGCGGACGCGATGCATCTCATCGGGCACAGGCTCGATCACGGTAGTTTCCCCTCAGGCCATGCCGTTACTGCGTTCACGCTGGCTGGACTATTGATTGTCGGCCTTCGTTTATCGGTCGGATGGTCTGCTTTGGTGCTGCTCGCAGCCGCGGTGCTGGGTGTCTCTCGAATGGCGGTGGGCGTGCATTGGCCGACCGACGTGCTGGCGGGGGCAGTTATTGGTTTAATTTCTGTCATGTTGGCGCAGCTTTGGTTGAATCGATGGTCAAGTCTGAATCATGCGCGATGGCCGCTACCCGCGGGCATCGTTGTTACCGCAATCTGTGCACTATCTTCGCCCTGGTTCAATGCCGGTTATCCCTTGGGCCAATGGGCCAATTGGTCGGTCGCTGCATTGGGTCTGGTCGCACTATTCTGGGCTTCGTTGCGCTACTGGCCGCAATACCGCAATCGGCAGCGCCTACCCTTGAATGACTTGGGTCGGAAATAATTAACCATGCAAATTTTCCCGGTCATATTTCAGTGTTTACTTATATAATCGCTGGCTTGCTGTATCGTGCGGCTGCTCAATACGACTCCGACAGGCTATAATTCGCAACTATGTCACTCATTGCGTTTGGTTTGAATCATAAAACGGCCCCGGTGGATGTGCGTGAGCGCATCGCCTTCGGGCCGGAGCGCATGTCGTCTGCGCTTGAGGGGCTGATTCATGGTTGTGGGGCGAAGGAAGCGGCCATCGTTTCTACCTGTAATCGGACGGAAATCTATACCCGTTCGGAATGTGTGCGTGAAAATCTGGTGGAATGGCTGGCTGCGTTTCACAAGTTGCCGCCGGAAGCCATCGCCCCGTACGTGTACGACCATCGCGATGAACTGGCCATTCGACACCTGATGCGCGTTGCCTGCGGTTTGGACTCCATGGTCCTGGGTGAACCGCAAATTCTTGGCCAGATCAAGGATGCCTTCACCATCGCTCAAGACGCTCAGGCATTGGGGCCTGTTTTGAGTCGGTTATTCCAGCACACGTTCTCGGTGGCAAAGCAGGTACGTACAGATACACAGATTGGCGCCAGCCCGGTATCCGTGGCATTTGCTGCCGTGAGTCTCGCCAAGCAGATTTTCGGTGATCTATCCCAAAAGACTGCCCTTTTGATTGGCGCAGGCGAAACAATCGAACTGTGCGCCCGTCATCTTCAGGGCAGTGGGCTCAAGCAAGTCATTGTGGCCAACCGATCCATCGACCGAGCCCACCACTTGGCTGAACAGTTTGGCGGGCTCGCTATCGGTCTCACCGACATTCCTGCTCATTTGCATAAAGCCGATGTGGTTATTTCCTCAACCGCCAGCCCACTACCCGTGTTGGGTAAAGGGGCGGTAGAGCAGGCATTAAAACAGCGTAAGCGCCGCCCGATTTTTATGGTGGATATTGCTGTTCCTCGTGATATCGAACCGCAAGTGAGCGATTTGCAGGATGTGTACCTGTATACCGTCGATGATCTAAAAACTGTCATCGATGAAGGTCAAAAATCCCGTGCCGCCGCAGCGGAACAGGCGGAAGAAATCATCAGCCTGCAAGTTGGTCATTTCCTCGAATGGGTGCAATTGCAGACGGGCGCGGAACTGATCAAGTCCTATCGACGCCAATCAGAGCAAAGCCGGGATGATGTTCTGTTCAGGGCGAAGGCATTGCTGGCGGCGGGCAAATCTCCCGAGGAAACCCTAGATTACCTGGCGCACACCCTGACCAATCGGCTCATTCATCACCCCACCGTCGTGCTGCGTGAAGCCTGCGCTACGGGTGATTTGACCGCCGTTCATGCGGTTCAGAACGTACTCGGTCTGGGTGGCGATTCCCCGTCGTCTTAGCCGGGTCGTATCTTCGATTTTTAATCCTTCATCCTGCTTGTCGGGATTTCGTTCTCCCCTCTCTTGTTGAATGCTCCATGCTCCCATCTGCTCTGTTGAATCGGTTATTCGCCCTGTCCGAACGGTATGACGAACTCAATGCGTTGTTGTCCGATCCGGAGGTAATCAACAATCAGGATCGATTCCGCAGCCTGTCGAAAGAGCACGCGCGTCTGCACGATCTCGTTGTGGTGCTCGATCGCTATCAAAAGGCGAAAGCCGATTTGCTGGCAGCCGAACACATGAGCAAGGAGCCTGATCGCGAGATAGCCGCACTGGCTCTCGAAGAAATGAAGGAATTGCAGACTGAAATTGAAACGCTGGATGAAGCGCTCAAGGTTCATCTGTTGCCGCATGATCCGGCCGATGATGGTGATGTCATCCTTGAAATTCGAGCCGGTACCGGAGGGGATGAAGCCGCCATCTTCGCGGGCGATTTGTTGCGCATGTATCTGAAATACGCCGATGCCCAAGGCTGGCGTACCGAAATTCTTTCCGAACAACCGGGAGAGCATGGTGGATACCGCGAAGTCATCGCCCAGATCAGCGGCGATGGTGTGTACGCAGCGCTTAAGTTCGAATCCGGTGCGCACCGCGTACAGCGTGTGCCGACCACGGAAACCCAAGGCCGCGTTCATACCTCCGCTGCCACGGTCGCCGTGATGCCGGTCGTGCCGGAATCGGAGGCCATCACGCTCGATCCTTCTACCTTGAGAATCGATACGTTTCGCGCTTCGGGCGCTGGCGGGCAGCACATCAATAAAACCGACTCGGCGATTCGCGTGACCCACCTGCCGACCGGGATGGTGGTGGAATGTCAGGATGAGCGATCACAGCACAAAAACAAAGCCCGTGCTTTGAGTGTACTGGCCGCACGACTGGCTGATGCCGAGCGGCAGAAAGCTCATGCGGAACAAGCGGCCACGCGCAAGGCACTCGTGGGATCGGGCGACCGTTCCGAACGTATTCGCACCTATAACTTCCCGCAGGGTCGTGTGACCGATCACCGCATCAATCTGACGCTATACCAGCTCGATCGTGTGCTGTTGGGTGATCTTGATCCCATCATTCACCCATTACGACAGACCGATCAGGCCGACCAACTGGCGGCGCTGGCTCAGGCGCCGCTCTGATTGATAGTGTGGTTCAAATGACCTACGAACTAGGAACGCCGCTTGCCGAATTGATCGACGAAGCTAGATGCTTGCTCGGCGGTGATGCCGATGCGATGGTCGATATCCGCAGCATGGTCACACAATTGGCGGGTCTTGATCGAGCCCGTCAACTGATGGAACCGGATCGACCATTGCCGTCAGCTACGGCTGCGCGATTGCGGAGAGCGTTCGAGCGCCGTGCGGCTGGTGAACCTGTTGCCTATATCACGGGATTCAAACCGTTCTGGCGCCATGAATTCTTGGTTACGCCCGCCACGTTGATTCCTCGCCCTGAAACCGAACACCTTCTGGAGTGGGCGCTGGAAAAGATTCCTCCGCAACAGGCGTTTACCGTCGCTGATCTCGGTACCGGCTCTGGCGTGCTTGCCATTAGTCTGGCCATTGAGCGTCCGCAGACACAGGTTTTCGGTTGTGATCTGAGTCGTGACGCTTTATTAGTTGCGCGTGAAAACGAACGCCGATTGCGACCCGACGCGGCTTTGCCGATCAGGTGGCTTCAAGGTTCATGGGTGGGGATGTTTAAACCGGAGAGCCTGGACGTGATTGTCAGCAATCCACCGTATATCCGCCCGGATGATCCTCATCTCACTATCGGTGACCTGCGTTTTGAGCCACAAACCGCGCTGGTTGCGGACGATGAGGGGATGGCCGATTACCGACAGATCATCGCGCAGGCGTCAACCCGGTTGAAGCCGAGCGGCTGGATTCTGTTCGAACACGGCTACGATCAGGCAAATGCCGTAGCTGAGTGTCTGGCTCAAAAGGGGTTCCAGACTATTTCGCACCAAACCGATCTTGCCGGTCAAGTGCGAAACACCGCTGCACAGAGAGTTTGAGTCGAGTTTTCTATTGGTTAATGCCAACGTGGTGGATACTTTCCGTCATTAAAGTTCGGCATCCTGCCACTTGTACTGTTACTTGTAGCGCACAAAACACTCAAATTACGTTAATCTGAACTTATGTGTGCAGCGCACCCCCATAATATTTCCGGGGCGCAGGAGTGGATGATGGACAGTTCCGAACGAATCAAACATCGTGAGATCAATTTTCGCGGGCCTCATCACAACGGGGATCAGGCGGCGGGAGCCTGCGCATTTGCCGTTCATCTGGACGGTGTGCAAGATGCACAACCCAAAAACCCCGCCTGCATGTGGGTTGAATATGACTTGCAGATGATCTGCCTCAAAGTTTTGCGGCGCCATCTACAACTCTCGGGCTTTCATCTGGATGCTTCCCTGATGAACAAGCTCAAAGTCGCGCTCATCGAATATTCAGAAGAGAATCAGCGCGAAGCCATGGGTTTGGGAAACTGCCCCATGCCTAATCAGGCATTCAAGCCAACAGCGGAGCAGCTTTCCGCGTGCCAGCGTTTCTCTCGTCACCAAGGCTCAACAGAGCGTGGCGATGATCCTTGGCAGCATTACCTTTAAGCCCACTCAATTCCGTTAAACTTTTGAAACTATAAATGAACGACGAGCAATTACTGCGCTACAGCCGCCACATCATGCTGCCTGAAATCGACTATGAGGGGCAAGAGCGTATTCGTGGCGCCCGGGTATTGATAGCTGGCTTGGGCGGCTTGGGTTCACCCGTATCCTTGTATCTTGCGGCTGCGGGCGTGGGCGAATTGGTGCTGGCCGATTTTGATACGGTTGACTTGAGCAACCTGCAGCGACAGGTGATTCACGACACCGCTTCTGTGGGCTTACTTAAGATCGATTCAGCGGCTCGGCGAATTGCCGCTATCAATCCGGATATAAAACTTAGGCTTGTTCACAACAAGCTTACAAAAGAGAACCTGCCGGAATTGCTGGCTGATGTCGATCTGGTTTGTGATTGTTCGGATAATTTCGCACTGCGTTTTGCACTCAATGCGGCCTGTGTTGATGCTCAAAAACCGCTGGTTTCTGGAGCGGCGATCCGTTTGGAAGGGCAGGTGACCGTGTTCGATACGCGACTGCCCGAATCGCCTTGCTACCGCTGTTTGTATCAGGAAGAAGGAGAGGATGCGCTGCGTTGCAGTGAAACGGGCGTGCTTTCGCCGCTGGTCGGTATGATTGGTAGCCTGCAGGCCAGTGAGACCATCAAGATACTGGCTGGCTTTGGTGACACCCTGGTTGGGCGACTCGCCCTGTTCGATCTCAAGCGGGCCGAGTTTAGGACGATTCGGTACCGCCGTGATCCGGATTGCCCTGTTTGTAAAAATCGATCCGCCCCTGCCCAATAATTCACTATTTAGTACTGCGGTCCCGATCCGCTGAAGCCAAAGCCTGTGCAATTTCACCAATCAGCCCCGGCCCGCGGTAAATGAACCCCGTATAGAGTTGCAGCAGGTCCGCGCCGGCCTCGATCTTCTCCAGCGCCGCAGCGGCGCTATCGATACCACCGACGCCAATAATGGGAAAATCGGCAGGCAGCGTGGCGCGAAGCTGGCGGATGACCTCGGTCGAGGCCTTGCGAACCGGCCGGCCACTCAATCCACCCGCCTCGTCGGCATGCGGTAGGCCCGCCACCATGGCGCGATCGATGGTGGTGTTGGTGGCGATCACGCCATCCATGCCTTCATCAAGTAAAAGTCGGGCCATGGATTCGATTTCCTCACCGCTCAGATCGGGCGCGATTTTCACCACGATCGGGACTTGACGGTCGTTTTTCTGATCGAGTTCGTACTTTTGTTTCTTCAATGCTGCGAGCAAGGGGCCGAACTGATCCGCAGCTTGCAACTGGCGCAAATTTTTTGTGTTCGGGGATGAAATATTGATCGTGACGTAGTCGGCGAAACGATGGACTTCTCTGAGTCCGATCAAATAGTCATCGAGCGCCCGCTCAATCGGGGTATCGAAATTCTTGCCGATGTTCAGGCCCAGAATGCCTTTGCTGGTTCGATTTTGAACATTGTCGAGAAAAGTTTTAAGGCCATCGTTGTTGAATCCCATGCGGTTGATCAGCGCCTCGGCATCGGGCAGCCGGAACAACCGTGGTCGCGGGTTACCGGGTTGGGCGCGTGGGGTGACGGTGCCGATTTCGATAAATCCGAACCCGAGGCATGAGAGGGCATCGATATGATCGCCGTTCTTGTCGAGCCCGGCCGCCAGACCGATGCGGTTAGGGAAGGTCAACCCCATGACGTCTATCGGACTTGAGGGCACCTTTGCGCGCGCGTAGGCGCACCACGGGGTTTTGGCCGCCAGATCAAGCAGGGCAAATGTCAGTCGGTGAGCCGTTTCTGGTTCGAATCGGAACAGCAGGGCGCGAATCAATGGATAAAGATTCATAAGGGCGTGATCACTTGGCGTTGAAATGGCACCCAGTTTGCCGTGACCGCGTGCGGGCCGCAATCGGATCGCTCAAATTCCCTCTCGTGCGTTCATCAAAATTTCACGTTTTTGTCATTGTTGCGAAATAGACCGAACACGGTAATGACATATCCGCTGATTAAATTTCATTACATATCAATCTAGGTGTGGTGTGTCATGGATTTGGATTGCAACAAAGCGTCTTCAACCAAAGGGCAAAAAAACAAAGTTGACTCAGATCGCCGACTACAAGTCGAGTTGGCGCTGAATCAAGAGCAGATCGATGCCTGCTTTCGTCTGCGCTATCGGGTTTTTGTTGAAGAATTGGGTGCAAAAATCGACTGTGCCCTGCCATTGGGGCTGGAAAGCGATCATTTTGATGACTATTGCCACCACATGCTGGTGCGGGATTTGGATTCCGGCGAAGCGGTGGCGTGTACACGCATTCTTACGGATACCCAGGCTCAGGTTGCCGGAGGATACTATTCTGCCAGAGAGTTTGATCTCTCCCGCTTAAATGCTGTGGAAGGCCGTGTGATGGAAATCGGTCGAACCTGTGTCGATCCGGCTTATCGAAATGGCGCCACCATCGGCTGTCTTTGGTCTGGCTTGGCGCAATTCATGGAAAACAACCGGTTCATGTATCTGATGGGATGCGCGAGCATTTCTCTGGAAGATGGCGGCATTCAGGCCAATCTCATCATGGATCAATTACGTGGTCGGCATCTCACGCCGGATGCTTTACGGGTCAATTCTCTGCGAATGCTTCCCCCCAAGAAAGATGATAATGCATCAAGCGCACAAGATGTTCGTATGCCCCCTTTATTGAAGGCATATCTTCGTCTTGGTGCACAGATCGGCGGTGAACCGTTCTGGGATGAGGATTTCAATACGGCTGATGTTTTTATATGGTTGGCACGGGCGAATCTTCAACGTCGTTATGTCCGGCATTTCATTCAGCGAAAACAGGATGGTGTGCTTGATTTAGTAAAAACGCGTCAGGCCGCCTGAATCGCGCAAAGAGCCAGATGTTTATCGATCTTCCGCAAGATGGCGCTAAACTGAGCCGCTATTCATAACAGAGCGGCCTTCTTATGGACGAAGAGCTGATTTTGCCGATCAAGTTCGAAATCGATCCGCAATTTGAGCGACAGTTACGCTTGTTTTTACAGCAAGCGGAATCAAAAATGCCGAATGTCAGTGAAGCCGAACTTCTGCGCGCGGCGGCGGGTCGGCGCGAAGATCAGCGGTTGTTGGCCGAATATGCTATCGGCATGCTCTGGTTGAGCTGGCGTTTCGATCGCGCGAATCACATGCTGGATTCCGCCTTGACGGTTGCCCCGGCATATATGTCGAGCGCCGATTATCTGGATCTGGTGCAAAATGTAACCCTGCTGAAAAACCTTCCTCTATTCTCCGTGCCGCGACATGAGCGACAAACACTGACTGATCTTCTGCAGGAGGCCCGATTGGTTGTCTATCTGAAAACCGGGCGATTGTCTTGAGGCCATAGGAGCACTTGCGCCCACGCCTTGAGATGTTGTGCCAGGAGATGATATGCAAAGCTACTTGAAAAAAATCAAATGAACCAAACTTTAAGTTAGAGTCTTGATCATAAGCACTAGGTTCTGAAAGAACCGGAATTGCTTTAACCTTTTGGAGAACGAATTCCTGCCATGAAACGAATTATTCTGTTTTTACTGACCAACCTGGCCGTTATGGTGGTCCTGTCCGTCGCCTGGTTTGTCATCTCCAAGGTGTTCGGCCTTGGCGTGACAATGGATAAGACTGGCATCAATTATGGCTCCACACTTGTACTGGCTGCTGTATTCGGCTTCGGTGGCTCCCTGATTTCCCTGCTGATGTCCAAGTGGATGGCCAAACGCAGCGTAGGCGCCGAAGTGATCGAACAGCCCCGAAACGAAGCCGAACGCTGGTTGCTGCAAACCGTTGAACGCCAAGCCAAGATGGCTGGAATCGGCATGCCGGAAGTCGCGATTTATGACTCACCGGAGATCAATGCATTTGCCACGGGTGCGAGCAGAAACAACGCGCTGGTCGCGGTATCCACCGGCTTGCTTGCCAATATGACTCGAGACGAGGCCGAAGCCGTATTGGGCCATGAGATTGGCCACGTAGCCAATGGCGACATGATTACCTTGACGCTCATTCAAGGCGTGGTGAACACGTTCGTTATCTTCTTTGCGCGCATCGTCGGTTATTTTGTCGATCGCGTTTTGCTCAAGAATCAGGGCGATGGACCGGGTATCGGCTTTTATGTGACCACCATCGTGGCTGAAATCATCTTCGGGATTTTGGCCAGCATCATCGTGATGTGGTTCTCCCGCCAGCGTGAGTTCCGTGCAGACGAGGCGGGTGCTCGCTTTGCTGGTCGTCAGAAGATGATTGCTGCATTGGAGCGGCTGAAGTTGAATTACGACATGCCTGCACAGTTGCCAGCTCAGATGACTGCGTTCGGTATTTCTGGCCACCGTGGTTCGCTCGGTCGTTTGTTCATGTCTCATCCGCCCCTTGATGAGCGCATTGCGGCCTTGCGTCACGGGCAATCCTCTGGCTTCGGAGCACGTGCCGGTACGGTGCAGTAATAACGGATTACGATCTTCGGGTAGTTCGGGCCGATCCTAGCACTGTAATGGCTTAAGCCTGCTTGCTGCAGGCTTTTTGTTTCCAGGATGCGGAACTTGTCTTTTTAGCGTAGGCTCAAACTCAAAAGCAGGCAGTAAGCACAATTTATTGCCGTGGTTGTGTTCAGAGGTTCCCTGATGACTGTTTTATATTTATTTGTACCGTTGAGTATGGTGATTGCCGGTATCTTGGTATGGGCTGCATTCTGGGCGATCAAGAATAACCAATACGAAGATTTGGAAGGCCCTGCGCACCGTATTTTGATGGATGACGATGATCCTCGTATCCCGACACATCATCATTCAACCGATGAAGCCCAGTCGGAATCGAAGCCAGATAAAAGCAAGAATTAGCGGTTTCGCTCTTTCCAAAAAAATGCCATTTTTCGGTTTTTTGTTAGCCGATTACGGCGTTACAACCTACTTAACACCCATACCTGCGGTGGCACCTTCGTCGGGTGACAAGATGAATAGTCCGCCTTTGCCGTCACCTGCGGCCAGTACCATGCCTTCCGACAAGCCGAATTTCATCTGGCGGGGTTTGAGGTTGGCAACCATGACGGTATGGCGGCCAACGAGGGCGGCCGGATCATAGGCCGACTTGATGCCGGCGAAGACTTGCCGGGTTTTGCCTTCGCCAATATCAAGTGTTAAGCGCAACAATTTCGCGGCACCTTCTACATGCTCTGCATTGACTATGCGTGCCACACGTAAATCCACGGCTAAGAATTGATCGATGGTGATTTCTTCCGCAATCGGTTCGATTTCAGCGCCTAGGGTTTTTTCTTCCAGGATTGGTGCAGGATTCGCTTGACTCATGGCTTGGGCCTCTTCTCGTGTTGCTTTGAGCAGGGCATCCGTCGCGGCTTGTTCGATGCGCGTCATCAGCGGTTCAAAGGCGTTGATCTTATGTCCAACCATCGGGCGCGCAAGATCGCCCCAACGGAATTCAGTCAGGTTCAGGAATTGCGCCGCTTTGGCACTCATGGCCGGCAGGACGGGCGTGAGGTAGGTCATCAAGATGCGAAAGGCATTCAAGCCATCGGTACACACACCTTGAACGGCGGCAGGTGTTTCGGGCGACTTGGCCATGGCCCAAGGTTTTTGTTCATCGATGTATTGATTTACGAGATCAGCCAAAGCCATGATCTCACGCATGGCCTGGCCGGTTTCACGGCGCTCGTAGCGTGTCTTGATGGATTCGGCGGCGGCCACGAGTTGTTCGTGGAGCACGCTGTGGGCGAGTTCGGCACTCAACTCACTATTGAACTGCTTGTGAATGAAACCGGCGCAACGGCTGGCAATATTGACGACCTTGCCGACCAGATCCGAGTTGACACGCAGCCGGAAATCTTCGAGCGAGAGATCGATGTCGTCGATTCCACTGCTTAGTTTGGCTGCGAAATAGTAGCGCAAGGCCTGTGGGTCGAGGTGGTCTAGGTAGGTGCGGGCCTGGATGAACGTGCCGCGCGATTTGCTCATTTTTTCGCCGTTGAGGGTCAAAAAGCCATGCGCATACACCGCTGTCGGCGTACGCAATCCGGCGCCCATGAGCATGGCGGGCCAGAACAGCGTGTGGAAGTAGGCGATATCTTTGCCAATGAAATGGATCAATTCGTTTTGGGCGTTCTCGCCCCAGTACTCGTCGAAATCAAGCCCTGTCGATTCGGCCAGTTTAAGGAAGGCCCCGATATAGCCGATGGGCGCATCCAGCCACACATAAAAGAATTTGCCGGGTGCGCCGGGAATTTCAAAACCGAAATAGGGTGCATCGCGTGAAATATCCCAGGCCTGCAGGCCGTTATCGAACCATTCCTGTAACTTGGCGCGGATGGCGGGCTGTACCCGATCCTCGCTCAGCCACTGTTTGAGCTGATCTTCCATTTTCGGCAGGTCGAAGAAATAGTGTTCGGAATCGCGTTCGACGGGTGTCGCACCGGAAAGCACAGAGCGCGGGTTCTTCAGGTCGGTCGGGCTATAAGTCGCGCCGCATTTTTCGCAGTTGTCGCCGTATTGATCGGCCGCGCCGCATTTGGGGCATTCGCCCTTGATGAATCGGTCGGGCAGGAACATTTGCTTTTCCGGATCATAGGCTTGCTTGATGGTTTTACGACTGATCAAACCACGAGCGTCGAGCCGCTGGAATATTTCACTGGCCATGCGCCGGTTTTCTTCGGAATGGGTGCTGTGAAATATGTCGAAGCCAATCATGAAATCGGCAAAATCGGCCTTGTGGCTATTGCCTATGCGCGTAATGAGCTCTTCGGGCGTAATGCCTTCCTGTTGCGCCTTGAGCATGATGGGCGTGCCATGCGTATCGTCCGCACACAGATAGCGGCATTCATTACCGAACAGTTTTTGTGCACGCACCCAGATATCCGTCTGGATGGTTTCAATGATGTGCCCCAGATGAAGGGGGCCATTGGCATAGGGCAGGGCAGATGTCACCAGAATGCGACGAGGGGCTTGAAGTGTCATAAAACGCAAAAGTTCCGAGATAATAGTCCAGGATAAATGTCTAGGAAAACCGGGCCGCGAAGTTTAGCATGAGGACTCGATAAAAGGCCGTTGTGGCGATGTGAAAGGTGATGGATGGATTCCACTGCAAAACCCGTACTCAGCATTCGGCCCGTGATGGACGGTGTTTGAAGGATGCATATTTTAGTTTGTTTAGATTCCGATCCCCTGCGTAGTTTGCCCGTTTGGGCCGCGTTTACGGACGCGCAAGATGCGATTCCGGGTTTGAAGATTACGATCGCCGGTACGCCTGAGATCACTCAGTGCATCAGGGCGCACCCGGCCGTAACCGGTAACGTGGTGATGGATGAGAAGGGATTGACTCTGCCGCGTTGGCATCCTTCTGGTTGGTCGGTACGGCGTGGGGTCAAGTTGGCCTGTGCAGATTTGATCCCCACACCGGATGTCATGATTGACCCGTTCGGCACAGTGCAAACACGCGCATTCACACGCCTTGTAAATTGCCGTCGGGTTGGTATCGCCGATCTATCGCAACCCCGTCGAGACAACGATTATTCGTCGGTATTTCCGCTTCCACCCGAGCTGCACCCGCTCCAGGCTATACGGGTTTTGTTTGCAGCAGCCCTGAACTACTCCCTCCATGATCTTGCGCCCAACTACGGTTTGTTGACCTCCCCCGTTGAGGCAAATCAGGCAGAAGGCAATACAGAGGCTGATTTAACTGTCGATGTGCGTTCTCTGCCATGGGATTCTGAATTATTTCAGCAATTTAGAGATCGAATCGATGAGACGCCATTACGAGTGATTTATCTTGAAGAAGAACATGCGTTTAATTCGGCTCAGCGATTGCTTAAAAACTGGTCGAAAATTGCAACGGCGCATTATATTTTGACTGGGCTGAACGCCAGTGCTTGGCTTGCCGCTGCGCTTGGCCGACCGGGGCTTTGCTTGTGTCCCGCTGATTCGGCGAGCAGTATCGGCGTTATCTCGACCCGTTGGGCCACCCAGCAGATGATCAATTTGGATCACCCACCATTCAATCAGCCCAATATCGTTGTCGAATCCATTATTCAGGTGCTGGAACGCCAAGCCAAAGCTGTTGCCGATGAGAAATAAAGCAAATAGGGTGTTTTTGTGAATTCGGGATTTAATCTTCGTAACGATGTACCCGTTGGCAATACCATGCGGGTTAATGCCTGCGCGGATCAATTCCTACAAATCGACCATATCGAGCGCGCCTTGGCCAATCCCAGGTTGCGTGAGGAATGGCTTGCCGATCCCCAAACGCTGGTCGTAGGCGGAGGCAGCAACATCCTGTTTGTCACGGATCGCATCGATAAAGCCGTAGCTATCAAAGCCGCTGATCATGGATTCGTTGACGAGGGTGAGACGGTATTGGTGTTCGCAGAGGCGGGACTGGGCCTCGATGATTGGGTTCGTCTGACCGCAGAACAGGGCTTGTATGGGCTTGAGCGTCTTGCCGAAATTCCGGGCACGGTTGGCGCAGCGCCGATACAGAACGTCGGCGCCTACGGTATGCAGTTGTCCGATGTGCTTGATTCTGTCGAGCTATGGGATCGCCAGAAACAGGCACCACTTCGCTGGTCGGCCGAACAATGCCAATTAAGCTATCGCAACAGCCGGTTCAAGTCGGAACCGAATCGATGGTTGGTCCTGCGTGTGTGGGTTCGTTTGCACAAAAGGCCGCCGGCTGATTGGCCGAATTTTGCTTATCCAGGTTTGGTCGATGAGGCCGAGGCATATTCAAAGTCGGAAAAAAAGCCCATATCTTCACTTGTTGCCAGTGATATGGCCGAAATCGTGACCCGAGTACGACGAAAAAAACTCCCCGATTGGCGCCAATGGCTCCCCGGAAGTTTGGGGAGTTTTTTTCACAATCCCATTGTATCTAAGCAGCACGCAAACAAGCTGAAGGCCAATTGGCCCGATGTACCGCTCTATGCACTGGATGATCCCGATTCCGTCAAGCTTTCCGCCGGGTGGCTGATTGAACAAGCGGGTTGGCGCGGGCGCTTATTTGGTGCCGCAGGCGTTTATGATCGTCATGCCCTGGTACTGATTAATCGAGGTGGTGCCGATGGCAAGCAACTCCTGCAACTGGCCGAAGCAATCGAAGCGGATGTCTGGAAACATTTCGCCGTGCGATTAAAAACGGAACCAATGATCGTGTAATCACTCTGAAAGACAGTTATGTTTTAATCGGTTTGCAAAGATAGATAGTTTAAATCTATCGATTTGATAGGGAGATTTCATTTTATTTATTTATCTTCCATTGGTAAATTTAATTCCACAGCACGGCTGTAGAACGATGTCATCTGGCAATGAATCGTTTGACTCAATGTATCGACCAACCAGGAGAATTGACCATGAGTGATGTTTCCATTTCATTACCCCGTTTGAACGAACGCGCACCTGAGTTTGACGCCCCCACAACCCACGGTCGTAAAACCCTCAAAGATTACGAAGGCAAGTGGCTGGTTTTGTTCTCACACCCGGCGGATTTTACCCCGGTTTGCTCCACTGAATTCATGGCGTTTGCTAAAGCCGCGCCTGATTTCAATGCGATCAACTGCGATTTGTTGGGCCTGTCGATTGATAGCAATTACTCTCACATTGCCTGGGAGCGCAACATCAAAGAGAAATTTGGCGTGGAAATTACCTTCCCGATCATTGCCGATCTTTCGATGAACGTCGCCAGCATGTTCGGCATGGTTCACCCGGGTGCTTCCGACACTCAAGCGGTTCGTGCCACGTTTGTGATCGATCCGGAAGGCGTTTTGCGCGCCATGCTTTACTACCCGATGAGTAACGGTCGTTCGATTCCGGAAATTCTTCGTCTGGTAAAAGCGTTGCAAACCTCAACCAAGCATGGCGTAGCCACTCCTGAAGGCTGGCAGCCAGGCGACAAGGTCATCGTGCCACCACCGGCAACGGCCCAAGAAGCCGAAGCACGTATGAATAGCGGTGAGTACGAATGTGTTGACTGGTACTTCTGCAAAAAGTCTCTCTGATTTCATTCATGAATGAAGTGTCACAGCATGTAACGTGACATAACGTAAAAAAGCCCGATCAATTCGGGCTTTTTTTTGAAGTAACTGAAACGAATCCAACTATTTATTCTGCTGACCTTTGATTGGTTGCCCGCCACCAAAGCTGCCAGCGTCCACATGCGCCAGAATTTCCCTTAACTGAGCCTCACTGCGCTGTCCTGAAAAGTAGAAGGGTTTGCCATCATCGGCTTGAAACACAACAACGGGAATCCCGTACAAATTCTGTCCCTGCAAAATCGAAAGGTTTTCATCCAGGATGGTTTTCGATGCTGCATCCACCTGTTTGGCGGGTGCGATGCCGCCACCGGTATCCGAATTGAGAAAACCATAATTCTTCTCATTCGTCATAAACGCCTTGAGCGGATCGGGTGCCTGAATAATGGCAGCCGCCTTGGCCGAAGAATTGCTGCCCAGCATGCCCAAAGGTATCCAACGAAATTGCAGGTCGGGCATTTCTTTACGAATCTTCATCAACGAATCGAACACATGATGACAATAGGGGCAGTTCGGATCGAAAAACAGATAGACAATTTTTGACCCGTTGCCATCCTTAATCCAGCTGGAATCGACAAGATCGTTCATCAGGTTTTGGGCGACCACCCGATCTTGTGCTGCGGTAGGCGTCTGTGCATTCACTGGCGCATTAAAAAGGAAAAGTGTTAAGAGCATACTGGCCCAGAACGGGATTAGTCGCAGTTGTCTGGATCTGTGAAGGTGATGATCGAACATGAGATGGTGCCTTTATTTAGTTACCTGCCTATCTATTTTAGACGTCAAGAGCCTATTGAGTTCCATGATGGGGTGATTCTGATGTTAAGTAACCTCTGATTACTTCAGAGATTCCTTAAGGTTTTTTGCTTAAATCGAGCTCGTCGTCATCCTGATTTGGCAATGGGGTTGGTGTGGCCACCTTTTCCTGCTGGCGGCTGATTTCTGCGTCCAGAAGCGCATCGATGTCATCCAGATCAAGGTTGAACTCCGTGTTGATTGGCGATTTTTCCGGAAGCTCAACCGCATCCAAATCTATTTGTTCTTCTGTGGCTTCTTGTTCTTCTATGCTAACCTTTTCGACAGATTTAATCTCATCTGATTTTGGTTCGCGGCTGGTTTCAGCAAGATCAACAACCTTTTGTTCTTCCAGTTGTTTCTCTGGACTGGTTGTGGTTTCCTTCGTGGATGCCGTATATTTTTTAATTTCCGTTTGGGCTGTGCTTGCAGTGATGCCTGCAATTTGAGGTTCACGCTCAGGGGCCTTGGGGGACGGCTTGGGTTCCGGGGCTGACGGTAATACGGGATCGGGGGCAGCTGTTGAAGGGGTGGCTTTGACATTTGTGTCAGCCAGATTTTCCTCTTCGAACACATCAATGCCACTGTTCATGCTGGCATCGGCGGCATCAACCGCTTCCTGCTGATTCATGCCCTTATCAATGGATTGAAGATAAATCAGCGCACGCAAGATCTGTGGCACGCGATAATCGGCTTCGACACCGAATTTACGTCCGTATTCACCGACAATAATGCTGACCGATTTCAATGCTTCAGCAAGTTGTGCCGAGCGTTCGGCTTCGGCTTTCTGGCTGGCCGCGAGCTCGCTTTGTAACTGCTGAATTTGTGGTGCATTTGCCGAATTGTCGGAAATAGGTTCAGCCACCTGCTGCTGGCGGAATATGGCCGCAATCTGGTGCAGGTCGTTATGTCGTATCGTCATAATTTGACGTACGGCATCGCGCAAGTTTTCTGCTGACGGTTCGAGCCAGGGTTCCACCAGTTCGTTGATTAGTTGCAGGCTACGCTGCTCGTAATCGTCTAGCTCATCGGGGGTCAGAGTCTTACCGGTTGCCAGCGCCTGAACATGGGTATGAAAGGTTTCGGTGGCAGTTTCTGCCAAATCATCCCGTTCATCGAGAAGCGCCCGGGCCGCATTGATCCGTTTGCGGCGACCAAGCCAGCTGATTAAACCAATGGTCAGCACCAGAATCAATAAAACCGCAGCAGCTTCCGTTGCCAGAATGGCCCAGTTCTCGGTGAACAAACCGTGTGTGGCGGCTGTGATTGTCATACTGATTGTGCCTCTTTGAGCAGTTGGCGGTGTGTGTGTTTCACCTTTTGTTGCCAAAGCCATATACCCAGCCCGATCAGAAGCAGGGTTATGACATTGATAACGATAATGAGCATCCAGTTGATCTTACCCGAAGCACCTTCTTGCGCCTGTTCGACAGGTTCAGACTGTTTGGGTTGTGCCTCGGTGGGTGGTAGGGCGGCAAGTTTGAATGGTTCAAGCACAAGGTCGATCTCCCTGTGTGTCGTCAGTTTTGCTTTAAGCACGGCGTTGAGGACACAGTCAGCCGTTGTTTCATCAGGCGTAGGGAACATCATGGTGGTGCGCGTCAGATTCCATTCGATAGGTATTGGCGCGACAATTTTGTTTGTTTGGGGTTTATTTGAATGCTGCCCTTCGGAATGGGTCCGTTCGCACTGCCATTGCCCGATTATTTTGGCTGTTTTGGGTTCGAGCACCGTGGGATCCTGAGTGACTTGAATCTGGCGCAGGGTCTTTTTGCCGGGTTGGGTGGGGTGTCCCGCCGTACCATCCGCATTTGCGGCTGGTGGGACTTCGACTTCGGATGAAACGATTTTTAGTTGCACTGGTGGCAGCGGCGCCATGGCAAAATTCTGGCGCCAATCACGCTGGAAGGTCGGGCTGCTCGCTGTGGCGACCAGGCTGTAAATACCTGCTGGATCAATCAGATGAAGTTGATAGTTGAATCTGCCATCACCACCGATGATGTCCGGGTCTGCGCCTTGATCATTGAGTTTGAATGAGGTGATAAGTTCGCTTCCTTTTTGTTCGTCAATCGTCGCCTTGATGGTTTGTGTTAAGGCGGGTTTGGTAATCGGTTGATCATGATTGGTCAGCATCAACGCGCCATCGATCCGTTCTCCGGGATAGATGCGGGTCGGCAAGGATGTCAGACGAAGTTTGAGATCGGTGATGATCAGCGCCCGGTTGTCCGGATCGAGTGCGCCGATAATCTGCCACGCCCCCGTAGGCGGATTTTCGATGGTGACCAGGTCACGGCCACCACTGTCGTCCCAACGCCAACCCGTTTTGGATTTGCTGCCTTGGACGTCAACGATTTGACCGTTGGGTAGCTTGAGTTTGGTCTGTTCTTCCGGGTTGTCTCTGAACGCGAGGATTGTCAGTTCTTTGACGGCGCTATCCACCAGAAACTTGTTGTCTTTCAGCGGCAGGCCATCTCGGGGCGCAGCCGCTTCGAATATCTTGAGAAAAGCGCGTTGCAATGCGTCGGCCGAATCGGCTTCGACAAAAATGCCGCCTGTGTCGGCCGCAATCTGGGAAAGCAGCTTACTGTCGGCATCCTTGGACAGGGCGATCGTGTGCACGCGAATATGTTCGGCTCGAAGTTGTGGCACAAGTTTCTGCAAAAGCGCTGCCTGTGCTCGAACATTGATGGACTTGTCCGGTGAGATATCAACCATGCCATCGGACAGCAGCAGAATGTTACGGTCCGTGCCATCGTTCCAGGTGGCTGCAGCCGCGGTCAGTGCGGCGGGAATATCGGTAAAGGGTTCGTTGGAACGGATTTTTTTGGCGGTTTGTCGGACGCGTTCCTTTACCTTTGGATCAGCACGGGCAGTTTTTAGCATGGGGCTGATCTCGTTCCCAAAAAACCAGATGCCAATTTGTGCGGAAGGTGGCAGCAAATCGCCCAGTAAGCGCAAGGCGGGGCGTCTTAAATTTTGCGGGTCCGTTTGTTTCATGCTGCCGGAAACGTCGATCAATACATGCAGTTCAGGCGGAGTGGCTGCCAGAACGGGAGCGCAAATCAGCCCGGTAATCAGCAGAATAAGAAGTCCCCAAAGGGTGGATGCATGCTTTCTGATGAACGGGCTTGTCGGTGGTACTGGCATCCTTACCTCGATCTGATTGATAATACCCGCACATTTTACTCTCAAAACCCAAGGTCGTATGGCGCAATATATCTTCACCATGAATGGGGTCGGCAAACTCGTCCCTCCGAAAAAATTTATTCTCAAAGACATTTACCTCAATTTCTTCCCTGGCGCCAAAATCGGCGTATTGGGTTATAACGGTGCGGGCAAGTCTACTCTGCTGCGCATCATGGCCGGAGTCGACAAGGACATCATCGGTGAAGCACGTCCTCAACCCGGTATTCAAATTGGCTATCTCAAGCAGGAGCCTGATCTCGACCCGGCCAAGGACGTGCGTGGCAATGTCATGGATGGCGCGGGTGAAACGGCGCGGTTGCTTGAGCGCTTCAATGAGATAAGCAATGAGTTTGCCAACCCGGACGCCGACTTTGATGCTTTGCTGGCCGAACAAGCGGAATTGCAAGACAAAATCGATGCTGCCGGTGGCTGGGATCTCGATCGCAAACTCGAAATCGCTGCCGATGCGCTGCGTCTACCGCCTTGGGATGCGGATGTCACCAAACTCTCCGGCGGTGAGCGCCGTCGTGTGGCACTTTGCCGTTTACTGCTTTCCAACCCGGATATGTTGATTCTCGATGAACCAACCAACCACCTGGATGCGGAATCCGTTGCCTGGCTTGAGCGTTTTCTGCAGGAGTTCAACGGTACCGTAGTGGCCGTAACCCACGATCGATACTTCCTGGATAACGTGGCCGGCTGGATTCTCGAACTCGACCGTGGTCAGGGTATTCCGTTCGAGGGGAATTACTCCGAGTGGCTCGACAGCAAGGAAAAGCGTCTGGCACAGGAAGAGAAAACCGAATCGGCCAAGCGCAAGGCGATGGAGCAGGAACTGGAGTGGGTCCGGCAGAATCCCAAGGGGCGTCAGGCCAAATCCAAGGCGCGTCTGGCCCGATTCGAGGAGCTTCAATCCGAAGAATTCCAGAAGCGTTCGGAAACCAACGAGATTTACATTCCGCCGGGACCTCGCCTGGGCGACAAGGTGATCGACGTTACCAATCTGACCAAACAGTTCGGTGATCGTGTGTTGTATCAAGGTTTGTCGTTCTCAGTGCCCAAGGGCGGGATCGTCGGGATCATCGGCCCCAATGGCGTGGGTAAATCCACGCTATTCAAGATGCTGATTGGCGAGGAGAAACCGGACGCCGGTGAAATCTCCATCGGCGAATCGGTACAGATTTCCTACGTGGCGCAGGGTCGCGACGATCTTGAAAACAACAAGACTGTCTGGGAAGAGATTTCCGGCGGTTACGACAACATCACGGTCGGCAAGTACGAGATGCCTTCGCGTGCCTATCTTGGCCGCTTCAACTTCAAGGGCCAGGATCAGCAGAAGTTCATGAAGGACTTGTCCGGTGGTGAGCGCAATCGCGTGCATCTGGCCAAGTTGCTCAAGTCCGGTGGCAACGTGCTGCTGCTCGATGAACCGACAAACGACCTCGATATCGAAACCCTGCGGGCGTTGGAGCAGGCGATTCTCGATTTTCCGGGCTCCGCGCTGGTCATTTCGCATGACCGCTGGTTCCTTGATCGAATTGCGACACATATCCTCGCCTTCGAGGACGATGGCTCCGTGGTGTTCTTCCAGGGGAACTTCCAGGATTACGAAGCGGATCGGCACAAGCGGTTGGGCTCGGATGCCGATCAACCCAAACGGATCAAATACACCCGACTGGCCTGATAGTTTTTATGTTTTGGCCAAAAGACCCCAGCAGTGAATGACTGGTTGCTGACGTGCATGTGCCGCCAGTTATAACAAGGAGCTTCAAATGGTTAATCCTGCTTTGGAACAGGCCATCATCAATAAAATCATGGAGAAGGGCATTGCGCTTCCCGTACTGCCTGATGTCGCAATTCGCTCACGGCGTGTGGCGGAGCAACCGGACAGCACGATTCAGGATCTGGTGGATGTGGTCGCACAGGATCCTGCCATTGCCGCACGCCTGATTCAGGTCGCCAACAGCGCAATGTACCGTGGCGTACAGAAGATTAACGGCTTGCACCAGGTAATTACGCGCCTTGGTATGCGCACAGTCAGTCAGTTGATCGTATCGTTATCCACCCAACAGCTTTTCAAGGCGAATCATGCCGTGATCAAGAAGGCGATGCAGGAACATTGGTCTTTCTCTGCCCAGATCGCGGCTTTGTCCCACCGTATTGCCAGGGAGTACACCAAGCTCGACGTCGACCAGGCGTTGTTGGCCGGGTTGCTCCACGGCGTAGGGGGGATCCCGGTGATTGTGGTGGCTGAAGATATTCCCAAGCTACAGGAGGCCCCGGCCATGTTGAACGAACTGGTCATGAGCCTGCAACCACGGTTGGGTGCCAAGATCGTTCAAGCCTGGGATTTCCCGCCGATTTATGAAGACGTGGTGCGAGAAGCGAATAATCTCAATTATGCGCACGAGGGTTCGGCCAATCATGCCGACGTGGTCATCGCGGCAATCGCGCAGGCCAAAGGGTTGACCGAAACACCGGATGGCAAGCCCATTCCTGCCGCTGAAAAACTGGGTCTCGATTTGAGTGTGAGTTTGATTGACCAGGAAATTGATGATGCAATTCGAGCACTTAGCGCGGGTTTCTAATCTTTGTTATTAAGAAAATCGTGCGCCCGGATTGCGAGATCAGGATGGAGTTGTCTTTGTAAATCCGGATGCAGGACGTTTCCGGATTCGCTGAACAGGCTCACGGTCCAGCTGGGTACGCTGGTTTCTTGAGGCCTTCCCAGATGATCGAGACGAATTTCTTCAGGCGCTTCGGGGCTGCTCATGACCAGTGAAGGGGGGTCTTCTAGGATATCAATCACCGTTCCGCGGCGGTGGCCAATCGTCAGCGTGCTACCGATCAGGGGTTCGAGTATCTGAATCAAGGATGGGGACATGGGGTACCTTCTGCTTTTCCCGTTTGGCCGTAATAGCCCTATGAACTTCGGTTAGCATAACCTGCCCGGTCACATCATTAACCAATCAGGATGAAGATGCAGTACGAATTACTGAATATAGAACCTTTGTACCGTGGTTTTTTCGCGTTGAACCGCTACCGTCTTCGCTTCGAGCGCTATGACGGTAGCTGGTCGCCACAAATCAGTCGGGAGATATTCGAGCGTGGTCACGCAGTGGCTGTTCTTCCCTTTGATCCCAAACGACGTGAAGTCGTGATGATTGAACAGTTTCGACCCGGTGCGTTCGATGCGCCGGGCGGACCCTGGCTGACTGAAATTGTGGCGGGCATGATCGAGGCGAATGAATCGGTAGAATCTGTTGCCCGACGTGAAATGTCAGAAGAATCCGGTCTTGAGCCCCTGAAACTGATACCGATCACGCGCTATTGGGTCAGCCCCGGAGGCACCACAGAGAGCATCTATTTGTTTCTTGCCCTGATCGATGCCGTTCCGACCGAAACATTTTTTGGTTTGCCGGAAGAGCACGAGGACATCAAGCTGCATACCATGTCTTTGGATGAAGCCTTGGCCCGTATCGATTCCGGCATCATTTGTTCCGCGGCCCCGATCATTGCCCTGCAATGGCTTGATCGGCACATAACGCAATTTTGCGCGCCCTGAATTTGTACTTATTGAGGAAACTGTCATGCTTGAAGCCTATCGCACCCATCAACAAGAACGAGAGCAGCAGGGGATTCCACCCAAAGCGCTAACGGTCGAGCAGACGGCCGATCTGATCGAGCTGATCAAAAATCCACCGGCCGGGGAGGATCCGGCGTTTCTGTTGCACCTGTTGACCGAATGCGTGCCACCGGGGGTCGATCAGGCCGCCTATATGAAGGCAGCTTTTCTGGCCGATGTCGCGAACGGTAAGGCCAGTTCACCCTTGATTGATCGGGTGCAGGCGGTCAAATGGCTTGGCACCATGATCGGTGGTTACAACATCGATCCACTCGTGGCGATGCTGGACGATGATGTGGTGGGCGACGCGGCGGCGGCGGCGCTCAAAGGCACCGTATTGATCTACGATGCCTTCCGTGATGTGGAAGACAAAATGCGGGCGGGGAATACCCGCGCCAAAGCCGTGATTGAATCCTGGGCGGCCGCCGAGTGGTTCCTGAACAAACCCGCTCTGGCCGAAGAAATCACCGTCACGGTGTTCAAGGTGCCGGGCGAAACCAACACCGATGATCTCTCGCCCGCGCAAGATGCCTGGAGCCGTCCGGATATTCCCTTGCATGCGCTTGCGATGCTCAACAGCAAAATGGCTGATGGCCTGAGTACTATCGTCAGCTTGAAGGAAAAAGGCCATCCGGTCGCTTATGTTGGGGATGTGGTCGGCACAGGTTCCTCACGCAAATCGGCCATCAACTCCGTGCAGTGGGCGATGGGCCGCGATATCCCGTACGTACCCAACAAGCGAACCGGTGGCGTGATTCTGGGCAGCAAGATCGCGCCGATTTTCTTCAATACGGCTGAAGATTCGGGCGCCTTGCCCATCGAAGTGAATGTGGATCAACTGGAAACAGGGGATATCGTGACCATCCGCCCCTACGCCGGTGAGTTGCTCAAAGAGGGCAAGGTCATCGAAACCTTCCAAATAAAGCCGACAACCTTGCCAGATGAAGTTCGGGCCGGTGGCCGGATCATGCTGATCATTGGTCGCGCGCTGACCGATCGGGCGCGTGCCGCCTTGAACCTGCCTTCGTTCGACGTGTTCCGCCGCCCGATTCAACCCAAAGACACCGGCAAGGGATTCACCCTGGCGCAGAAAATGGTCGGTCGGGCCTGTGGCGTCGAAGGTGTGCGACCCGGCACGTATTGCGAGCCGCGCATGGCGACCGTGGGCAGTCAGGACACCACCGGCGCCATGACCCGCGATGAGCTCAAAGAATTGGCCTGCCTCGGCTTTTCCGCCGATCTCGTCATGCAATCGTTCTGCCACACCGCAGCCTATCCGAAGCCGGTCGACATCGCGTTGCAGCACGAACTGCCGCAATTCATCAGCACCCGCGGCGGCGTTTCCCTGCGCCCAGGCGATGGCGTGATTCATAGCTGGCTCAATCGCATGATTCTGCCGGATACCGTCGGCACCGGGGGCGATTCCCACACCCGTTTCCCCATCGGTATTTCCTTCCCGGCCGGTTCGGGGTTGGTGGCCTTTGCCGCTGCGCTGGGCGTCATGCCGCTTGATATGCCCGAATCCGTTCTGGTGCGTTTCAAGGGTGAAATGCAGCCGGGTATCACCCTGCGTGATCTGGTGAACGCGATACCCTATGTCGCGATTCAGCGCGGCTTGATGACGGTGGAAAAGAAAGGCAAGAAAAATGTTTTCAACGGCCGCGTGCTGGAAATCGAAGGCTTGCCGAATCTCAAGGTTGAACAAGCGTTCGAATTTGCCGATGCCTCGGCCGAACGCTCGGCCAATGGTTGCACCGTTCGGCTCGACAAAGCGCCCATCATTGAGTTTTTGACCAGCAACATCACCTTGTTGCAGTGGATGATCGCCAACGGATACGAAGACAAGCGCACGCTCGCGCGTCGTATCGAAGCGATGGAGCAGTGGCTTGCACGCCCTGAGTTGCTCGAACCCGATGCCGATGCCGAATACGCCGAAATCATCGAAATCGATCTGGCAACCATCACCGAACCCTTGCTGGCCTGCCCGAACGATCCGGACGATATCAAGCCATTGTCCGAAGTGCAGGGTACCCACATCGATGAAGTGTTTATTGGTTCCTGCATGACCAATATCGGCCACTACCGTGCAGCCGGGAAAGTGCTGGAAGCCAATGGCGGTACCGTGCCCACGCGGTTATGGATTGCACCGCCCACCCGCATGGATGAGCATCAGCTCACCGAAGAAGGTTATTACAGCATCTTTGGGAAGGCCGGTGCGCGCGTCGAAATGCCGGGTTGTTCTTTGTGTATGGGTAACCAGGCCCGCGTTGCCGATGGTGCTACGGTGGTTTCCACCTCCACTCGCAACTTCCCGAATCGCATGGGCAAAGATGCCAATGTCTATCTCGCCTCGGCCGAGCTATCAGCGGTGGCCGCCTTGCTGGGCCGCCTGCCGACCAACGAGGAATATCAGGCGCAGGTCGCCGGCCTCAAACCTTTGGCCGACGATATTTATCGCTATCTCAATTTCAACGAGATTGCGGAATATCAGCAAGAGGCCATTAAAGGTTTGCAAATGATCAAGGATATTCCGGTGGTCATGATGTAACGGCACATCAGTGCTGGATCATTAAAAAAACCGGGGTTTGATGCTCCGGGTTTTTGGTTTCTGATTCGTGCTGGATTGATGGCGAGCCAACGTTCTTGTCGCCCTTGAAGAATAATCAATACACCGCGTCGTGATAAACGCTCTGCACATCTTCCACGTCGTTGAGCATATCCAGCAATTTATCCATGGTAGCAACATCGTCACCGCTGATTGGCGTTGAAGTTTTGGGCACAAACTGAATCTCGTCCACATCGAAGTCAATTTCACCAAAGGTGTTGATCAAAGCTTGACGGGCTTTGTTATATTCGGTGTTCGGCACGAACACGGTCACCTTGCCATCTTCGCTTTCGATATCGGTGACATCGACATCATCCATCAGCAGGGCTTCGAGCACGGCATTTTCTTCGCCATTGAACGAGAAAATGGCGGCGTGATCGAACTGGTGCATGACCGTGCCCGGCGTGCCGAGTTTGGTCTTGGTTTTGGTGAAACAGTTGCGCACGTCGCCGATCGTGCGATTGGGGTTGTCGGTGAGGCAATCGACCAGAACCACGACGCCACCGGGGCCGAACCCTTCATAACGTGCCGGAGCGTAGTCTTCGCCGAAACCGCCCTTGGCTTTATCAATGGCCTTTTCGATGACGTGGGCGGGTACCTGATCCTTTTTCGCGCGTTCGATCATGCTGCGCAGCGCCAGATTGCCGTTGGGATCGGTGCCACCGGTTTTGGCGACGACGTAAATCTCGCGGCCATACTTGCTATAGACCTTGGCTTTGGCATCGGCCGTTTTGGCCATGGATTCTTTGCGGTTCTGGTAGGCTCTGCCCATGAGGTTCTGCTCCGGAAAATCGTGAGCGCGGATTCTAACTCAAACCTACACCGTTGTTTAAATTGCAGGCTGTGGGTCATTGAACTCGATAACGAAGTAGAGTCACAATGATCCAGATTTATTTAGGTGGCCGGAGGGCGATGATAATGGATGGGACAATGTATCTGAAAAAACCATGGTTGGTGCTGGCAGGAGGCGTGCTTGTCTTCTTTGCGCTCCTCGTGTCGGGATGTGGCGCGGGCGGCACCGCCACCAATGCCGCCACCAATGCCGCCGCCGAGGCGCAAGCGGCCAAGGCGGCCAAGCAGGATCTGGATTCGGCCAAGCGGCAGATTGATGCCGCCCAGAAGTTGCATGATCAGCGCCTCAAGCAAGCAGAGCAGCAATAGGGCACCCGAATGACTGAACATGAGAAGCCGTTCTGGCTGAGTAAACGTTTGTCTGAAATGACAACCGAAGAGTGGGAGTCGCTCTGCGATGGTTGCGCGAAGTGCTGCCTGCAAAAAATTTCCGATGAAGACGATAGCGAAGTCACGGTGTATTACACCGATCTGGCTTGCGATTTGCTGGATTTGAACACCTGCCGTTGCGGTGACTATCAGAATCGACATGAAAGAGTGCCCACCTGTGTCTGGCTCAAACCCGAGGATCTGGATGAATTTCATTGGTTGCCGGCGACCTGTGCTTATCGCCGATTGGCCGAAGGGCGTGATTTGCCCGAATGGCATCCGTTGAAAACCGGCCGGGCTGATTCCGCTCGATCGGCGGGCTTTTCGGTTATTGGGCGAGCGCGGCACGTCGATGGACTCGATGAGGGTGACTGGCCGGAACATATTGTTGAGTGGCCTTTAGAAGAAAGCCCATAATTTGGCTTCGGAATGTTTAACGGGAATTAGCTGTTTTCAGGTACTGCTTCGCCCATTGTTCGGTCCAATCTGCGAGCATGACCTCAATGCCGTTTTGTCCTGTCGGTGTTTTCAGCCCAAGGTGTACAGCGGCCGCCATGAGGTTCTCTCGCGCACGGCGACTATCCAATGCAGGCGCGAGATTGGTCTTGCTGAGTTTAAGTCCATTGCTGCCCAGCACAAGCGGCAAGTGACCGTACACTGGCGGAGGCGTATCCGGGTATAGTGCTCGATGCAGGGCGATGTGAAGTGGTGTGAGCGGTGAGAGATCGGCGCCGCGCACCACGTGGGTGATGCCCATCATTCGGTTGTCGACGACTTCGGCCAGGTGATAGGCAAAAACATCGTCCGACCGCCGCAAAATCGGGTCACCGATGGTTGTGGATAATGATTGTTCTATCTGCCCCAGAAAGCGATCGGTGAATTGGATGGTCTCTATGGGCACGATAAATCGAATGCCTGCCATTTCGTGTTTGGCAACAGCGCGTTCCCGGCACGTGCCCGGATAAATGGGGCCGGCGAGACCTTCACTGGCCCGCCCGTTTTTTACGGCATCACGGAGCTGTTTGCGCGTGCAGATGCAGCGGTAGGTGAGTGCGATATCCGCCAATCGGTTCAACGCCTCCGTGTAGATATCATGTCTGGTTCGCTGCCGGACAATTTCTCCATCGGGCACCAGCCCATGTGCCGAGAGTTGGGTGATGATTTGCTCGGTTGTTGCCGGCAGGCACCGTTGCTCGTCCAGATCGTCAATCCGTACTTTCCACACCCCTTTGTGCGCACGCGCATCGAGATAACTGCCGAGTGCGGCTACCAGAGAACCCAGATGCAATGCGCCCGAAGGCGTCGGTGCAAATCGACCGATATAGGGGGAAGCTGTTTCGATGGCGAGGTG
>NCKC01000068.1 GCA_002282715.1 Halothiobacillus sp. 15-55-196 | reverse complement strand
GCGATCACGATGGGCAGAATCAACAAGGCGACGGCCCCAAAAAGGCTGAACATTACAATCCAAAAAATACGCATGAATTCACCTCAACTTCGATGATTAGGTGTTTAACCCCACATCACCTGCAAATAGCACCACATTGTATTGCGCGACTGATTCCTGACATGCAGTGTTTTCTGTATGGTACTGTGATTTTATCTCATCCCTATAAGTTCTCAACCGGTTTTCAAAACTAACTCAGTCTGGGCTCGGTGAAGTGGAGCGCGGCAGGTTCGGAGAGCAATGGTTGGTTAATCCGTCCTAGCCAGAGGGAAAGGAATACCTGTTTGATAATCACTCCGTATACCACTATTCAATAAGCTCGCATATCTAGTAGCAGGTGATAGAAAATTATTTCACAATTCGGCCGATACCGCCGCTCCATACCCAGCCATAAATGATCCTGATTGAGTTGCGTTTCAACTAGATTGTCGGACGCAGCATCAATGGCGTTGAAGCCTGAGTAGGACTGTTTGGCGATGAATGTTTCGTAGCCTGTAACAAGTGTAGAAAAATTGCTGACATCACAATACGCGATAATGAAAATTGGGCTAAGTGATTCGTTGTCATATCCCGCAATTTTGTTCAAATGTTGGCTGATGGTATTTGTATCTATGGAAGACAGTTTAAACGCCTCGAACAAGGCAATGCGCTTGTTATTTGAGTCGGTGATAAAACCATCAATTTCCCCTGGGTTTTTGCCGGAGTCCGATTGCCCCCCACGCTTCTGATCCCTAAATCCAATGCGTGCCTCTGCCATCCGCTTATCAAACAGCGACGTGAACCAATCGTTGATTAAATCCTCTTTGGTAATATGGGCGCACGCTTTGCCTTCCGAATCTGTCCCGTGTATTTGTAGATTCTTCTTACGCAACAGCAACTCCTGCGCAACTTCCAGCACCACATCTTTTAGAAATTCGTGAGGCAATTTTTCTGGTTTGACGATTGCAACATAGTCCACAAAATCTTTGGACACGATTTGGTTGTAGTGTTTCGCAAGCTGCGTCATGCTGCGTTGCGATCCTTCATTTACTACTTGAATGAGCTGGCTCGTGGACTGATCTCTTGGTATAGCCTTCAAAAGTTCATCTATCAGTTCGTTAAGCCCCAATCCATCGGATGTTTTCTGATTCAGTTCGAGATAACGGTTAACAATTTGTTGGGCAATAAATGGCTCGCTGCGCTCAATCAATGCTTTGCAGTAAGGATGCAAAATTTCAAGCCTATCCTTTTGATCGAGGCTGAGCTTCATCCAAAAACTATCAATCTCTTTGGTATCTCGAAGTTGTTGATAAGCCCCCAAGATTGATGCAACCCATAAGGGCGGCATGGCCTCAGGCTCAGTGTCCGCGATGCTTCCCAAAAACTGCGAAAGTGCGTGCCGCAGTCTCACTGCATCCGCATTGCCTTTATGCAAAGCCAAACGACCTTGAAACAATAAAAAGCTATGGCTACTGTTTTTACTTTGTATACACAGCGCCTCCATGATGTCCACGCACTTTTTTGGATCAGTTTCGTAGTAGGCTCCGGCAATAATGTAGCGCCTGAAATGCTCACATTCCTGTTGTAGCCATTGGACGTTAGAAATTTCGCTGTTTACACCAGGTAGTGGCATGTTATTCACAGATTCTTTAAATTCATCTGGGTTATTCCTTAAACCCTCTAATAACTGCAACAATTGCAGTTTGTACTCATAGCTCTGCCACCTCCTGCGAATTTGTAAAACGTGTGCATTCTTGATATTGGTAAAGCGCTGATCTAGGATGGTCTTGGCAGATACAAGCAACTGGCTTACTAAAGTAGTTTTGTTGTCATTCCAAGCTGAAAGGAAGGCTTGCTCAATGCTCGAAAGCCCCATATCTTCAGATTCGGATGATTGCCGTTTCCCAATTTCATCCTGTAATTTTTCCGCTCGTGCAATGACGGTACAACGTTCGTTCAGGACAAGCAATAGGTTCAAGGGGGTACGCGACAGGCAGCGTTGGACGAAATCGTCATACAGGCAGTCTTGGAGCAGGTTGGTGTACGAACAGAATGGTGACCACAAATCGTATTTATTTCCGATAGGCGCAGGGCTGAACAGGTAGGCGGCTTGTTCACTTTTATAGA
The DNA here is from genome assembly GCA_002282715.1 of Halothiobacillus sp. 15-55-196. Classification (GTDB taxonomy): domain Bacteria; phylum Pseudomonadota; class Gammaproteobacteria; order Halothiobacillales; family Halothiobacillaceae; genus Halothiobacillus. Next base: position 3,223 of record NCKC01000068.1, on the reverse strand, counting down.
AACCTATGATTCGGACGATATCAACCACCCGGTTTGCGATGCACTGCCAATCTTTAGAAAGTCGTTGCGGGCGACCCACACACATCAAAATTTGTAGGTAATGACGAATGGCTGATGCCACAGAGTGGCAGTTTTCATTTGACCAGTTGAGATGTTGTTGCCAACTGTCACAATCACTTGAAAGTTTGAGAAGTGGGTTATCACCATTACCTTGAATAAGCTTATGCCAAGGTAGTGTGAAAAAGAAATCACTAGGTTGCAAGCTCGTTAGGTTTTCTGCAAAATTTGCCTCAAACTCCCTCTTGTAATAGTCAAAAAGAGTATTTTTTAGCGAGCTACTTAACGTGCCCGTAGAATCAATGCCCGTGCCATCCAGTCGTTCGATTAACCAAAATCCCACAAGATACCAATAGCTTGGAGGCGAAAATGGCTTGAATGTCGTGATGGTTGGTAAATATGCAACGAACGCTTGACCGAGATGGATAAAGCGCTGATGATTTAAGCTATCGAGCAAGCAGAGAAGAAATTGATATGCAGGACTTTTTGGGAAATCACTAGAATTCAGATTGCACCGGTCGCCTAAGAATTCAACAACCTTCAGCAGACGATCACCACTGTCAGGTTCTTTCTCGATCGTGCGAAGGTATTCGAGGCAAATCAGTTGCTGATAACCTTTGTCAAAATGCTGCGTAAACGTATGACTGCCTTGTGGTGAGTTGGTAAATGATTGCCACGTCAGATAAAACAGGGCAATGTCGCATGTGGAAGGTTGCGACAACAACAAAATTTTGTAGGCAGCACTGTCATAAGTCGGAACTAAATTGAACAACATATACTTCAGTATTGGACGAGACGTGGTTAGTTCGAGCAGCGCCTCAGTGAATCCAAAAGATGTGAGCAACTGCCTATCAATGTGGATGCTGGCTTCAACAGCACTGTTCAGCAGCCAAGTGTAGAACTGAGTCGGCTTTGGCCAAGAACCATATTGCTGCCACTGTCGAAGCATTTGTATATCATTTGATTCATCAGTGTTTTGTGCTGCGTAAGCATCGCTTAGTGTGTTTAATGTTAGTTTCTTGTTCTTAATGTTGTCCTGATGTTCGGTATGGCTACTTCCTCCATTTTGATCAGTCATCATGTGGATAGTCGTGCTAACAGGTGAAACGATTCTTGAAAAACCGTGTTCATTTGTTAGTTGCTTCCACAAAATATCCATGGACGAATTGAATGCGGCATCTTGGGCGAGATACGCAACCAGTTGGTCGTTGAATTCATTTCGCTCCGCCATGTTTGAATCATCAAACAGCACTGGCATTGCCCATTCACAGTTGACGCAAAAACATAATATCCAGCGTTTAAAGGCTTCCTGTGGTTCCAGTGTCTCACGTAGTTTGAACCACAGATTGGTGCTGACTAAGGGGCTGAAGCTTTGATTACCTGGAGGTAGTAAAAAATAACCATTTTTAAGTTGTATTTCTGGAATCAGCTCCGCTATAGGCTTACTGCCAAAATGCTCCGCTAATAGTGCAACCAGTCCGTTTTCTGGGATTGAGTAATATGGCTGGATGTAGTCATTCCTGCCGTAGCTGATGTCCTGTATATATTCAATGGCTTGAATCAACGGAATCAGGCTTGAGTCAACTTCGCCCAAATTTTTCACAGATTGGTAATGTACGCTGCACCAGTTTGCATAAAAGGAAACCAAACCGTGTTCCTCAAGCAACGAAAGGGGTAAATCTACCCCTTTAAACTGGGGTGTGCCACTGGCATGCGGCCAAGTTATCTTTCCTGAAAGAACCTCTTCTACCGTCTCTCGATCCAGCCTAGGAGTGGCAAGGGTGGCATTAGTAAGAAAAATCGATAACGCCTTAGCATGGATGTGATCCCTATATGAATAGGATTCGACGCGTCGATTTCTAGGCGCATATCCTTTTAAGATAGATTCGAGGTGTTGCCAGTTTTCTGAATAGTTGTGCACATTGGGTGACATCAGTTATTGTCCCATTGTCGTAGGTACGCTAGAGGCGGAAAGATGGCTTGGCAAGCATTCGCATTGCTGTGGTAATAGCAAAGACGGCGTTACGCTCTAGAATCGAATCGCTGAATACGTTTTCTTGCATAGCCTGCTGATCGATGTGCTCGGGGTCGTTGGCATCCCGATAGTGGGTTAATGGATTTCGAAGACTTTCTAGGCGCTCCAGATCTCTCTCATCATCTTCGGTGATCAAACCAGCTACCAGACTTTTGGCTCGAATTTTCTTTGCGGTAGCTTTGTTTGGCAATTCAATTTGCTCAAGCCGCGATGCAAGTTCGCTGGCCAAAAGATTCTCCATTAAGCCTTGGCATAACAGAACCGTCGCAACGAAATGTCCACTGATGAAACATTGCCGAGCTTCAGTCCAAGCGCGATAGCTGATCGTGCCCCCAGGAAGCATGGCTCCGCCGATACAGAGGCCCTGGCTAAGGTCTGTGAGCATGTGAAGGCGACCAATGCGCTCTCTTATATCGTCGTGAAATTCCGCAATGAGATGCTGAGCCAGATCGACATCATCGAGCCCGGACAGAAAATTTCGGTTCATGCAACACCTCCCATTAGCGCAACAAACCACCGTTTTCTGTACGCAATTCACTTATGTTCATTTGTCATTTTCAGAAGACGACTGCACCAGTTGATTGGGCGTAATGGCTGTTGTGCAGCCAGCTCCTGACAGTTCAATATCAGAAGTGATCTGCACCAATCTCGACTATGCTCAATACTCGTGTGCACCAAAGCGAGGTGAGCATGGCGACGGACACCCCACGGATTCCAGAACAAGGCGTGGCCACTCTGCCTGATGAGGCTTGGGAGCGTGCGCGCCGTCGTGCGGAGATCATCAGTCCGTTGGCGCAGTCGGAGACGGTCGGGCACGAAGCGGCCGATATGGCGGCTCAGGCGCTGGGCTTGTCTCGGCGCCAGGTATACGTTCTGATCCGGCGTGCCCGGCAAGGCAGCGGCCTCGTGACGGATCTGGTGCCCGGCCAGTCCGGTGGAGGTAAAGGTAAGGGGCGCTTGCCGGAACCGGTCGAGCGCGTCATCCACGAGCTACTGCAAAAGCGGTTCCTGACCAAGCAGAAGCGCAGCCTAGCGGCCTTTCACCGCGAAGTCACTCAGGTGTGCAAGGCTCAAAAACTGCGAGTGCCGGCGCGCAATACCGTGGCCTTACGGATCGCTAGCCTTGACCCG
>NCKC01000067.1 GCA_002282715.1 Halothiobacillus sp. 15-55-196 | reverse complement strand
CAACGTCTGAGCCGTGCGCACGGGATCGACCAAGATGAATAAATCCAGTCGCTGATAGCCAAACCACCACGCCAGAACGGCAGCCAGTGGCATAATCAGGTACATCCAAAGAATCCACCCAATGGCCGCAATGATGGCCAGGATGCTTCTTTTTGCAGGATTGACCAGATCCGGACGCTTGATAATTGCAGGAATGCGAGGTCGGTTGATGGCGTTCATAGTTTGGTTACCTCGGAGTCGGTTTCCTCCCGAATACCTCGATCCGGGCTGACCCAGCGGGCACGTTGACCTCTGCGTTTGAGCAGGGTTTTCGGTATTGCGATGACTGTGGTTAACATGGTGAGCAACCAGAACGCCAAGGGATACCAGATGATCCAGAAATAATTTCTGAAAAAGTGTTTCTTGGGTTCATACCGGCGGTCAATCATCAAGCTCACGCCAAACTGTACCAAGGCTGTGATGCCTAAGACCACACCATTCCACTGTGGTAAGAGTGTGCTGACGTACCAGCCCTCGGGAAGGGGAACGAATAGTCCGATCAGGAATAGCACGATGATCGAGAGCATGATGTAGGCCCAAATCACGGAAGCTATATATTCGAGGGCAACGGCCCAGAAGCGCCGGCGTCGCCAGATCAGCAAATCCCGACCATGCTTGAGTAAAACTTCTACACCGCCTTGGGCCCAGCGCAACCGTTGTTTCCAGAGCCCGATGAAGGTTTCCGGCATGTAGATGTAGCACAGGGCATCCGGTTCGTAGCGGATATCCCAATGGTCCATTTGCAAGCGCCAGGAAATATCGATGTCCTCGGTGATCATTTCCTCTGACCAATAGCCGATGCGATGCAGGGCCGTCCGGCGGAATCCCACGATGACTCCTGATACGGTAAACAAGCGTCCGTAAACGCGCTGAGCCCGTTTCATCAGCCCGATGATCGATGAAAACTCACCCACTTGCAGCTTGCCGAGCAGACTGGAGCGATTGATGATGCGCGGGTTGCCTGTTACGGCACCGACCCGGTTGCCGGATGCCAAATGAACCATCATCCAGGCCACGGCCTTGGGATGCAGCATGGCGTCGCCGTCAATACAGATCAGAAACTCGTTTTTTGCCGAAATGGCACCGGAACGCAATGCCATGGCCTTTCCCTGATTACTCAGCAGATGCACGACGCGCAATTGCGGATGAACATCCGCCAGTTCATTAAGAATGTCTGCCGTGTGATCAGTCGAGCCGTCATTGATGGCGATGACCTCAAATTCTGGGTACTCAGAGGCAAGTGCGTACGCAATCGTGTCGCGGACGTGCAGTTCTTCGTTAAAGCAGGGAATCAGGATGCTGACAGGGGGTTGGTTGGCTATCTGTGGCGGATAATCCGGCCCGAGATCGTATCGATTTTCCCAGCGCAGGAAATACCAAAGGCCACCGATGATCCACATCCAGGCCATGATGAGCGGGTAATAGAACGCATACGCGAAAAGGAAATCCCTCGTTGATATCGTGCTCAGTGCTAGAGCTTGATTTATCTGTGTCAGGATGGCGTCCATTACGGTTTTACCGGGTAGTAGGGGAAATCATTCAGGCTGATTCCCTCATAAGTGGGTTTAAACGGTGGCTTGTTGTTCAGAAAGTCATCCGGGTAATAGGCCAGATTCTTGCCTCCCATGCGAATCAGAAGCTGCATCCAGCTCTTGAGCGTTTCACCATTGATCCATTCGCCGTTCTGCCAGTTCTTGGTTTGCAGTTCGAACACGACTTTCTGCAACCCACCGGGTTGCTCCGCGACAGCAGTCGCTAACTTTTTCAGCCACTGGGCGGGTGGTTCGTCCGTCCCGTCGAGGTAGGGCATGGCCATGAGTGCGACGTGGTCGTAGTTGGCCAGAAATGGAGGGAGTGCCTGAGCAAACCGCGCTTCGGCTTTGGGATCGAGCACGACCCGTGCGTACATGTTGCGCGCTGTGCTGAAGTAATTGCTGCTGTTGAAGTAGAAGCGCATTTTTTCCGTCACCGCGTTCCCAAAGGCGATCAGTGCATCGGTCTTCTGGCGGGGCGTCAGCATGGTGCCGCCCATGGGGGTATCCGTACCGGGCCAGCGTGCCTGTGGCTCCAGCACCGTGGCGTCCTCGTCTTCTGCGAGATAGGCATCGTCATGGATGAGCAGGCCATAGACGCCCGTGTTGTTCTTTCCAAAATCGGCGTAGATTCGACCGATAATTTCCAGGGACTCCGGCAGGAAGGGGCTGAGACGGAGGTAGTCCCGTTTTGCAGGAACAAGCGCGCCATCCGGGCTTTTGACCTTGACGGAAAGACGTGCCTGTTGAGCCGCATCCGGCAATTGGTAGGCCAACATGGGTAACCAGGCCAGTACACGCACGCCAGCTCGGGTCTGCAACTGCCAGGCCACCCGGTTGAACAGGTCTGCGCGCATCGGGAGCACGCTGTTCGGGAAGTAGAGCTCCTTGGGCGTACCTGTCCCCTCGGGGTCTGCGAAGGCTTGAAGGTAAACGGTGCGGATTTTCAGTGCCTTGATCCGATCGAGCAATTCCCCTAGGTTTTCATTGCTGCGTTTCGGGTCCGGATCATAGATGTAGTCAAGATCGACCTGTACGGCACGCTCGGTTTCCGGGCGATGCGTGATTGACTCGGATACCTGCTCTTCGATTGAAACCGGAGAAGGGTCGTTCATGACCAGCAGGCGACCGAAAGTCGATGGAGCTTGATTTTTACGGTTGAGGTGACGGTCACCCAAGCCGAAGGAAACGAATAAACCAGCTTCTGTCGCGATGTTTTCAACTTCTTTGTTCATGGCACCATAGGGCCAGACGATGGCGCGCGGACGGACGCCGACCTCTTTTTTCAGAATAGCGGCGCTGGTGTTGAGATCATCGAAAATTCGACGATGAAACTCCTGATCCGTTTCGTAACGTTTCAAGTCCTGTAGATATTGCCGAGTGATCGTGGCGGGTTCCACGTTCCCTTGAGGGTTGGCGAGAATGCCATGGTGCTGGTCGTTGGTGTGCGATGCGAATTCGACCAGTCCGCTGGCCTGCATTTCCCGCAACTGAGCCCAACTGACGAAGCCCTCTGCGCCCATCTCAACGCCGTTATAGAAAACCTTGCCCGGTTCTATGATATTGCCTGACTTGCGAGCCTGATCTTCATCGGCCTTGAACGCCGGGCTGGGTTTCTTGGGGCCAGCGGCTCCTTCCGCCTGATAGACCACCTCTTCACCCTGCTGAACACGGGTGATCCAGTCCGTTTCGATGGCGAACAGTCCCGGATAGTTATAGGCTTTGAGCAAGGGAAAAACCTTGGTGTACGCACTGGCAAGGCCATCATCCCAAGACAGCAGGACAGCATTGTCGGGTAGCGATACTTTTCCTGACTCCGCGTCCAGAATGTATTGCAGCGAGACCGGGTGCCAGTTGTTTTCCTGCATCCAGTCGAAGAGTGCGGCTAACCGCTGAGTGCTAATGGCATAGGGATCTTTGGCGAGCGCAGCGTTGTTGTCATCGATGACATCATGCATGCACAAGGTGACGAATTGCCCCTTGGGGATTTGCACAGAAGTTAGTGGTTGCTGTGTCTCGCCCACGATAGCGTTGACGTTACCGTCCGCCAGTAGGCGGGGTGATACCGATACCGTCAAAGTCGCTACCAACGATTTTAAAAATGCCCGTCGTTTCATTAAAACACGCCTCCGAAACCAATCAGGCCATACAGGCGGTGTTCGCGCCTGCCGTCATATACATCGCTGCCCCAGCCCACACCGTAGTGCAGATCCCAGGTGCGGCTGAATTTCCATTTGTGCTCATAGAACAGGTCCACTGTTGGGTTGCCGCCGTAGTCTGCCTGCCAGCCATAGCCGGTAGAGACCTTGAAGTACTGGGTGAATGAGCGTTCGTAATGTCGCCAGGTAATCCACTCATGTTCGAGTCGAACAGAAGCGCTCTCACTGCTGGATGGGTTGAAGTACGCTCCGCCCGGTTGGCTGTTGTGTTCGGCAAACAGGTCAATGCCGCCCGACGTAATGTGATGCGGGCTGGCGAACAGCCGTTGGGTGATACCTGTACTGAAATCGACTCGTTTGTTCCCATCGCTGATCGATAACAAGCCCAGCCCCAAGTAGGCTTCGCGGGACTCGCTCTGTCTCCAGGTGATGTCACCACTGATCGATTTGCCGGAATAGCCAGCCTCTTTAGCACGCAAGGGCGTATCCAGTGAGTAGGTGCTGCCGCTGATCGAATATTGCCAGTGATCATTTATCCACTGCGACCAACCCGCGGATAGACCGACGTGATTGCCGGTAAGCTGATCGTTATCGACCATTGCCCAGAAATGTTTGCGGTCGCCACGCCATTCGATACCAGCCCCCAGACGGTTGAAGCTCAAAGGACCTTCTTCATAGCTGGACCAGATGTAATGTTGATCAAGGAAGGCGCGCCAACCATTATCCGTCCACGGAGAATTTAGCCGGGTTTGAAGTTCCTGATCACGATTGCCGTTGACCGGGTTGCCGTTGTTCGAGCCACCATTGCTTTTGCCGGTGGTGTACTCCGAGGTGATGGAGGGACGGCTTCGATCATTCCACTGGGCCAGACTTTTCTGGATGGTCGTGTCCGTCGGGAAGTCGCTGTAAAGGTCGTTAATTTGCTGCCCCCAGAGCGGGAAGTGCTCTAGGTCCCGATTGTTGTTGGCAACATTGACTCGCGTGTCTTTGCTCTTTGGTTCGTAGGCCTCGGCCATGCGAGTGGTTTGCATTGATTGCTCGGGCCAACCACGCCAACGTTCGATTGTCGCTAACGAATTCAATGTGTCGGTGTTTCGTGGTGCTGCATTGAACAGCTTGCGCAAACGCTGTTCGCTGAGGCTTTCGTCGTTGCGATAGGCCGGGTCCATCGCCCAGAGCAAATCGACATCGACTCGTTCCCAGTTAGGCTCGCCTGCCACCTTCCTCGACCAGGCCGGTGTCACTTTATGGAGTTGCTCGATCAGCGGCTCTGCCTTGTCGTAATGTTCCCCATCGATGTAGGCGAAATAGAGCGACATGAAGTGCTCGACGTCGGTACCAGGATCTTCCTTGATGACGCTTTCGTACAGTCGTGCAGCCTTATTCGGGTGCTTGAGGTACAGGTAAGCATCGGCGGCCGCGAGGCGTACATAAGGCGGAATGGTCTTCAGCGTTTTTGCGTCAGCTTCTACGGGATGTTGGGGAAGCGCCTCGAATGCACTAACGGCTTGCGTCATGAGGTCGAGTTGTCGCCACACGAAAATCTGGTCGTAGCGTGTTTGCAGTTCTAGTGTAGTGCTTCAAGCTGTTTGACCCATTTTGTCGAGTGTAGTCTGGGCGCGGACGACTTTCTCCAGAATGTCATTCGCTTTGGCCGTCCAG
>NCKC01000006.1 GCA_002282715.1 Halothiobacillus sp. 15-55-196 | reverse complement strand
GCAGTTGGCCGCGCCGATGTTTTCGGTCAGCTGTTCTTCATCCGTTGCACCGATAATCACCGATGTTGTAAATGATTTTTGCAGAATAAAAGCGATTGCCATTTGCGCCGGCAAAAACCCATACGCTTTAGCCAATTCGAGATAAGCCTGTACCGCTTCATGAACATTAGGCTTGGCATAGCGTTGGCCGAAACCCGGAAATTCTGTCATTCGTCCAGCCGAATTCGGATTTATCGCATACTTTCCTGTGAGTAATCCGAATGCCAACGGACTGTATGCCAACAGGCCGATACCCGTTCGTTGGCTCACTTCTGCCAGACCATCCGTTTCAAAACGTCGGTTCAAAAGGTTAAATGCGTTCTGAATACTGACGACATGAGACAAGCCCAGCCGCTCGGCGGTCTGCTCAAAGGACATCACGCCCCAGGGTGTTTCGTTGGAAAGGCCGATCGCACGTATCTTTCCCGCCTCAACCAGACGGGAAAGCGATTGAAGTTGATGTTCAACCGATTCAGCTTCTCGTTCACGACGACTGTCATAGTAGCGGTCGCCGAATAGAGGAACATTTCGTTCCGGCCAATGGATTTGATACAAATCGATGTAATCGGTCTTCAAACGCTTGAGACTGCCTTCGACCGCCGACTGGATTTGCTCGGCATTCACCCTCGGCCCGCCGCGTATCCAGTCCATGCCACGAGCCGGGCCGGCAATTTTTGTGGCGATGATAAGGTCATCTCGCCGCCGCCCGGCCAACCACGATCCCACGAACGACTCGGACCGACCCTGTGTTTGCGCCCGAGCCGGTACAGGGTACATTTCTGCGGTATCGATGAAGTTGATACCAGAGGAAAAAGCCAAATCGAGTTGCCGATGGGCTTCTGCTTCTGTATTTTGCTGACCAAATGTCATTGTGCCAAGGCAAATAGTGCTTACTTCGATATTCGAACGCCCCAATGTTCTAAGTTCCACCTGTTGAGTTCCTCCTTTGGGATGATTGAGACCTCTGGCCCGATTTTGCGGCTTTTACCCGCCATGAATCATGGTCACACGCGCAGCCAAACCAGCGAGGCACTGCTTGTGAGATGTCACACTGTATTTGAAGAAGCCTTGTCAAAATTGATACTCAGTTAAATGATTAATGCGTTAAACATAGCACACGAGCCGGACTAGACCAGCTTCTCACACCCGCCCTACACTCAGGAGATTCCTATCATGCAAGAACCCGCAACTCAAATCTGTGCCGTGCATCAAGAGCTTATCGCTTCGGTCTCTGCCAGCCGACGAAGCGACACACTATCGAAAGCCACCACAACGCTCATAGAGCAGTACCACAATGATGGTTGGGTAAAGCTCGCGCACGTGCTGAACACTTGGCTAAATGGAGCCGAGCCGGATTTGACGCTGCTGGATGAGGAAGACCAAGAAATCATAAGAGGCATCGAGCACGCCACACATCATCCTGAATGGCTTGACTCTTTGGCCGAAAAGGCACGCACAGAAGCGGCGCAGGGCATCGCTCAACTGATTTTCTCTGCGACCTGGGGAGATCAAAGTGCGCTGGACGTTTTGTCGAACATGCGGGAAGCGGCACAAGATGCAGGTGTCGAGCAATCGGCAGCACATGCTTTTGTGGCCATCGTCGAAGGTGAACGGGATGCCAAATCCATTGAGCATTTATACCCAAAAGCAGATCCGCTGTTAATTCGCCTGGTCATTGAACGCCTGGAAATCCTGGAAAGCGAATAATCACGATAATCTTGGCGTGTACCGATTTTTTATGCGTCTCTCACCCGAGGTGCTGTGAATGATCAGGCGAATATCGAGACATGATTTTTACAAACAAATCTGAGCATCGAATCACTCAAGGGATCAGGAAATGTGCAATGGGTACCGGTTTGGCAACGCCATAACCCTGATGATAGTACACACCGATTTGCCTTAGCGTTTCCATCTGATCGAGGTTCTCAACGAACTCAGCAACGGTGATCGTGTTCATTTCAAACGCGATGGCCTGAATGGATTCGACAATGGCACGATCGATCCGGGACTCGGTAATATGGCGCACAAACTCCCCATCGATTTTCAGATAATCAAAGGGAAAACGCTTGAGGTAGGAAAAGGTCGAAAGACCAGTGCCGAAATCATCCAGCGAGATCTTGCAGCCGAGTTCCTTGATACCCAGAACGGCCTGTCTGGCTTGCTTTGTATCAGCAATTACCATGGTTTCCGTGATCTCAAAACAGATCTGCTCATGACGGCAACCTGATGATTTAAGCCGCTGCTCTATCTCGTGAATCAAATTGGGATCAGTCAAACTGGCACCGGACAAGTTGATCGATACCTTGCTGATTTCGGCCCGCCAGGGTGACCGGGCCAGTTGTTCCAACGCCGATCGCATCACCCAGAAATCGATCTTGGTCATCAGTCCATAACGCTCTGCGATCGGCAAGAACGCGGAGGGTGGCAACACATTTCCATCGGGTTCTTGCCAGCGCAACAATACCTCGAAGGCTTTGACATCCGGATGGCGGGTATCGCGAATGGTTTGAGCAAACAGGGTAAACTGCCCAGCCTGCGTATCGCCAGCCAATGCGGCCCGCATGTGCTGCACCCAGGTCAATTCCTGTACGCGATGACTGAGCAGGCTGTCCAGATTATCATCGACATGCACCAACTGATTCCGATCAGACAGTGACAATTGGCATCCGGCCAGCACAGCCGAAGTCAGCAAGCCCAAATCACGTGTTTGAGCCCGATTGAATACCGTGAATCCGGCCCGCAAATAACGGGCGCCCGCGCCCATCTTTTTCCATTCAAATTCGATGCGATCCTTGAGCTTCTGAGCCACATCCCCGCCACGTACGCCCATGACGGCCGATGTCAGACACAGAATGAACACGCCCGGACGGACCCGTGAGGCATAATCGGACAACCCTTCGTCGCTCAGAATCCGACTCAAACGCAGTTCGACCCGATTGCTTTCTTCATGTCCCATCAGGGCGTCGATCTGTTCGAGCTCGGGGATATGCATCCCGATGACGATCATCGGTTGCATCGCCCCCGTTCTATCTTTGGGCCAGGCTTGAAGCCGCCGGGATAACCCCATATCGTTCTGCAGGCCGGTCAACGGATCACGCAACAACTGTCGGGCCAGCGATTGCTCCGACAGGCGGTACGCCTGCACCATTTCTGTGGATATCACAGCCAGCAGCGCCGCAATGAATACCAGTGCCTGATCGCCCAACAACTCAGAAGCATTGTAACCATGCGATAGATTGATATACGCGTTGAACCAGATCCAGATCAGGATATAAGCCGCGATAGAAAAACGGGCAATCCGAATCGGCAGGGCATGAGCTGCAAGCGCAAGAACGACCAGACCTATCAGATTGCCTGCATTGAACTCCAGATTGCCCCAATGCCGAAGCGCGGCCATGACCAAAAGCGAGACCACAGCAAACACCAGCCACAAGCTCTTGAGCGATCGCACGCCAAAAAAAGCCCTCAGTTCCTTGATTGCATGCCCGCAACCTTCATGCAGGCAACTCATCACCAGCGGGGCCAACGCCAGAAAAGCGATGGATTCGGATAACCAGAACAGACCCACAGTCTGGTAATCATCAACCCACTGCGGGTTTTGCCAGATACCTAACGCGGTTATCGAACTGGCCATCACCACAGAAGCCAGCGGAATCCCCAGCAGTCGACGACTATAGGGGCTACTGATCGTCGCCTGCATGTAGCGTCGGAACATCAGCAAAAGCGCTAGGCTGAGCACAAGCGCGATCGCGCCGACCAGAGACTGGAACATCGTTAGCCCGACAAAGAACAAATTCCAGGCCGTAACAACCACGGCCAAAGGAACGAGCAGGCCATACCCCCAGATGAGCACAAAACCCAAGGCAAACGCATCGGCAGGCCAGATGGCATAAAAACCGTCCGTATCCAGCGAGGGGAACAATAAGACGGTCAGGGCGGCTACCAGCAACCAGATTCCGCTGGCAACCAGACCTCGTTTGACCTGTGTCATTAAGTCTGGAACATCCTCCGGCCCGGAAGAGACAAACAAGTTCATTGACTATTCCATATCAAGAAAAAGGTGGGGTGCCGCTATCTTACCGTTAATCAACAGACAGGTGGCGCCAATTCAAAGTCAAGGGCACAATGGATCATCTAAATCGCGTCATACTTCCGGCTCCCATCCACCCGAACTGTTCCAATCAATCAGGGTATCAATGAGATTGATCTTATGCCGAAACCCGTACCTTTTCAGGCACCACCGGACACCCTGGACCGATTACCGGTCAGCGTTATGGTTTTGCTCAATGGGCAGTTCATTTATGCCAATCCTGCCGCCCTGTCTCTTTTACGGGCAGGTTCCCCCGAACAGGTACTGGGCCGCAGCGTGGAAGATTTTCTTCACCCTCTGGATTACCAAAGAGTCATGGCGCGGATTCGTCGGGCCGAACGAACCCAGTTCACCAACCCGCCCACCGAATACAGGATTTACACCTGCGCACGCGAATTACGCATCATCGGGATGACAAGCACAACGTACATGATTGATGGCCAACCGGGCCTGCTCGCCACCTTCATGGACATGACCGAGCGTTCGGTGATTGAGCAGCGACTTCGAGAAACCGATGAGCAGTTCCAGCGCATGATGAACACCATGCAGGATGTTTTTTACCGTACGGATGCAGAAGGCATCACCCGTTTTGTCTGCCCTGCGGTCAAAGAAATACTTGGCTACACGGCAAGTGAAATCATCGGACGGCCAGCCTCCGATTTTTATCCCAATCCGCAGGATCGGGAAAAGCTTAAAAAGGCGATTCTGGGACACGGTTATGTTCGCGACTTCCCCGGGCAAATGCGGCGCAAGGATGGCCGCATCATCGATATATCCATCAGCAGCACGGTCATTCTGGACGAAGAAGGCAACTATGCGGGCGTCGAGGGCATCTGGCGCGACATTACCGAGCGAAGAGAACTCGAGTGCGAACTGGAACGGCTTGCCACCACCGATGAACTGACCGGCATCGCCAATCGCCGCCAGATTCTCCTGCAACTGGATCACGCCCACAAACGTTTCATCCGGCTGCATCACCCGCTCGTGGTGTTTATTCTTGATTTGGACTTCTTCAAACGCGTAAACGACCAATATGGCCACGTGGCTGGCGATATTCTGCTCAAGGAGTTCATCGCACGGGTTCAGCAACAAATAAGGGAAATCGACTACCTGGGGCGTTTGGGCGGGGAAGAGTTTCTGTTGATTTTAGATGAAACCAGCCAAGAGACAGCCGAGCAAATAGGACAGCGGATTCTACACGCGGTTCAGCAGATGCCGTTTATTCTTGCTCCTGGCATCAGTATTTCCATCACGGTAAGCATCGGGGCTAGCTCTGCTCACCGAGAGGAAAGCAAAATAACTGTACTGCTCGAACAGGCAGACAAGGCACTTTATGCGGCCAAAGAGAGTGGGCGCAACCGGATTTGCTGGTATTGCGAGCAATCCAGCTGATACGCACTTTACCCGGTAAATCGGGCAAAATCTAAGGTCGCAATTCATCGGCCACGTGGTAAATCGGATCTTCTTTAATATTGACCTCGACCAAATCGCCTGCTTTTTTGAGCAGTTTTCGGCATTCAGGCGACAGATGCCGCAAATGCAGGGTCTTGTTTACGCTGCGGTATTTATCGGCCAGGCTGTCGATGGCCTCCAACGCGGAGTGATCCACCACTTTGGATTGCGCAAAATCAAGATACACGTCATCGGGGTCACCGCGAAAATCGAATGCTTCGGAGAACTTGGCCGTGGAAGCAAAAAATAACGGACCTTTGATGCGGTAAACCTTGACGCCGTTTTCATCTATGCTGGATTCGATTTTCAAATCACCCGCATGCTCCCAGGCAAACATGAGCGCGGAAACAATGACACCGGTAATTACAGCAACGGCCAGATCGGTAAATACAGTCACCGCAGCAACCAGCAAGCCGACAAAAATATCCTGCTTGGGCACCTTGCCGAAAAGGTTGATCGAACCCCACTCAAAGGTACCAATCACCACCATGAACATAATGCCGACCAATGTGGCGATGGGGATCTGCTCGATCAGCGGCGAGAGAAACAAGATAAACAACACCAGAAACAAACCTGCCGCAATACCCGACAGACGCCCCCGCCCACCGGATTCGACGTTGATCATGGTTTGACCGACCATCGCACAACCGCCCATGCCACCGAAAAAACCACAGGTCGCGTTACCAATGCCCTGCGCCACGCACTCGCGGTTCGGCTGACCACGGGTTTCCGTCAGATCATCGACCAACTGCAACGTAAGCAGTGATTCAATCAAACCGACGCCGGCCAAGACCACTGAAAAAGGGAGCACGGTCATAAATGCATCCCATGTGAGCGGGAAATCCGGGATATGAAAGCTGGGCAAACCACCTGCGATTGTTGCTAAATCACCGACAGTTTTGGTATCGAATACCGGAGACAGATTCACCAGGCCAATCGAGATGAGTGTGGTGACGATAATGGCCATCAACGCTGCTGGAAAAGCACGGGTGATTTTCGGGAAAAAGTGGGATATCAGCATGGTCAGCACAACCAGTCCGAGCATGATCCATAACGGCTGCCCCACAATCCAGTGCATCTGTCCATCGGCACCCTTTTCCTTGAAGTGCGGCAACTGGGCGAGAAAAATGACAATCGCCAAGCCATTGACGAAACCGAGAAACACCGGGTAAGGCACAATCCGAATGTATTTACCCAGTCTGAACGCACCGACCAGAATCTGAATCACACCCATCAAAATGAGTGCGGCCAACAAATACTCAACGCCATGCGTGACGACCAGTCCCACGATGACCACGGCAGTCGCGCCGGTCGCGCCGGAAATCATCCCCGGGCGGCCACCAAAAATCGCCGAGGCCAATACCATGATAAAGGCGCCATAAAGGCCCATCAGCGGGTTTAAGTGGGCAATCAGTGCAAAGGCAAGCGCTTCGGGCACCAAGGCAAGCGCAACGGTCAAGCCGGAGAGCACATCTTGCCGAGCATTGGCGGGTGTGTTTTTCGCAAAAAAATGAAACATAGTTTTCCTGATCTAGATTATTTATTAGCGTTTCAGGGATTCTCTGAATGAATCAAAGATTCAGTACAGCATAGTGATGATGTGCCGCCCTCTGAAAACTCCAGGATGGAATTATTCAGAGGTTCCCTAAAGATTGCTGCACTCGATCTACATGTTTCAGCTACATTGGTCTTCTGCCCAGGCCTGACGATAACGAATCACTTGTTGGGTGAGCGGCTCAGAGGCGAGGTCGCTTCCCTCGCGTAAAGCCGCTTGCTCCATGTGCTGGAATCGTCTGATAAATTTTTGATTGGTGGCTTCAAGCGCCGCCGCCGGGTCGATCTGTAAACGCCGCGCCAGATTGGTCAGCGCGAACAGCACATCACCCAGTTCTTCGAACGTATTGGCTGCGTCCTGATGATCCAGCCCTTGTTCAAGTTCCAAGAGTTCTTCTTTGATCTTGTTGCGGATATCACTGATTTGCGGCCAATCGAACCCGACCGCCGCTGCCCTGGCCTGCAACTCGATTGCACGCTCAAAGGCAGACAAGGTCTCGGGTACATCGGCCAGCACGGAAGCTACAGCGGAATGTTGAGTCATGCACTTACCTGCGCCAAGGCAGCCAGGCCGCCTTGATCGGCGTGGTAGGACGACCGCACCATCGGGCCGCTGGCCACATGGGTGAAACCCATGGCTTCGGCTTCGCGACCCAACTCGGCAAATTGCTCGGGTGTGACAAAACGGTCAACCGGCAAATGATTCCGCGAGGGCTGAAGATACTGACCCAAGGTCAACATGTCAATGTTACGGGCGCGCATGTCACGCAAGACTGCTCGCAACTGGTCGTCCGTTTCCCCCAAGCCCAGCATCAGACCGGATTTGGTCGGCACATCGGGGCAGCGTTCTTTCATGGCCGCAAGTAAGTTGAGCGAACCGATGTAATCGGCACCCGGTCGGGCCGCGCGATACAAGCCGGGTACGGTTTCAAGGTTATGGTTGAACACATCCGGCGGGTCAGCTGCCAGAATATCCAGTGCAATGGCTTCTCGGCCACGGAAGTCCGGGGTGAGAATCTCGATGTTCAGGTTCGGGCAACGGGAACGCAAGGCTCGAATCACGGCTGTGAAGTGCCCTGCCCCGCCATCGCGCAGATCATCCCGATCGACCGAGGTGATGACGACGTAAGACAGGCCCATCGCAGCAACCGTTTCTGCCAGACGGTTCGGTTCTTCCGTATCCACGGGACGAGGCTTGCCATGCGCCACATCGCAGAATGGGCACCGACGGGTGCAGATGTCCCCCAGAATCATGAAGGTGGCTGTTCCGCCCGCAAAGCACTCACCCAGATTCGGGCAGTTGGCCTCTTCACAAACCGTATGCAACCCCTGGTCACGCAGGACTTTCTTTAACCGCTGGACTTCTGTACCACCCTGCGACTTGGCACGGATCCATGCGGGTTTGCGCGGCATGTCGATGGTCGGTTCAATCTTGACCGGGATGCGCGATACCTTGTCAGCCGAACGCATCGCTGGCGTTGGCGGCGCATAATCAAGTGAATGCTTGGTTAAAGGCTCGGACGGAGAATGTTCGGACATGTGTATTCAAACCTGATCAGATGACTGGAAACCGGGCTGACTTACGCCATCGGGGACTGTTCCAATAGTATTTTTTGTAAACCTAACACAATTGCGCTGCCCGCTTGACGGTAATCGGGCATTTGGTTGCGCTTGATGTCGGCGCAACGACGCAGATCGGTCACCGGCAGGTTCGCCATCCCGCAGGGGTTGATTCGCGCGAAGGGTGCCAAATCAACGTCCAGATTCAACGACAGGCCATGGTAGCAACGCCCCTGGCGAACCTTGAGCCCCAGCGCGGCAATTTTCGCACCGTCCACATAGACACCGGGCGCCCCCTGCAGGCGTTCAGCCTGCACAGCAAACTCCGTCAGATAGTCGATAACGACCTGCTCGAGCGCCGTGACCCATGCACGCACACCAACACCGGCGCGCTTGAGATCGACCAGGGTATAAACCACCAGTTGCCCGGGGCCATGATAGGTCACCTGCCCGCCCCGATCGGTTCGCACGACCGGTATATCACCGGGGTCGAGTACATGTTGTGGCTGTCCATTCAGACCCTGTGTGAAGACCGGGCGATGACTCAAAACCCAGAACTCATCCTCGGTATCTGGTTGGCGCGACCGGGTGAATGACTGCATCTTTGCCAGCAGTTCGGCATAATCGCAATCGGCACCGTAATCAATCAAGGACATAAATCAGATTGGAGCGAGATCAGGGCAAGAAAGCACTCCGGCTAGACTTACAAACACATTTTAACGTCGGGATGGGCCGTAATCGCCCGATAAAGATCATCAATCTGGGCTTTCGACGTGGCCGTAAATGTGAGTGTCATGCCGACGAAATTGCCTTTGGCACTGGGCCGGATTTTCCAGACTGAGGGCGGCAATTCCCCCAGTTGCGCCATCACCAATGCGCGCATTTGCGCGTCGAATTCATCCGTTGCCGGCCCCATGATCTTGATGGGGAATTGACAGGGGAATTCGAGCAGGGTTTCCCGCTCAAGCGCGGCTTCCTCGGCTTTGATTTCCTCGCCATGCTTTTGTTTTTCCAAGTCTTTATCGGTAAGAAATTCGTCCATCAGGTCTCTCGTTGTTGTTTGAGTTTTGTGAATGCTTGCGACAGTTCAGTCCAGACCGGGCCTATTCTCCCCGTGCCGACCGGATGCTCGTTGATACGGGTGATTGGTAACAGATCGCGTGTCGAACTGGTCATAAACACCTCGGTCGCATCGAATAGACGATCAAAGGGAATCGGGGATTCGAGCAAAGGAATATGGCCTTGATCCTTGACCATATCGGCCAGGCGATTGCGTGTGACGCCACCGAGAATATGCGGTCCAAGCGGTGCTGTCAGTAAATCATCATCAATCACGGCGAACAGATTCGAGGCGGCGCCCTCAAGCGCTATCCCTTCACGCACCATGATCGCCTCTACCGCACCGGCGGCGACCGCTTGTTGCCTCGCCATGATATTCGGCAACAAATTCACGCTCTTGATATCGCACCGGCCCCAACGAAGGTCGGGCACGGTGATGGCCTTGGCACCGTGCGTACGAATCTTTGCACTCAAGGGCGAAATGGCGCTCGCGCTGGCCAGAACCGTGGGCGGCACGGGCGGGTCGGGATAGGCATGATCCCGCTTCGCCGGTGCGCCACGCGTCACCTGAATATAGATCGACACATCGACACTTGGGCAGTCGGATACCAGGCGATTGATGACATCCAACCACTGCACGCGCGTCAGCGGGTCCTGAATGTCGATCTGTTCAAGGCTTCGCGTCAATCGGTTAAGATGCGCTTCGGCGCCAAACAAACGTCGTTTGAATGCCGGGATGACTTCATAGACGCCGTCGCCGAAAAGAAATCCTCGATCAAACGCGGATATGCGCGCTTGCTCGGGCGCGACCCACCGCCCGTTGAAGTAGACAGCCTGCATTACTTGAACCAGAGACGGGCCGTATCAACCATACGCTTGAAAAAACCGCCTTCAGGTACGGCATTCAATGCCACGACATCACGTTCGGCGATGATCTTGTCACCGGCCTTGACCACCAGTTTGCCGACGGATTGATCCGCGGCCAAAGGCGCTATGAGTTTGGGATTGATGGTCATGGATACGGAGAGGTTCTTGGCCTGATCCTTGGTTACCAATACCACCAGATCCTTGTCCAATCCGACAGGAACCTGATCGGCCATGCCCTTGAATACATCGGGCTTAGCCAGCACTTGCCTGGCCTGACGAACAGGTACGTTTTCATAGAAACGGAAGCCGTAACTCAGCAGCGCTTCCGCCTCGTTGTTACGCGCATCATCACTCGCCGTACCCAGCACGACAGCAATCAAACGCATCCCGTTCTGCTGGCCGGAGGTGGCCAGACAAAAGCCTGCTTCTTCGGTGTGTCCGGTTTTGCCACCATCAACCCAGTTATCGCGAAACAGCAGTTTTTCCCGGTTGTATTGCTTGATGCCGTTCCAGGTAAATTCCTTTTGGCGGAAAAATTCGTGGTAATAATCGGGAAATTGTTTAACCAGGGCATTAAAAAGCGTGCTGATATCGCGCGCCGACATCACATGGCCATCGGCCGGCCAACCGGTCGGATCTTCATAATGGGTGTTTGTCATGCCAAGCTTCTTGGCGGTTGCGTTCATCAACGACACGAAACTCTGCTCGTTACCGCCGACGTATTCGGCCAAAGCCGTCGCGGCATCATTGCCTGATTGAACAATCATACCCATGAGCAAGTTCTTTACGCTGACTTGCTTGCCCACTTCAATAAACATCTTGGAGCCTTGCATTTGCCAAGCTTTCTTGCTGATGGTGACCATATCATCCATGTGGATTTGGCCAGACTTGAGTGCACTGAACACAAGGTACGCGGTCATCAACTTGGTGATACTTGCCGGCGGCAACGGTTCATCGGCATTTTTCTGGACGATGATCTGCCCGGTATTCGCATCGAGCAGCACATAGGAACGAGCGGACAAAACAGGGGCACCCGGAACCGGCATGGCAACCTGTGGCACCGGTGTCGATGGGGCGGCAGGCTGATTGTTTTGAGGTGAAACGGCCGTGGTTTCTGCCTGTGCGGGCACATAAAGAATCGCACTCGCAGCAAAGGCCAAGGTAGCGGCCAAAAAGCGCGGCATTAAACAAGCGCGAAGCGCGGGGCGTGTGTGTTGTTTCTTCATATCAGTACTATTGTTCTCTCTCATTGTTCCACTACCATTTGCGCATTTTCAAAACCGATTGTTCTTAATTGATCCATGAGGCGGTCATAGTCCGCGAGCGATGCCACCGGACCAACCCGCACGCGGTTCAAGGCCCCGAAGGACGTAACCGACACGGCCGTGATTCCAGCCTGAGCCAGGCGTTTTTGCACGCTGATCACATGGCCCATTTCACCGAAAGCACCCACCTGAATGAATACATCCTGCCCCCAGACCGCGTGCGGCAGACTGGCAGCCGATAGAACCGCTGGCGCACTGGCAACAGGCGCGGGTGATGCCGGAAGCGTCGGCGCCCCGGACACGATGCTTTGGGACGTGGGTATCGGCGTATCCGGCGTGATGGATCGAACATCCACCATGGCCGTGCCCCGGCCGATCATGCCGATTTTCTTGGCCGCCGCATACGATAAATCAATGATGCGGTTCGACACGAAAGGGCCGCGATCGTTCACCCGTACAACCACCTGTTTGCCATTTTCCATATTCGTCACCAGGACGTAGGAAGGAATGCGCAAGGTTTTGTGCGCGGCGGTCATTGCGTACATGTCATAGCGCTCGCCACTGGAAGTGGGCTTGCTCTGGAAGTTCGGTCCGTACCATGAAGCCACGCCTTGCGCATCGTACCCGTCATTGCTGCCCAGCACATGATAAGTGCGCCCGAGCACAGTATAAGACGGTGGATTAAGGCGAGATGGCTGGGGCTCAAAACGTGGCACTGCGTTGGTTGTTGCCGCCTCGCCGGGATTGACTCGATTTACCGTTGAACAACCGGACAACAACGCAGTTGCCAGCAAAACAACAACCGGCCACAAGCTGTTCACATTCAAGCGGATCTGATTCACGGAGTCGGAGCCTGCGTTTGGGCAGCCTTGACCGGTAAGGACTCAACGGCTGCCAATTCATCCCGAGCAGCCTCGACCGCCTGGCTCAACTGCCAGACGGCCATCGCGTACAGGGTGCTGTGGTTGTAACGGGTAATCACATAAAAATTATCCAGGCCAACCCAGTACTCCACCTTATCGGGTCCGGTCAGCGTGAAGAGCATGACCTTCTCATCCTTCGGTAGATACAGATCTTCCGGTAACGCGACACCCAGTGAGCGTAACTCGCCAATCGTGATTTTGGGGTTAAGATCACGCCCGGTATTGAGCTTGTCCGCAACCGCGGCTGCCCGCTGCTTGTCGATATCAATCGGGAAGCCGACCGGCCCACCCGGGTTCCAGCCATGCTCGGAGAAATAATTAGCCACACTGGCGAACACATCCGCATCGCTATGCCATAAATCGCAGCGGCCATCGCCATCGCCATCCACAGCCAGCTCAAGATAACTCGACGGGATGAACTGGGGCATACCCATCGCACCGGCGTAACTTCCAAGCGCAGTATTGAGATCGATGTGTTCCTTGGCCGCCAGTGTGAAAAAGTCGGCAAGCTGACCACGGAAGAAGGCGCCGCGTTTGGGATAATCAAACCCGAGCGTCGCCAGTGCATCGATGACGCGGTAGTTGCCCATACGCTGACCGTAGAAGGTCTCAACACCCACGATCGCCACAATGATGGCGGGGGAAACACGGTACTTCTTGCTGATCGTCGCAAGTTCAGCTGCATGATCGTTCCAGAAGGCCACACCGGCGGCAATGCGCTTGGGCGTAATGAAAATCGGTCGATACTGAGCCCAGGTTTTGGATTCGGCAGGGCGATTCATCGCATCGACGATACTTTGCTGATATTTCGCCGCATCCAGCCACTGCTGGATTTCCGTTTGGGGCAGACCGGTCTTTTGTGCGGCTTCACGCGCGAATTCACGCACATCGGCGCGCGCCGCATAATTTCCCGGCGGCTTGGCAGCTTCATCATCGGCTAAAGCAGGCAGGCAAACAGCACTCACGCCCAAGGTAAAGGCCGACAGAAGCACGCCCAAACACTTCCCGCTCCAAACTGAATGCTTCATCTTGGAATTTTTCAACACGCGTTTACTCATCGTTCATGCCCCAAAAAACTCCGTTGCGTTCGGATACTCATCAGCATACCCAAGGCGACCATGATGGTCACCAGTGCCGTGCCGCCATAACTCATCAAGGGGAGCGGCACACCAACCACCGGTAAAATGCCGATCACCATACCCGCATTGACAAAAACATAAACCAGAAAGGTCATAGAAATGGCGGCGGCCAGCATTCGACCTGCGGTGGATTCCGCATAGGCGGCCACATAAAGTCCACGCCAGATTACAGCCAGATAGAGGCTGAAAAGTAAAATCAACCCCATCAGACCGAACTCTTCGGCATAAACAGCAAGAATGAAATCGGTGGTTCCTTCCGGCAGAAAGTTCAAATGCGACTGGGTGCCTTGCAGCCAACCCACGCCCCAGATACCACCCGATCCAATCGCAATCATCGATTGAATGGTGTGATAACCCGCCCCCAATGGATCGGCCATCGGGTTGAACAGCGTCAGTACGCGGTCCTTTTGATAGTCATGCATCACATAAAACCACATCAATGGCGCAGCAGCCGATATCGCCAGAACAAAACCCAGCACGTACCACCAGGACAACCCGGCGAAAAACAGCACGAACAGCCCGGCCGTCATGACCAGAATGGCCGTACCCAGATCAGGCTGTATCACAATCAGAACAGTAGGCACAGCCACCAGAATCAGGGCAATCACCACGTCAAGAAACCGCGGAGGCAGCGGCCGCCGGGCCAAAAACCAGGCCAGCATCATCGGCATGCCGAGTTTGAGAATTTCAGCGGGCTGGAAGCGAATGAAGCCCAAGTCCAACCATCGTTGCGCGCCCTTCCCGACATCGCCGAACAAATGCACGGCCACCAGCAGCAAGACAACAAACCCGAACAACCACGGCGCAATGGCGAAAAAGAAACGTTGCGGAACCTGAGCGATGGCGAGCATCAGCAAAAAGGCGAGCGCAAAGCGGAATGCACTTTTCTCAACCCAGACCACGCTCTGGTCGGAGGCGGAATAACCCGCCACCAAACCGATCGCGGCGATCAGCATCAGGAAAAAAAGCAGAACCGGGTCGTAATTGATACGCCTGATCAGAGAAAGAAGCCCGAGGAAAAACCACTTCGCGCCTTCATGTTTGCCGAAATCACTGCTTCGGTTCAAACGATCGAGCACAGGCTCTCGCCGCGAAACGCCTGCTTTTGATCGCTCAGTCGCCATGTTTCACGAACTCCATCTTAACTGTCTTTTTGGGTTCGAACCCGAGGTAATAGTCCATGACACGCCGAGCCACAGGCGCGGCTGTTCCCGAACCGCTGCCTCCATGCTCGGCCAGTACCGCGACGGCGATTTTCGGATCATCATACGGCGCAAAACCAATGAAAACAGCATGATCGTGCAACTTCTTCGCCAGATCCTTGGCGTTATAACTTGCATTTTGCGCAACGGTGAAGACCTGGGCGGTGCCCGTTTTACCGGCGATCAGATACGGGGCTGCTATCCTTCTTGCCGTGCCGTGCGGGCTGTTGATGACATCAAACATGCCGTGGCGCACGTCGTTCCAGAAGCTCAGGCTCTTGAGTTCTATGCTCGGTTCCTTGTCTTTATTGCTGGCCACCAACCAGGGGCGGTAACGTTTTCCGGATTCGGCAAGAATCGATGTGGTTTGCGCCAATTGCAATACCGTGGTCAGCATATAGCCTTGCCCGATGCCGGCAATGACCGTTTCGCCGGGATACCAGGGTAAATTCTTGGTTTTACGCTTCCACTCGGGCGATGGCACAAGACCAGACGACTCACCGGGCAGATCAATTCCGGTTTGCTGCCCCAAACCAAACTCCGTCAGGAACGTATGCATAGGATCGATACCCATCCGATAGGCCAGATCATAGAAATACACATCACAGGACTGCGTGATGGCTTGATCCAGATCGACCCAGCCGTGTCCCCATTTGCGCCAGTCGCGGTAGTGGTGTTTATCTCCGGGAATCTGAAAATACGGTCCGGCGAAGAATTTCTTGTTCGGATCGAGGAAACCATATTGCAAGCCCGCCAAGGCCATGACGGGCTTGATGGTCGAACCCGGTGGGTAGGTAGCCGTAATGGCCCGATCAAACAAGGGGCGCTCAGGATCGTTCAGCAGCGCTTGATAGTTCTTGTGACTGATGCCATCGACAAACAGATTGGGATCGAAACTCGGCCGTGACACCATCGCCTTGATTGCGCCCGTTGTCGGGTCTTCCGCCACCACGGCACCACTGTAAGAACCGAGTGCCGCTGCCGCGATACCCTGCAAAGGCACATCCAGCGTGAGGTGGATATCTTGACCGGCAACCGGTGGTACAACCTTGAGCACCTTGACGACACGCCCCACGGCATCGACTTCAACTGTCTTGAAACCGGGCTTGCCGTGCAAGTCATCTTCGTATTCCCGCTCGATGCCGGACTTGCCGATGTATTGGGTACCCTGATACAGGTCGGCATTGATTCGTTTGAGGTCGGCCACATTGATGCGGCCGACGTAGCCGACCACATGAGCCAGGAGTTGCCGGTAGGGATATACCCGCTTTAAGCTGGATTCCACGGAGACACCGGGCAACCAGGGTTGCAACTGGGCCAGTTTGGCCATTTCCACGGGTGTCAGATCCGATTTCACCAGAATCGGATCGAATGAACGACCGAATTTGATCCGTTCTTTCAGATCGTGCAACGTGTCGTCATCGAGCTTGAGCACCTGCTGCAGCATCGATAGTTCTCGTTTGAGATCATCTGCATCCTCCGGCACGATTTGCACCTGATACGTGGCCACATTGTCGGCCACGACGCGGCCGCCATCGTCAAAAATGCGACCCCGCTCAGGCGGGATCACCAATGTTCGTGTGCGGTTGTTTTCCGCCATCTCGGAAAAATGGTCATGGCGATCCACCTGGAGAAAAGCGGCACGCCACAACAGAACGGTAAATACCAACAAGGCAATCAGCGCCGCCAAAAGCACCCGACGGCGGAAAATCTGTCGACTGAGATGCTTGTCATTCAGGCGACGATCACGGGCACGGTTCAGACGTGCATCACGAATAGCTTCTCGAATACTCATGCCATTCGCGCCCGTAATTCCGATGAACAGGACTCAAATGAAAACGTTCTGTTCACGCCCACACCGCGAGATCAAGCCTTCTGATAACGAGCGATGGACGCTTCGATTTCCGCACAGGCTGCCGCTTTATCGGCCCAGCCATCAACGCGCACCCACTTACCGGATTCAAGCGCCTTGTATTGCTCGAAGAAATGTTTGATTTGTGCCAGCAGCAAGGCCGGCAGATCAGTGGCTTCCTTGATTTCGTCGTACAGAGGAGACAACTTACTGTGCGGCACGGCAATGATCTTGGCGTCCACACCGGATTCGTCCGTCATCTTGAGCATGCCAACAGGGCGGGCGCGAATCACCGAGCCGGGCATCAGCGGCGTGGGCGTGACCACCAACACATCCACCGGATCGCCATCTTCAGACAAGGTGTTGGGCACAAAGCCATAGTTGGCCGGGTAGAACATGGCTGTCGCCATGAAGCGATCCACCAGCAGAGCGCCAGAGTCCTTGTCGACCTCATACTTGATCGGCGCGCCTTGGGCAGGAATTTCGATGACGACAAAAATATCTTCCGGTGCCGCTTTACCGGCAGGAATCTTGGCTAAATCCATGGTTTTCTCCTAAAAATTGTGAACAGGACATGATGAAAAAGAAGGCGCTCGGGTGATCAACCGACAATCTCGATACCGCGAGAAGCTAAAGTTTGCGTATTATACGGACTTTATTTTGGTCGCGCCGGTTCCGCCGACGTGGCAATACTTCTTGATCTTTTCTGGGAATATTCGTTCATGCGTATCGTTCTACTCGGGGCGCCGGGCTCTGGCAAAGGCACACAGGCCAAAAAATTGGTCGACCACTACGGCGTGGTGCAGATTTCGACCGGAGATTTGCTGCGCGCCGCCGTGTCACAAGGCACCCCGCTGGGCCAGGCAGCCAAGGCAGCCATGGATGCGGGGCAGTTGGTCAGTGACGACATCGTCCTCGGCATGATCAAGGAACGGCTCGATCAGGCCGATACCAAGCGCGGTTATATCCTCGATGGCTTCCCGCGCAACATTGCGCAAGCCGAAGCACTCGACGAGATGCTGGCCAATTTGAACCAGTCTCTTCAGACTGCCATCGTCCTCGATGTTCCCTTCAAGGGTCTGATGCAACGCCTCACCGGTCGCCAGACCTGCAGCCAATGCGGCGCGGTATTCAACAAATACACGCACCCCAGTGCAAAACCGGGCATCTGCGACGTCTGTGGCGGTGAACTCATCCAGCGCGCAGACGATAACGAGGCGACCGTCGAGAGGCGCCTCAAGGTCTTCGAAGAGCAAACGGCTCCTCTGATTGCGTTTTACGAAAAGCAGAACAAACTGGCGCGAATCGATGGCACACAACCCATTGACGACATCACCGAAGCATTCCACGACGTTCTGGCGCGCATGGCCACTTAGCAGGAACAAGATTCAGGATGCACCCAACCATATCTCGCGCCCGCACTGTGCGGCGCACGAATCCAAGACGGCTAGCCCTTTCGTTAGCTGTTTCCTGCATCCTTGCCTCAGGAATTTTCTCTACGGGCGCACAAGCCGAAGGCACCGCCCCTGCTGATCAGGCAGCCGACAGCAAGTCTTGCAGTCTGTGCCCGCCATTCGGCCCGGACCGTCCCCCACTTCAGGTTCAACCACTCGACACGCCGACGCAGGCAACCGCTGACCATGCCCAGTTCGAGCAGAACGGTACGATTCAACTCAAGGGTGATGCGCGCATCGTGCGGCCAGCCGACCGCATCACCGGCAACCAGCTCACCTATCAAAAACAGCCAGAGGAACGTATCACGGGCACGGGCGATCTGTGGTATGAAACACCGGATTTTACCCTCAATGCCGATCATGGCTGGCTTGAGCCACAGTTGCACCAGGGCGAATTGAACGATACCCGATACTGGCTCAACAGCCGCCGGGCCTCGGGCAGCGCAAGACGGGTCGAGCAACACAGCGAATCAACCTACCAGCTGTTCACGGCCGACTACTCCACCTGCCCGCCTGCAAAGCGGGCCTGGGATATTTCGGCAAAACAAATCGACCTCGACCGCGAGTCCGGACGAGGCCAAGCCTATGACGCCGTTCTGCACGCGGGCGGCGTCCCGATCTTTTATTTCCCGTACTTCAACTTCCCGATCGATAACCGTCGACAAAGCGGCCTGCTCTTCCCGACCTTCGGTAGCAGCACATCGGGTGGTATTGAATACGTCCAGCCCTATTACTGGAACATCGCGCCGAACATGGACGCGACGATCTCACCCCATGTATTCACGCGTCGTGGACTGGGTCTGGATACGGAATTCCGTTATCTCCACCGCTTCGGTAGCACAGGTGCAGGTTACGATCAGGTCAAC
This sequence comes from Halothiobacillus sp. 15-55-196, assembly GCA_002282715.1. Taxonomy (GTDB): domain Bacteria; phylum Pseudomonadota; class Gammaproteobacteria; order Halothiobacillales; family Halothiobacillaceae; genus Halothiobacillus. Next base: position 37,350 of record NCKC01000006.1, on the reverse strand, counting down.
CTGTTCTGGCTCCCCAACGACCGGGTTTACGGTGAAAAGCGCTGGGCGCTGACGCTCAAGGACCAAGCGCAGATCACACCGAATCTTAACTACGCCCTGAACGTCAATCGGGTATCCGATCAGCAGTTTTTCCGTGATTTCTCCACCAATCTCAATCAGGCCACCACAGATTATCTGCCGACCCAGTTCAATCTGAATGCGACAACGGGTGGTTGGTCGCTTGGGCTGATGGCATTGCAATACCAGACCGTGAACCCGTTGATTCCCCAGTCGGCCTATCCCTACCGGATCATGCCAAGAATCACGGCCAGCAGAAATTTTGATCTGGGCTTGGTCGATCTATCTCTGGTTGCCGATGCCACGCGGTTCTCAAACCCCTATTCCAGTGCCACTACCGGTCAACGGTTGCATGTCGCGCCATCGCTATACCATGAGTTCCGTGACAGTTGGTATGAAATCACGCCGAAACTGACACTTGATGCCACAGCCTATCAGTTGACGCGCGGCTTGAGCGACCCTCTGTACCAGGCAAGTGATCCCCAGGAACACCCCACACGCGTCCTGCCGATCACCAGCCTGGACTCGAAACTGTTTTTTGAGCGAAGTTACGGCGAGACGGGCCGGTATCGCGCGCAACTCGAACCCAGACTCTATTACCTGAATGTGCCCTACCGCGATCAAACGAACATCCCCTTGTTCGATACCGGCCTGACGAACCTGAGCTATAGCCAGCTATTCACTGCCAATCGGTTCAGTGGCGGTGACCGCATCAGCGATGCCAATGCCCTGACGTACGGCGTCAGCTGGTCGCTTATCGATACGCTGCAGGGCACCGAGCCATTGAGCTTGCGGATTGCGCAGCGATACAACTTCAGGGAAAGCCGCGTCATCCCGACCGTCGATAAAGGCGGCTCTACCGTGGTGGCCGAGGCTTATTCCGACATCAACAAACACTGGAACGGCTCGTTTACGGCCGAATACGACAGTGACAGCGGCCACATCGGACGCACGCAAACCCGCCTGGGTTATCGTGCCGACCAGGGCAGCGTGGCCAATGTCAGTTACTTCACAAAGCCGCAGGACACCACGCAGGCCTACCGACAGGGGGATGTTTCGTTTGCCTGGCAGACCAGCCTCCACTGGCAGGTCCTCGGACGCCTGGGTTACGATTTCAACCAGAACAAGGTAGTACAATCACTGCTCGGCGTGGGTTACGATTCCTGCTGCTGGGCCGCACGGGTCGCTTTGAAACGTTATGTTGTCAATCCGGATACCTTTGGCACCACGGCCACGCCAAAATATTCCAATGCGATCTTGTTTGAGGTCGAACTCAAAGGGCTCGGCAGTTTTGGTCAGAAGAACCGGTTCCAGCAGGAAATTCTCGGTTATGATCAATAAACTTATAAAAGCCAAGCATCATCACTGCTTCCCGATTACCGGCCTTGCCGCCGCATTGCAGGCCGACCATTGATCATCCACATACCATTCTAGATTCAGGAACACCGGAATTTTTATGACCACATCGCCACGTTCGTCTTTTCTGCTCCCTATTTTTGCCCGTCTGACACCCGCCTGGCTGGCACTGGCCGCCGGGCTCTCTTTTGGCGTCGTGTTCAGCACACCCACGATTGCAGCAGACCTCACGCCTGCCGCCGGTGAACAGATGTTCGATCGAATCGTGGCCGTGGTGAACCAGAGCGTGATCACGCAACGGCAGTTGAATGACCGCCTCCAGCAGGTTTCCAGCCAGATCAATATTCAGGCTCTGAGCCCATCTGACTTCAAACAACTCGAAGAGCGCGTGCTTGATCGGATGATCACCGAAGAAGTCGAACTGCAACGGGCCAAACAAATCGGCATCACAGTGGACGACCAGCGACTGAACAGCGCACTCGATGGCATTGCACAGCGCAACGGCATGAGCCTCGATCAGCTTCAACAGGCGGTCACTCGTCAAGGCGAAGACTGGAACGCCTACCGCGATAACATTCGCAAACAGATCATTATCGACGAACTCAAACGACGCGAAGTCTATGAACGCGTGGACATTACCGACCGGGATATCGACGAGTACCTCAAGCAGTACATGGGCGCTAATTCCGACACAACGGAATACCATCTTGCCCAGATTCTGATCAGCGTGCCTGAAAATGCCACGCCATCACAGGTGGAAAATGCCAAGAAACGAGCGGATGACGTTTTGGCTGCACTCAAGGCAGGTCAGGATTTCGCGAAGGTCTCGGCTGAACGTTCCGACGCCCCGGATGCGACCAAAGGCGGCGACCTTGGTTGGCGTGATATGTCGCGGATTCCCAGCTTGTTTACGGATACGGTCAAAAGTCTTAAGCCAGGTGAAATCAGTGGCCTGATTCGCAGCCCCAATGGCTTCCATATTCTCAAGCTGTTGGGCGAACGCAAGCGCACGGCTGGAAACACCCAACTGACGGAATATGAAGCCGAACATGTCCTGATTCAGGTCAATGGCAAGCGTGACCCTGTAGCAGCCAAGGCCGAAGCGGAAAAGCTCCGTCAGGAAATTATCAGTGGCAAAGCGACATTCGCCGAAATTGCCAGCAAATACTCCGACGATAAAGGTTCAGCGCAGCAAGGCGGCATGTTGGGCTGGGTCAATCCTGCGGATATGGTTCCCGAATTTGCCACCATGCTTGAACAGACGCCTGTCGGCAAAATCAGCCCGGTATTCCAGACGCAGTTCGGTTTTCATTTCCTTGAGGTATTGAAAACACGCGAGGTACAGGTGCCCACAGATAAACTCAGAGCACAGGCCCGCCAGGCAATCGGACAGCGCCGTGCAGATGAAGATCTGGTCAATTACATCCGCCGTCTGCGTGCCGAGGCCTACATCGAGAATCGTCTTACCGGCACCATCAACGACTCAGCCACGGAATGACACCTGGGGCTATGGCCGCAGGAATGTCTGTGCCGCGACTGGCGATCACCAGTGGTGAACCGGCAGGCATCGGCCCCGATCTGCTGTTAGCGCTGGGTGCCCGGGAGTCCGATGGAGCCGATTTTCTCGCCAAGCTTCCTGTCGAACTGGTTATCCTGGGTGATCGGGGCGTTTTCGACGAACGCGCCAGATTGCTCGGACTGACCTACGACTGGCCGGATTACGTTCCCGAGGCCCCTGCCGATGCGAGCACCATTCGCTTTGTGAATCTGCCAACCGATCAACCGGTGCATGCCGGGCGTCTTAATCCCCGTAACGCGGCCCATGTACTGGCATTGCTTGATCGGGCTGCGGATGGCTGCACTGCCGGCGAGTTCATCGGCATGGTGACCGCTCCGGTGCACAAGGGCGTCATCAACGATGCGGGGATTGCCTTCTCCGGTCATACCGAATACCTCGCCGACCGCGTGGGCGGTCATCCGGTGATGATGCTGACCGCGCGCAACGACACCGCCCATCCGCTTCGGGTCGCGCTGGCAACAACACATCTGCCACTTCTGGACGTACCCGGCGTGATCAGCCAACAGCTCATCACCGAGGTACTCGATATTCTTAACCGTGACCTGTGCACATGGCTGGGCAAACCGAGACCCCGCATCCTCGTTTGCGGCTTGAATCCACACGCAGGCGAATCCGGTCATCTTGGGCGTGAGGAGATCGACATCATCGGCCCCGCACTCGAACAGGCGCGCGCATCCGGCATCAACGCCATCGGGCCACTTCCGGCCGACACCCTGTTTACCCCCCAACACCTCGACCACGCCGATGCCGTTCTTGCCATGTATCACGATCAAGGGTTGCCCGTGCTGAAATATGCCGGATTTGGCGAGGCGGTGAACATCACCCTGGGCTTGCCGATCATCCGCACATCGGTTGATCATGGCACGGCGCTCGATATCGCAGGCTCCGGCAAGGCCCATGGCGGCTCGCTGCGTGCCGCGATTCTTTGTGCCTTGTCGCGGGCAGGATTAGCGGCCTGATGAGAGATACCTCCGGCATTTTGGATGGACACCGCGCCCGCAAGCGCTTCGGCCAGAACTTTCTGACCGATGAAGCCGTGATTGCACGCATCGTTTCTGCCATTGCGCCCAAGGCCGATGATCGCCTGATCGAAGTCGGACCGGGGCTCGGTGCCCTGACCTGTCAGTTGATCCAGCCACTGACGCACCTTACCGTGGTCGAGCTCGATCGGGACATCATCCCGAAACTTTTGGCCCGCTGCAGCAAGCAGAAAACCGCCCATGATCAGGCATCACAGAGCAAGCTCACCGTTCTGGAACAAGACGCGCTTACCCTCGATCTTGCCCCTCTGGCTGACGAAGGCCCGCTGCGGATTGCGGGCAACCTGCCGTACAACATTGCCACGCCATTGATTTTTCATCTACTTGAACAGTCGAAACACATCGTCGACATGACCTTCATGCTGCAAAAGGAAGTGGTCGATCGCCTCGCCGCCCACCCCGGCAACCGGGACTATGGGCGACTTTCGCTCATGGTGCAGGCGGTGGCCGAAGTCGAATCCCTTTTCGTCGTCCCGCCCACGGCATTCAATCCGCCGCCAAAGGTCGATTCCGCGATTGTCCGCCTTGTGCCGAGAGCACACCCCCTCGTTCCGGATGATCTGAAACCATTGTTCGGGGAATTGGTCAGCCTCGCCTTCGCCCATCGGCGAAAAACGCTGCAAAATAACTTGAAACATCGTCTGCCCACGTCAACAATCGTAGATGCAGGGATCGATCCCGGCACCCGGGCGGAACAGGTCAGTCTGGATGAGTTCATCTCACTGGCCCGTCTCGTAAAGGAACTGGCAACGGACTCAGCCGTACCGGGAAAACACACCGATCACTTTTAGACCCTATGCACGGACTGAACTCAAAACCTGGTGGTGCACCGTGAACAACGCCCTAATCATTCCCAGCGTATCGCCGACCATCGACGAACTGGTTGCACAGTGCGGGCACTATGTTCAGCAAAAGCTCAACCTTGCCATCGCGCAACGGGGTATTGCACGCATGGCCTTGGCCGGCGGCAATACACCGAAGGCACTGTATGCCTGGCTCGCCAGTTCGGCGCAAGCGTCACGGGTGAATTGGTCTTCTGTGCAATTTTACTTTGGCGATGAGCGCTCAGTACCCCGGTCTCATCCCGACAGCAATTACGGCATGGCCAAAACCTATCTGTTCGATCCGCTGGGAATCAATCAAGATCAAGTCTTCCCGATGGTCAGTGAGCCGATGCTCGATATTGTCGAAGAGGCGGCGCGGTACGAAAAAATTCTTGATAGCTGGCGTGATCAGTCAGCCGGTAGCACACCGCCTGTGTTCGACCTCGCGCTCAATGGGATGGGCGCGGATGGTCACTTTGCTTCACTTTTTCCGGACACGCCCGCGTTATTGGAAAACGAACACTGGGTCGTTGCCAATCCGGTAGTGAAACTCGCGACACAACGGATCACCCTCACCTATCCTGTATTTGAACAGGCGCGAGCCGTGTGTTTTCTGGTTGCCGGTGCAGATAAGCAGGATGCTTTTTTTGCAGTCCAACAACCGGACTCCGGGCTACCCGTCGCCCGACTGATTCGTAAACGACAGACAGACTGGTTTGTTGACCAAGCCTGTATTGAAGGCAATTGAATGATATTCATGGAGCAATTTTCAGATCATCCGCTGGATAACGATGCCAAAGATGCACCCATCGAAATTCATGTAAAAACGGCATTCGTACCCGAGCATTCCGACCCCAAGTTGAATCGTTTTGCCTTCGGTTATGAAATTCACATCACGAACCGGGGATTGCATACCGTCCAGCTCGTGGATCGGCACTGGCAGATCGACATGGGCAATGGCTGTATCCAGGAGGTACGGGGCGAAGGCGTCGTCGGCGAGCAGCCGGTTCTGGCGCCGGGCGAATCATATCAGTATCAATCCGGGGCAATCATCGAGACACCCGCAGGGCGCATGTGGGGCGATTACGGCTTTGTGACCGAAGACGGCGAAAAATTCCGGGCACCGATCCCCTTGTTCCATCTCTTGGCCCCCGGTCAATTCCGCCCGATCCATTAAATTTCATGAGCCTGCGCCAAACCTATCGCCTATGGGCCCCAATCTACGATTTGATGCTCAAGCAAGCCACCCGTGCCGCGCGGGCGCGCAACCTTGAAGCGCTGGGGGCTATGGAAGGCAAAGCGCTCGCCATTATCGGCATTGGCAGTGGACTTGACCTTGATTTATTCAATGAACAAACCCAACCCGAATACTGCGTGGGGCTGGATATCACCCGTGCGATGCTCAAACGGGCACAAGCCCGCGGTGTCGCTTGTTCATTTCCAGTGCAGCTCATCGAAGCCGATGCCATGAACACACCGCTCAAGCAGCAACAGTTCGATGTTGTGTTGCTGCACCTGATTCTGGCTGTCGTCCCGAGACCGGAACGGGCGTTGGCTGAAGCCAGCCGGATACTCAAACCCGGCGGGCGCATCGTTATTTTCGATAAATTCCTGCATCATCATCAAAAAGCACCACTCCGGCGGCTGATCAGCCCACTGCTTGGTATGCTGGCCACCCGAACAGATGTCGAACTCGAACCCTTGTTGGCCGCTCATCCTGAGCTGACCCGCATTCGCGACGAACCGCTGCTGGCCCGCGGATGGTTTCGAGGCATCACACTCATCAAAAACGATCCGAATTGAAGGAACTGTCATGGCCACCTACGCAATAGGCGACCTCCAAGGTTGCCTCGACCCACTCAAATCCCTGTTGGAAAAAATCGCTTTCGATCCGGCAGCAGACACACTCTGGTTTGTCGGTGATCTGGTCAATCGAGGCCCGCAATCACTCGAAGCACTCCGCTTTGTTCGGGACCTGGGCGATACGGCCATTACGGTACTCGGCAACCACGATCTGTTTCTGCTCGCCTGTGCCTTCACCGACCGATCACCCAAACCGGGCGATACGCTGGACGCCATCCTCAATGCACCGGATCGGGATGAACTCATCGACTGGTTGCGCAACCGTCCACTGATTCATCACGACAGCCAACTTGGCTGGACGCTTGTTCACGCCGGCATTCCACCCGATTGGAATCTGGATACGGCCCTGGCGCAGGCCAAAATGGCGCAGAAGGCCTTGAGGCAATCAGACCCCCTGCCCTTTTTTACGGCCATGTTCGGCGAAAACCCAGTGTTCTGGCATGAAAAGTTGAGTAAAACGCTTAAAATCCGCTATACGATCAATGCCCTGACCCGGATGCGTTATGTGACTCAGGACGGTCAGCTCGATCTCAAGGAAAAGCGTCCGGTCGAGGAAGTGGGCGACAAGTTGCTGCCCTGGTTCGACTACCCGCGTCGCGCCAGTCGCAATGAGCGAATCGTATTCGGCCACTGGTCGGCACTGGGTGCCGCACGCGACCGGAAGAAAACCTGGTGCATCGACCAGGGCTGTCTCTGGGGACGCGAGTTGACCGCACTCCATCTTGATACCCGTCCCGCTACAGTCATTCAGGTTTCCTGCCCCTGTTACCGGCAGCTGAACGTCACACCGCCGTCGAAGCAGTCACCGACTTGAGTTGTTCGTACCACTTTGCAAAGGCTGGATTGGATGCCTTGGCCAATGAAACCGCAGCCAGACCATCTGTAGAACGGAACACACCAAACACACTCAAATCCGCCAGATCAGGCGTTACGCCACCGTGGAATGTGCGCCCCGCCAAACCGTCATTGACCCAATGCGCCACCGCTTCGGTCAAACCCGCGGGCGCGTCGGTAATACCGCGTTCACGCGCCTTTTTCTGCGATGATTTGGACATCGCCAACGAACCGGCAAACCGGATCATCGTGCGTTTTATCACGCCGAAACCGGATGGTTTCAACACCTGACCGAAGGTTTGCCACGCTGTGCCAAAGTCCTTGTAGATGATGGGCGGAATAAAATGCACCAGGGTGTTGTCCACCCATTCGCGCCATTCGGGCACGGTGTCGTCGTTCGATAGATGCGCGAAATGATCATTGACGTAATCCATGATAACGGACGACTCGGTCACAACCTGTCCACCATCGACCAGCACCGGCACCTTCTTCAAACCCAGTGGCTCAAGCTCTTTCGAGTTCATGGGATTGACCTCAACCGGTTTGTACGGAATTTTGGCAAAGTGCAGTAACGATTTGACTTTCGAGCAGAAAGGGCAGGATTCGAATTGATACAAGGTAAGCATGAAAAGAAACTCCGATAAATAACCAGGTGGAATAGTCACAGGGTAACAGCCCCACGATGGTAAAAATCCCTGGGCGGTCATTCCCACCAGATTTCCCTCCGTCGCCCCCTGCTCTGTTGTAAACTGTGCAGCAAAATTTCTATTTGTTAAAGCGCCATCATGACGACCAATAGCCCGACAAACGATCATACCCCACTCACCTACCGCGATGCGGGCGTCGATATCGATGCCGGCGAAGCGCTGGTCGAACAAATCAAACCTGCCGTCAAACGGACCACCCGCCCCGAGGTGATCGGTGGTCTGGGCGGGTTCGGCGGCCTGTTTGCCTTGGGAAATAAATACAAAGACCCCGTTCTGGTTTCCGGCACCGATGGCGTGGGCACCAAACTTCGACTGGCAATCGACCTTGATCGCCACGATCACATCGGCATCGATCTCGTTGCCATGTGCGTGAACGATATTGTCGTCACGGGCGCAGAACCGCTGTTCTTTCTCGATTACTACGCTACCAGCAAACTGGACGTCCCGATTGCCACACGCGTCGTCAATGGGATTGCGGCTGGTTGCGAACTATCCGGCTGCGCGCTGATCGGCGGTGAAACGGCCGAAATGCCGAGCATGTACCACACCGGCGATTATGATCTGGCGGGGTTCGCCGTTGGTGTGGTCGAACGCAGCGAGATGATCGATGGCAGCAAGGTTAAAGCGGGAGACGTATTGATCGGTCTGGCTTCGTCCGGCCCGCATTCAAATGGCTACTCGCTGATTCACAAAATTATCGAACGCGCCAAACCGGATTTGCATGCCGCAATGGCTGATGGACGGCCACTGGTGGAGCATCTGCTCGCCCCCACACGCATTTACACCAAGAGTATTTTGGCGCTCCGTCAAGCGGTACAAATTCATGCGCTGAGCCACATCACCGGGGGCGGTCTCACGGACAACCTGCCACGTGTGTACGGTGAAGATCTCACAGCCGCCATCGAACTTAACAGCCACAAACGCCCGGAAATTTTCGACTGGCTGGCAGAACACGGTCGTGTCGAACCCTTCGAGATGCGCCGAACATTCAACAATGGTGTCGGCATGGTCGTCGTTGTTGCAGCCGAAGACGTCGACAAAACACTTTCAGTCTTAAAGGCCCAAGGCGAAACCCCCTGGATTCTGGGAGAGATGTTGACGCGGGGCAATCAAGCCTCCGTCATCTATCGCTGAGCCCCCGGAGCATGACCGATCACGTTCAGCAAAAAGCACGCCTGTGCGTGTTGATTTCGGGCAGTGGCTCGAATTTACAGGCCATTATGGATGCCTGCCACGGTCACATGCTCCATGCAGAAGTGGTTCAAGTCATCAGCAACCGCGCCGATGCGTATGGCCTGACTCGAGCTCAGCAAGCACAGATTCCAACCGAAGTGCTGAATCACAAGACTTTCGCCGACCGTCCCGGCTTCGATGCCGCACTGGCGGATCTTATTGACCGATGCCAGCCAGATTTCATCGTTCTGGCCGGGTTTATGCGCATCCTCACGCCGGGTTTTGTTGAACGTTTTCTGGGTAAGTTGATCAATATTCACCCTTCCCTGCTGCCGAAATACCCCGGTCTGGATACCCATGCGCGCGCACTGGCGGCAGGTGACCGCGAACATGGCGCAACGGTGCATTTCGTCACCCCCACGGTCGATGCAGGGCCGCCCATCGTTCAGGGTATTCTGAATGTTCTGCCGGATGACTCGGTGGACAGCTTGAAAGCACGAATTCATCAACTGGAACATGTGATTTATCCCTATGCGCTTGATCGGCTGATCAAAGGCAACGTCCGCTACCGCCATCAACAGGCGCAATGGGCTGACGGACGAGCGGACAACACGCCCGATATTATCCGGCTTTGACCGGGCTGCGTTTTTTCAACCGGCCGGGAAAACCCCTGTGGAAAGATAGCGATCACCCCGGTCGCAGATAATCGAAACGATGACCGCGTTTTCCTGTTCCGCGGCCACCTGCAAGGCCGCTGCCATCGCGCCACCGGATGATATGCCCGCCAGAATGCCTTCTTCTCGTGCCAGTCGCCGTGTGGTTTCCTCCGCCGTGCCCTGATCAATGTCAATGACACGATCAACCATACTCGGGTCGAAAATTTTCGGCAAATACGCCGCAGGCCAGCGACGTATGCCGGGAATCTGGGCACCATCTGCGGGCTGCACGCCTACGATCTGAATAGCCGGATTTTGTTGTTTCAAATAACGCGCCGTGCCCATGATTGTTCCGGTCGTGCCCATTGAGGAAACGAAATGGGTAATCTTTCCTGCCGTATCCCGCCAGATTTCAGGGCCGGTCGTGGCAAAATGCGCGGCAGGATTATCCGCATTACTGAACTGATCCAGAACAATCCCTTCTCCGCTTGCGGCCATTTCCTGAGCAAGATCCCGTGCCCGTTCCATACCCTCAGCTTTCGGCACGAGTATGAGCTCGGCCCCATAGGCGGCCATCGATTGTCGTCGTTCAAGAGACATATTGTCCGGCATGATCAACGTCATTTTCAGGCCCATCGCCGCCGCGACCATTGCCAGCGCAATACCGGTATTACCTGATGTAGCCTCGATCAGGCGATCACCCGTTTTGAGTTCGCCACGCGCCATTGCCTGCTTCACCATCCATAAGGCAGGGCGGTCCTTTACGGAACCCCCGGGATTGTTGCCCTCAAGCTTGCCCAGCAATCTGTTTCCACAGGAAGCGAGTTGCAAAGATAAACGTTCTATGCGCACCAATGGCGTGTTACCGATCAATTCTTCTAGGTTATACGTTTTCATTTGTCCGAATCTTCATCAAAATAAGTATCAGTTAGCACAGTTTATTCATCATCCGGATAGCAACGAAGCCAGGCCACCCGATGGATTGTCGCATACTCGGTTATTCTGAATTAACGCAAGGAACAAAATGAAGCCCAGCACAGCGCTCCTGCCCCGGCGGAACTTCAGCCCCTTTTCGCACATTTGGCCCCTATTGCTGGGATTGCTGCTCACCCCCTGGCTGCTCTACCTTCCTGTAGCGTCTACGGATACTCATTTAAAGTCTCTGACCGTTCTTGGCATGATCGGCCTGAGTCTTGGATGGACTGGGCTGTGGATCGGCATAACTATTCTCGTCCAATTATTCTCCGATCGTCGGCTTTTCGCTCGTACGGTACATGCGAATGAACATGGCTCTTCATCAGACCCTTCATCTGCAGACCGGCCTAAAATACCGGCCCAGCAAATCGCGCAGGTCAACCAACACTGGGTTACACCGCTGGGTCATATTCGCGCCGCGACAGATACGCTGGCCGAAACGAATGAAAATCCGAATATTAATGAACGACTCACCCCAGAATTGGCAATCATTCGTGCTGCCAATGCTGAACTCCGCCTTGCCATCGAAAATGTGCTGGATTATTACGAAGCCACTACCAACCGCCTTAAAGCAACACCACGAAAAGCCGATATTCGGCTACAAATCGAGGATGCTGTTGCCGAGTGGGAAATTTCCGCCCAACATCGAGTCGGCTTGATTCAATACATCTGTTTTCAGGACGTACCCGGCCTTGTCGCAGTGGATATCCGTCTGTTGCGTCGACTGATCGACAATTTGCTCGTCATTTTGATTCAGCAACCCGACATACATGATTGCAGCGTCACGTTGCTGGAAGCCGATACAACCGAAGAACTCGAACTGGAAACAAGCCATTCAAACGGGGCAGGAAGTGTGGCAAACTGCACATTCAATCTGATCATCGATGGCAAATCACCGGGGCCGCTGGATCACTTTGCTGAAGCGCTCAGCAGACCGCAGACACTGAGTCTTCGTAAAGACACAGATCCGTTATTCATGGGCACGGAGCTATCCGTGTGGCTCGTCGACCAATTCTGCAGGGAACTGGATGCAACACTGAGTGTCGGAGAAACAAGGGAAGGGCGTCAGGGTTTCCGATTAAAGTTCACGGCACCCGTACTTGGCGCACACCAGCCTTGGCAACCGTGGTTACGCGGCAAATCCTGTACGGTGATCACGCAATCAGCCACTCATGCTCAGGCGTGGCGGGGCCATCTTTCTGCCTTCGGATCGGATATTATCTTGGACCCCAGCCGTGGTGGAATTGATTGCCTTTTTATTGACAATGAAAATTGGCAAAGGCTAAGTGCAGAAAAGCCACTTTGGTTCCAACATGCGCGCCAGCACAGCAGAATCATTGCCTTGTGCACACAATTGTCCTTACGTGGGCGTCCAATCGGCCAATTCGATTGGGCACAAATCAGCCTACCGATCTTTATAAGACAACGCGTACTCCAAACCCTGCTCCCAAGAATTCTGCAGAATGACAAGATCACGCCCACCGCACAAAAAAATCAATCGATAACGTCTGGAACTCCGCCGAATCAGACGGAGCAAAGCCTCCCTTCATTTGCAGGCAGAACCGCTCTGGTCATTGATGACGACAAGATTTATCAAAATCATCTGGTCAACCTGTTAACCAAGGTTGGCGTAACGCCATTATCTGCATCTGATGGGAAAAGCGGCCTCTACCAAGCACAACATGCCGATCTTGATCTTGTCCTGACCGACATGCACCTTCCCGATATTCTGGGCACAGGAATCGTACGCATGTTGCGAAAACAGGACCGACACAGGCACACGCCAGTCATCGCCATTACCGCCAATGTGCAAACAGAGGTGCATCAGTCATTACTCCAGGCCGGAGCCGACATTGTCCTGACAAAGCCGGTGTCTCTCGGAGAATTGATCAACGCGATCAGCCAATTTTTGCAACCGCTCAACCCGGTCCCTCCACCGTCTTGCACCGTTCATCCACGTGACCAGGTACTCGACACCCTCCTTTGTGATGAACTGCCGATTTATCGTCAGAACCTGATGCAAAGTGGTCACAATCTGGCAACGCTTCGGCATTTAGCACATAAACTCCGAGGTGCCGCCGCCTGCTGTCAGGCCAAGTCACTCCAGACGCACGCAGGTATACTCGAAGACCATTTACTGAGCGATCCATCGGATGCCGAACGCATTGCCTTGCTGACCAAATTGTTAATCGATGCCATTGATGCAACAATCTTCGAGCGGAGCTGCCTGACGATTACTCATTAATTTTGAAAGTCCACAGATAAAAAATATGCGCAGATGCAGGTAATCTTTGGCGGTATCCTTCATTGTAGATATGAGTTAGCGGCCATCAGGAACTTGAAGCATATGGATTCAGCAGAAATACTAGCTTCGCTAAAGCATCCGGTTTTTGTTACGGATGCAGGCAAATCACTGCGCTACATCAATGAATGTGCGCGAAATTTGCTTGGTCTTCCTCTATCCGGGCAACTGAAAATTGAAGATATTCTTCGAAAACTTTTGACCAAGGAAGGAGTATCACTGAGCCGCGAAGCACTTGCTATCATGGCACCAATCCATGTCAGCCTGAAATCTGATGATCTCCTACAAGTCGAAGTCCTATTGAGTGCGCACACCCTAAGTGATCACTCGGTTTGCTATGAACTCAGCCTGATGCAAAACGGTTCGACCACGACGATCGACCCACTAACCGGGCTGATGGACCGGGGACATATGCTCAAACTGATCGGCGCGAAACGTCGTGAAGGCGCGGGCGCACTCATTCTGATCGATATCGATCGCCTGAAAATCATCAATGACTTCCTGGGTTATGAATCGGGAGATCATGTTATTCATGCTTTGGGGCACGCGCTGAGACAGCAGACACACGCATCTGTATGTCTCGCGCGCTGGAGTGGCCATGAATTCATGGCGCTGGTGCCGGAAAATCTAATTCAACAAACCGCACAATTCGCTGAGGCGTTCATCACGATTGCTCGCGAACTGCCCGTGGCCCGATCGCTCAATTTGCCTGGGCGCAAACTGAGTCTGAGCATCGGATATACCCGGTTTGATTCGTCAAACCCAGACAACCCGGACCCACTGACCGAAGTCAACGCCGCAGTCTATGAAGCCAAGCGTGCCGGTCGCAATCGAGCCATAGATGCCCGACAACTGACCCGACCATCGATTTACATTACCGGCGGTGCCTTGGAAACGGCATTGCTCGAAGAGCGAATTGTTGCTGCGGTTCAACCCATATTCGACCTGAAAACTGGCCAGATCGTTGCGGACGAATCCCTTGCCAGGATGATCACGCAAGAAGGCGACGTGATCGCGGCAGGAGAGTTCATTGAGGCCGCCGCTTCGCTGCAACTGGCACATAGAATTGATCAAAGCATCATCAAACAAACGATCAACTATTGTGTCACCAGCCACTTCAGCACACCGCGCGCCCATTTCCTCAACATTTCCGGCGATTTTCTCCAACACCCGGAGCTGATCGAAGAAACCATCGTTACAGCGATGAACGCCTGCGCCTGCACCCACCCGGATCAGGCAAGCGCTCGACAGACCAAACCACTGGTGATTGAAATCACGGAACGCGAATTGGTCGATGACACACTGGAAGCTCTTCGGGCCCTGCAACCATTGATTGATTTCGGCTTGCGTCTGGCTTTAGATGATTTTGGAAGCGGCTACTCTTCATATCGCTATCTGCTTGATCTTCCATTCAGTTTCCTGAAAGTTGAAGGGGAGCTTGTTCGGCACATCACCACCAACGACAAGGCACGACGCATCGTCCAGCATATCCAGCACATGGCCGAGGATCTTGGGCTGATTACCGTGGCAGAATTCATCACCGATCAGGCTACTGCTGACATGTTGGCAGACATGGGTTTAGACTGGGGACAAGGTTTCCACTTAGGCAAACCAGAACTGTTACAGAAAAATCACCGGCTAAAAAGTTATAAAGAGTGGCACACGATCTGATCGATCATTACATCATCCTAATAAATGAATTTCTATCTAAGGCCTTCCTTTCTGAGGTCAGTACATGCTCAAACCTGATTGTGGAAACCAGGCTTTTATAAACAAACAACTTCTCGAATAGATCACAATATTTATCTCAAAGCCGCATACCCTGACCCTTCATTTTCGATTATTCTGAAGCAATTTGAACGATCGAACCTAATTGACAGACATCTTAAAATGATTGCACATGTTCCGCTAGGAGCATATAAAGAGATAACGCGTTGAATATCGTTTAAGCAAAGAATAAAATTGAAAAGTCCGATCACTAAAAAATAACCATCAGATTATAAAACTAAAAAATTTTCAGTTGCTTTCATCAAAAATTCATAAATAAAACAACGAGGACAAAATAAACATGCCTCCAGATGCAACATCACCCAAAGAGAAGCGTAAATTCGTACGTCTGGCGTTGTCATTACCGGGCAGTCTTAAGCTCGAAAAGAAAAAATATCGTGTGCGAATCCAAGACATTTCCCTCAAAGGAGCGCTGATTGAGCAAGAACACAGTCAAAACGATGACTCGTCGAAACTTGACCTTCAAGAGAATTCTTCTGGACACCTTGTAATTTTGGCAGACCCGGAAGACATACCACTGTTAGAATTGGACGTCCAAATATTGCGTAATCAATCTGGCATGATTGGACTGACTTGGCCTACTATAGATTTGAACAACTTAACGCAGTTACGTGAAATACTGATCGCCAATCTTGCAAATGATGAGCTTATTTACCGTGACCTTCTTGAACTATTCCAAGCTGACTAAATACCTCTGGGCTTCTGTTACGCGCGCGTCCATGCCCTCAAAAGGAATTTGCAGCCATGTTTGATTACACGCACGATCACGCGCAGTCTCAAGAGATTCTACGTCTGGTTCTTGTTGAATTAAATGCATTAAACCTGCCTCCAAACCCCATATTCTTTACCTTATTCTACGAACGCGCGCTCAAACGAGATGCCAGTCTGAACAAAGACATAGATGACGCCATCAACAGTGATAAAGGGCTCACCGTTGATATTGCTCAGGAAATCTTCGACACGCATGTTTTGAACGGTGCGATCAAGGAAATGAGTAAAGCGCAAAGCGCACTGCTGCGCGTCATTCGAAACGTCATGATGCAAATGCTCAACACAGGCAATGAGTTTTCGAACTATGCATCATCCCTCGGCGACTTTGTGCGCAAAATCGATCGCACGGACTCGGTACAGGACATACGGATGCTGACTGCCGAAGTGATTGAAGACTCACGCCAGCTTGAGCGCACGTCCAAAGAAACATCATCACAATTGAGTGATGCCGGAGAGCAGATCACCCGCTTAAAAGAAGAGCTTGAAGCCGCCAGAAGGGATGCGCGCACCGACCCGCTGACCGGTTTGGCCAATCGCCGCGGTCTCAATGAACTACTGCTGCAACGCATCAATCTGTTCTTGCAGGAAAAGACCCCTTTTTGCGTGATTCTGGCAGACATCGACCACTTCAAACGCATCAATGACTCGTATGGCCATCTGGTTGGCGACAAGATATTGCGCTTCGTGGCGCGCACATTGATGGCCAACATCAAGGGCCAGGACAGCGTGATCCGCTTCGGTGGTGAGGAATTTGCAATTGTTCTGCCCTATACGCAATACGAGGGGGGCATTGTCGTTGCTCAACATCTGAGACAGAAAATTGCCTCATCGCGACTCCGATTGGCCGAGAGCGGACGCGATCTTGGCGGACTTACCATCTCCCTCGGTGTGGCAGCCGTACACGCTGATGACACGCCCGATACTCTCTTGCGCCGCGCGGACGATGCCTTGCTCAAGGCCAAGGCAGAGGGTCGTGACCGCGTGGTGGGCTTGCCTTCGGAAAAACCCACCGGCGACGCGCCTGAGATGCTTTGATACTCAAGCACGCCGCACATTGATCTGAATCCTGACCATGCCACTTGGTTGAATGAACTCTACTTAGCGGCATCATTTCCGGTCCGACCACGAATATCCGTATTGGTATGGAATACCGCTCAAGGATGAATTGCTTTATCAATAGGTACGCTTCAAATGTTATCCATGGGATTCAATCCGTTCATCGACGTCAGACAAGTCACCAATAAAGCCATTGAACTTGGTTCACATCGCGCGCTGCAATCAAAGACCGACCTTCAGGGCATCATCACGCACGCAAGTCGCTCTCTGGCAGATATCTCAGGTTTTACCGTGGATGAACTGATCGGCCAACCCCATAACATTTTGCGTCATCCGGACATGCCGGACGCCGTTTACTACTTGATGTGGCAAACAATCGAGAAGGGTGAAGAGTTTTACGGCATCGTGAAAAACCGCTGCAAGAATGGCGACCATTACTGGGTGATGACACGTGTGGCGCCTGTCATCGAGAATGGTGTTCCCGTAGGCTACACGTCAGCTCGATTCACGCCGCGCACTGAACTCATCCCCATGTGGGAAGAATTGTTTGCGAAGATGCGGGAAGCCGAAAAAGATAGCGGCTTCAATGACGAACGCCGATTCAAGCCGGCACACGATATCTTGTGCAAACTGGTTCAACGAAAAGGCTATAAAGATCTGAGCCAGCTTGTATTATCTCAACGCGTCTAATTACTTCGAACAAAACATGCCCAAGATGGCGGTAGAGGTAATCGTTCGTCACCTAGAATCCATCCTCAAACCGCATCCGTGCTCAAAGATGGTCTGCACAAATGCAATTTTTTTCAGTTTAAGGCATAAATGCCCTGCCGCTCATTGAAGTAAGGGAAGCTTGAAAAACCCGTCATTCCCGCGTAAGCGGGAATCCAGCGCCTTGATTTTTCTGGGTTCCCGCTTTCGCGGGAACGACGAATCATGGGGTATTTCGAGGTGCCCGTAAGTCATTCAAAATCGGGGATCGGGCCAGACGTGAACACGGACGTTCGCCCGCTTTGCATCCAGCTGCTGCAAGTCCACCGATTCGAGCGCAACTGCACGAAACCATGGATGAAGTCGTGCAGAGATTTTCAATGAACCTTCCGCAGGCGCTTACCGATGAGCCTATAATCCAAGGGGCGCAGACACGCGGTTAAGCCCGTACATGTTCACGCCCGACTAAATCACACCAAGCCTCGGAAATCACCAAACCCATGGCCAATCCTGCTGCACTGCAAGACAAGGAACAGACCCGCCAGCTGGATCGATGGCTGAGAAGTCAGGCAAAAACGGTAAAACGCCCACTGAATACAGCCGTTATGCTCGGCAGCGTGAATGGTTTTTTACTGATTGCCCAATGCTGGATGCTGGCTCAGGTATTGAATGCAACAGCGATCGGTCACCAACCGATGACTACCGTCTGGGGTTATCTGGCGGGCATGATCGGGCTTTTCCTGCTGCGTGCCGGCGTAAATTACGGCAGCCAGCGGTTCACCTTCGAAGCCGGTGCCCGCCTTCGTACCGAACTCAGGGCCCGTCTCTTCGATCACATCCATGCACTCGGTCCGGCCTGGAGTAGAAACCAGCGTTCAGGCGCGCGCGCAACCGAAGTGGTGGACGGCGTAGAAGCACTGGATAAGTATTTCAGTCTCTATCTGCCACAGATGCAGCTCGCCTTGATCATCCCCGCCGCCATCCTGGTTTTCGTTTTTCCGTTTGATTGGATATCCGGTCTGATTCTGAGTATCACGGCGCCCTTGCTTCCCGTATTCATGATCATCATCGGCAGTCAAACCGAAAAACTAAATCAGGCACAGTGGCAAAGTTTGTCTCGTATGGGGGCACACTTTTTCGACATGATCGAAGGACTGACGACACTCAAGTTATTCAATGCAGCCCAACGAGAAGCCCGTTTCATCGGTCAGATCGCAGAAGACTACCGCTTGCAAACCATGAAAGTGTTGCGCGTCGCTTTTCTCTCTTCGATGGTGCTCGAGTTTCTGGCTGCCATCAGCATTGCCATGGTGGCTGTTTATGTCGGATTTCGATTGATGTACGGCGAGATACATTACCTCAACGGCATTTTTGTGCTCTTACTTGCGCCGGAGTTCTATCTTCCCCTGCGCAGCATGGGGACGCAATTTCACGCACGAATGGACGCACTAGGCGCCGTGGAACCGATCATTGAGCTCTTGAACATGGAACCATCCACCCAGCCGACCGGTGCAATTGAACTGCAACTGGAACATGCGCCTCGGATTACCTTTTCCCATCTCGACTTCGCCTATCCAAACCGGGACGCAGTCATACGCGGTCTCAACCTCGATTTGCCAGCGGGCACGCACACGGCACTCATCGGTGCGAGTGGAGCGGGAAAATCGACCGTGGGTCAATTACTGCTTGGGTTTTTAACACCCACCGATGGCGAAATCCTGATCAATGACACGCCACTCTCTAAGATTTCGCCACGCAGCTGGCACAAACGGGTGGCCTGGTTACCGCAGAATCCAACGCTGTTTCACGGCACCATCGAAGACAACATTGCGCTGAATCGTCGTTCGAACGGTCACGTTGATGCGTTGCGCCAGGCAGCACAGAATGCACACGCACTCGACTTCATCAACCGCCTGCCAAACGGGTTCCAGACGATTGTCGGAGATCGGGGCCAGGGGCTTTCGGGCGGTGAAATACAGCGTATCGCCTTGGCGCGCGCATTTTATAAGGATGCGCCCGTTGTACTGCTGGACGAACCGTCCGCAAGCCTTGACCCGGAAAGTGAGCGCCTGATCACGGACGCCATTGCCAGACTTTCCTCGGGCAGAACCATGCTGACCATCGCGCACCGCTTGACCACGATCGAGCGAAGCGATCAGATCGTGGTACTCGACGGCGGGAAAATCATCGAGCAAGGCACCCACGAGGCATTGCTCCACGCAAATGGTGCCTATGCCGAACGTTACCGGCAATATCGGAGCGCCGGGCTATGAGTCGCAAACAAAATCATTCACCAAAACAGAACGAATTGCGCTGGCTTTATGCAATCAGCCGCCCCTACCTCGGCTGGATGCTTGCGGGCGTCTTGCTCGCCACCACGGTCATTCTCGCCAATGTAGCGTTACTTTCTGTATCCGGCTGGTTCATTACCGCCATGGCCATCAGCGGACTGACGGGAGCGGTCATTAATTACTTCACGCCGGCTGCGGCCATCCGCGGCTTGGCGATTCTGCGTACCGTGGGCAGATATCTCGAACGATTGATCACCCACGAGGCCACATTCCGGCTCCTCGCCGGACTGCGTCAATGGTTCTTCGAACGTCTGGAACCGTTGGCACCGGCTCGCCTTCAGTATTATCAAGGCGGGGATTTGCTGAGCCGGATTCGTGCCGACATCGATAGCCTCGAAAATGCGTATTTGCGCATCGTGACACCGACGCTTGCCGCCCTGCTCTCCACCGTGCTGATGATTCTGTTCCTGTTGTGGTGGAGCCCTACAATCGCACTGACAAACCTGATTGGCCTGATGATTGTCGGCCTGATTCTGCCTTGGCTGGCGTTGCATCTGGGTATGAACAGCGGCAAACAGATTGTCGAGGCGCGTGCGGCCTTGCGCCAACGAACCAGCGAAACCGTGCGCGGTCTGGCCGAAATCACGCTCTACGGCGATCCGCAACAACGCATGGATACCATACACGCGGAGAACAGAGCGCTGGTCGTGCCGCAGAGACAGCAAAACCGCATCGATGCTGGCAGCACGGCCCTTACGGGTCTGTTCAGCCAACTCACCTGGCTTGGCATGATCGTCATTGCCATTGGTCTGGTTCAAAGCGGAATGCTCGATGGGCCGGAACTCGTCATGCTGGCGTTTTTCGGCATGGCCAGTTTCGAGGCAGTCGCCGCCTTGCCCATTGCCTTTCGCGCCCTCGGGGAAACACGCAGCGCCGCCCGCCGGATTCTGGATCTGGTCGATGCTGAGCCTGCGCTGATCGAACCGATCAACCCTGCTGCCGCGCCACAGCATTTCGACATACGATTCGACAAGGTGTGCCTCACCTATCCAGGAAACAAGCAACCGGCACTGAGCGATGTTACCTTCCACCTGAAACAAGGACAGAAACTCGCCATCCGGGGCGCCAGTGGCTCCGGCAAAACCAGTTTGACCCAACTGCTGCTCAAGTTCTGGGCCCCCGACTCCGGCCAGATCACCATTGGCGACACAAATCTGAATGATTTAAGCGGCGACACCGTTCGCGCGCTTTGTGCCGTTGTCAGTCAGCACGTTCACCTGTTCAACACGACCTTGGCCGCAAATTTATACCTCGCCAAACCTAATGCCACGCAGGAAGACCTGCTGAATGCTTGTCAAGCAGCATCGATCCTCGACGATATCCTCGCCTTGCCTGAAGGTTTCAACACAATAGTTGGTGAAGCCGCCGCTCGACTCTCAGGCGGTCAAATCAGACGCATCAGCATCGCACGAGCTTTGCTGAAGGATGCGCCCATCGTTATTCTTGACGAACCCACAGAAGGTCTGGATGCCAAAACGGAACAGGCAGTCACAAAGGCATTGGCAGGGCTACTGCAGGGTCGGACAGCTATGATTATTTCTCATCGCCCCCAACTAATGACGCTCGCCGACCAGACGATTGTGCTGGATGCAGGATGCATCATCTAATCTCAACACGGGCAGTCAATGTAGCTCAATGGATGTTCTATACACAACAACAAGTTAATGAGAGTTTCAATAAACACCAAAATTACCATTAAAAACCATAAGGTTAAAATTTTAGATGAAGCGCCTAATAAATTTTACAAATACACAAAAACTAATCTATCATAAGTAAATAAAACGAGGCTGCCATCAACAACAGTGACGCCCTGAAAGAGCCTGAGAGAATTAAGTGTGGTGATTCGTTTCCACCAGAATATAAACCTTCTATTTAATGTGATCGCACTGACGATTTCACACAGTCGGGAGCACAAAATGACAGATCCAACTTTGATGACTGATCTTGCACGGCTAGATTTTGCGTGGATCACCACCATGCACATCCTATATCCTCCTTTAACCATCGGTCTGGCCTCGTTTTTGCTGTACAGCGAATGGCGCTGGCTTAAAACCGACAACGACGAGTGGTATCGCCTCACCCGCTTCTTTGAAAAGCTATTCATCATCAATTTCGGGGCTGGCGTCGCTACGGGCGTTACGATGGAAATGTCCTTCGGGATTCTTTTTGCCCCTTTTTCACAGGCCGCAGGGCCATTCTTTGGCAACATTCTGGGCTATGAAACCATCACGGCCTTCATGTATGAAGCCGGTTTCATTGGTTTGATGATTTTCGGCTGGGGCAAAATCAGCAAGAAGATGCACATCTTCGCCACGTTTAACGTCGCGTTTTCATCCATGTTGTCGGCGATGTGGATTCTGGTGGCCAACTCCTGGATGCAATCTCCTACCGGCGTTCATCTCGAAAAAGGCCTTTTTTTGGTGGACGATTGGACGGCGGCCATTTTCAATCCGAATTTCCTCACTGCGTTCCCACACATGTTTATTGCAGCCATCGAAATCGGGTTGTTCTTTGTGGCCGGTATCTCAGCCTGGATGATCTATAAGAATCGCCATGCACAGATGTTCATGCGCACTTTGACCGCTTCTCTGATGGCACTGGTTATCGTTGCTCCCCTTCAAGTCTATATCGGCGACGAATTGGGACGCACGGTAGCAGAACACGATCCGGCCGCACTTGCCGCCATGGAAGGTCACTGGCACACCTACAACGCCGACGGCACCCCAAACACCAGCTGGAACTTGATCGCCTGGCCTGATGAGGAAAAGGGTACCAATACGTTCCAGATTGGCATTCCCCATGTGTTGAGCTTGCTGGAAGATCACAAATGGGTCAGTACTGTGAAGGGTCTGGATCAATTCAAGCCTGAGGACCGTCCACCGGTTCTGGCGCCATTCTACGCCTTTCGTATCATGGTGGCCGCTGGTGGCATTCTGATGCTGGTGGCGTTTTGGGCCCTGTACCTGCGATACAAAGGTAAATTCAATGCCCTTGAGTTACAGCGTCGTCCGTGGTTTCTGCGGGCGGTCATTTTCAGTGCCATCCTGCCATATATCGCTATCTGGACCGGTTGGTGGACCCGTGAAATCGCACGCCAGCCTTGGCTCGTGCATGGCATGATGCGCACCTCCGAAGGTGTCAGCCAGATGAGTATTCCAGCCGAGATCGCCTGGTTCATCGGCTTTGTTATCTTCGATATGGTCGTCTGGATCGGCGCTTGGTACTTCTTCTCGAAAGTTGTCCGCCGTGGCCCGGACATGCAAGAAGAAATCATTCACGGTATACAAGGAGACGGGCTGCACCTGGGACAACTGCCGGATCGCGACGCGCCTGAAGGCCGCCCACTATTTGAACGACCCGCCATCTGATCAGAACATAAGGAGTATTTTATGCAACACATCATGGATATCACTCATGGCTACCAATGGCTCACGTTCATCTGGTGGATTCTGATCGGTTTGTTTGTCGTGCTGTACATCATCTTGGACGGCGCGGACCTTGGATCGGGAATTTATTCTCTCTTCAATTCCGACAGCGAGGAACGTGGCGCCATCATGGCTTCCATGGCCGGCACGTGGGATGCAAATGAAACCTGGCTGGTGGTAGCCGGTGGTGCTATTTTCGGCACATTTCCCTTGGCTTACGGGTCGCTGTTCCATTATCTGATGATCCCGTTGATGGTCGTTCTGTGGGGCATCATCATTCGGGCCGTCTCACTGGAGTTCCATCATTATTCCAGCCGTAGTCGCACGATATGGGATTGGGGGTTCGGCATCGGTAGCCTGGTGACTACCTTTGGTGCTGGCGTCTGTCTGGGCGCTTTTCTGCAAGGATTCGAGATGACCACCGGGCAGGTACCTACCTTCGGCGGCGGTGCTTTGGATTTCCTCACGCCATTCAGCATACTGACTGGTTTTACAGCTGTCATAGCCGCCTCACTGGCGGGCGGAGCCTACCTTCGCGCCCGGTTCGACCGTTCCACCGAAATCTATGCCAAAGCGCTCAAATGGACGGATCTGATGTTCTATCTTGCTTTGGTAGCCATCATGATCACCGTCGTCTGGACATTCATCCAATTCTCCTGGGCGCGCGACAAGTGGATCGGACCATATTGGTGGGCGTATGTCATTGCTGGCGCGATTGTGCTTTTCGCGACTTGGTCCATGCGTAAGGCGTCGCGCGAACAGCGGGATATCACGGCAATGATCTGGCTTGCCAGCATCGTGTTCATCAATTTTGCCACCATGATGGCGACGCTGTACCCTTGGTTTGTGCCCGGCACGATGACGATTTACGATGCAGCCAACCCGTCCAACTCATTGGGTGCATTCAGTTATGCCATGCTCGGGTTTGTACCGGTCATGCTGTCGTATAACTTTTATCAAGCCTGGGTTTTCCGCGCGCGACTGCACAAGCTTGCCGGTTATGCACACTAACTGCCCGTCAATATATGGGAAAAACATCTGTTAATTCCTTCGGTCGACTTTTGCCTTTTCTTTATTGGGTAGCAGTAAAAACTGCTCCTCTTAAGAAAGGGCAAAAAATGTTTTTGCTCAGCTAGATTTTGACTACGATTCCTAAAACCTGAAAGGCTGATAGGAAATAAATGTTTGATTACCGCCGCATCACAACGTCC
Organism: Halothiobacillus sp. 15-55-196; assembly: GCA_002282715.1. Lineage (GTDB taxonomy): Bacteria > Pseudomonadota > Gammaproteobacteria > Halothiobacillales > Halothiobacillaceae > Halothiobacillus. Next base: position 12,674 of record NCKC01000006.1, on the reverse strand, counting down.
TTAACCGCTCGTGCCATTTGGCGTTTGCGTGGAATGATGCTCTTTCTGATCGGACCAGCCGCAGGTCTCCTCCTTGTTAATGTCATCTTCGGTCTCCCAGCAGTACTGTGGTGGTCTGCTGGCGCGATGGGTCTTCTCATGCTTACCATTTTCGTGCTTATGGTCATCAAGGAGCGAAAGCTCATTAGCTCTATGTGAAGCATGTAAATATGCATCGCCATAGTCGCTGAGGAAGAGCACGAAGATTTAGAACCATACCATGCAGAATACACAGCAAATCTGCGGATTATTAAGGAGACAGCCGCATGCGCTTACCTCAGAACGTTGCACAGCACTTGCGAAATAGCGCCCAAGTCACGGTTCATCTGGCCCTCTTATGGCCGACTGTATTGTGGTTGGCATGGCTCGCATTATCCCAGGTCAATTTTTTCTACCCTGAGAATTACCGACTGCTGGATATCCCGTCCACCATTGAAAAATATGTGCCTCAAAATCGTCATGGCAAACAAAATTTCATCGAGACGGATTCTAAGGAACACGCGCGCCTGTTTTCTGCCATAACGCATGCAATCAACCATGAAGGGCGTGGATTAGCCCAATTGCACTACTTCGCTCCAAATGGGCGAGATCTGGGCGTGTTTCTGACCAAAGACGAAGTAACACATCTGACGGATGTCTCTCGGGTTGTCGACAGGGGAAATGACATTGGACAAATCGCCCTTTTAGCTTGGCTCATTCTGATCGCGGTGAGCGTCTGGAAAAGACGCCGCTTACCCAGCTTCAAAGCATTCGCCGCAGGTACGTTGATCACCTTGTTCATCGCCACGGTGACGGTACTTATCATCGGGCCAATGCATGTATTTAATGACTTCCACCGAAGCGTATTCCCCGCCAACCACCCTTGGTTCTTTTATTATCAGGACTCACTGATGACTACCTTTATGCAGGCACCCAACCTGTTCGGGTTGATCGTTCTTTGGTGGCTGGCTGCCGCTGGCTTCCTGTTGGCATTGCTCTGGAGTGTAGCAATAGGTCTGATTGCACTTCGGAACCCTTAACAACGAGGTGAATAGTGATCCAGTCAAGACGCTATGCCTAAAAGCGCTGATGCCGACAATGTTCACCTTGGTTTCGCCCGCCATACAGAGACGTTATCAACACAGACAATGTAACGATATCAGTGCCCGGCCAACACCTCGGAAACAAGAGTTTTGGCTTCATTCAAAATCTGGGCAAGATGCTCACTTGAAATAAAACTTTCTGCATAAATTTTGTAGATATCTTCCGTGCCCGATGGACGCGCTGCAAACCAGCCATTGGCAGTTTCAACTTTAAGCCCACCCAACGGGGCTTGGTTGCCGGGCGCATGGGTCAACACACGCGTAATCGATTCACCGGCAAGGTTGGTGGCACTGACAGAATCAGCAGTCAGCCCTTTGAACCGCGATTTCTCTTCAGCACTGATCGGCGCATCCACTCGGGTATAAAAGGGCTGGCCGTATCGATCAACCAGATCGTTGTAGTATTCCCAGGGATCTTTACCCGTCACCGCCAAGATTTCAGCAGCAAGCAGACCCAGGATCAGTCCATCCTTATCGGTCGTCCACACCTGCCCATCACGACAAAGGAACGTAGCACCTGCGGACTCCTCCCCACCAAAGCCCAACTCGCCCGCAGTCAACCCAGGCTGGAACCACTTGATGCCTACGGGTGTTTCAAATACGGTACGACCCAGGCCCGCTGCCACGCGATCGATCATCGAGCTGGAAACGACCGTTTTGCCAATGGCCAGATGCTCGGCCCATTCTGGCCGATGACGGAACAGATAATCAATTGCCACCGCGAGGTAGTGATTGGGATTCATAAGACCGCCGTCCGGCGTCACAATTCCATGACGATCGGCATCGGTATCGTTTCCGAACGCAATATCGAAACGATCCTTGATCGCCAACAATCCGGACATGGCGTACGGAGATGAGCAATCCATACGGATTTTCCCATCATGATCAAGCGGCATGAAACGGAAATCCGGCTCTATCAGCTCATTCACCACGGTCAGATCGAGCTGGTAGCGCTCGGCAATCGGTTTCCAGTAAGGCAATCCGGCTCCCCCCATCGGATCGACGCCGATTGAAACTCCGACCTTGCGGATCGTCTCGAAATCAATCACCTTTGCGAGTTCTGATACATAAGGCGTAACAAAGTCGTCAGCAATCACAAAAGGCTGCGTCAGTGCCTCAGCGAAGCCCATCCGAGGAATGTCTTCCCATTGATCAAGCAGCTCATTCGCGCGGTTCTGAATCCAGCCCGTGGCATCCGTGTCGGCTGGTCCACCATGCGTAGGGTTGTACTTGAAACCACCATCACTCGGCGGATTGTGTGATGGCGTGATCACGATTCCATCACACAAAGCGCCCGAGAACACCGCATTATTGACGATGATCAACCGGGAAATAACCGGCGTGGGCGTCGGTTTAAAACCTGCTTGATACCGCAAGGGAACACCAGCGGCCGCAAGCACCTCAACCGTGGTCACAAATGCAGGCCAGGAAAGCGCGTGCGTATCCGCACCGATCAGAATGGCGCCCGTTATACCCTGTTCTCGGCGATATTCAATCAAAGCTGCCGTGATGGCGGCGATATGCGCCTCATTGAAACTCGTGTTCAGGCTCGTGCCTCGATGACCGGACGTACCAAAGCTCACCTGTTGCCGAACCACCCGCGAATCCGGTGTCTGCGTGTAGTAGGCACTGATCAGTTCGGGAATTTGAACCAGCATATCTGCTGTGGGCGGCGAACCAGCAAGGGATGATGAAGACATAAAAAACAATCCTTAAAAACAATCCATGGAGTTTGAGCACAGAGCATCTGACACAGAATGCCAAATATGGGGCGAACAACAAAGTTAAAAATTTCGGCACACGGCTTCACTTGTTTATCAAGAGGTGGGCAAGTTGACAAAAAATATCCAAGCATCACCAGGTCAACGGAATCAATGAATCCGCCAGCCCAAGCATGTGGATCTTGATTCCTATCTTGACTCTATCGGGGATTACCTGGATTCGCTTGAGCCACGGACTGCATCATGGATTTGATGATTCAATGAACTACCGCGGCTTGTTTGTTAGCAGCATGGTTGTGCTTTCCGCTCAAATCATGTTTGGCCTACTTGGGGTTGCAGTCATGCGCCATCTTGATTATCTCCAGCACTATATCCATGGCGAGAGAGGTAATGCGGGCTCATTCGCGCTGATTTGCCCCGGCGTTGCGTTTTTTGTGTTCGGCATGTTTTTCATCAACGTCGGGCTAACCCATAACGAGATTATCAGCTACCGCTCATGGGTCTATTTTATGTTGATGACTCCTTTCGTTTACATCCAACTCAAAACGGTCCAAGTGTTTTGGAAGCTCAAAAACAAACTACTGATCCACAACTCGAGTCATTTCGACCAAACTGCCACCACCCATAATTAAATACATGCAACGAGAAAAAGCCCCGGTTCGGGGCTTTTTTTGGTTATACCTTTCAATCGCACAGTTTGAAGCTGTATCCGGCTATTGGGATTGCTCCAATTTGGCCACATAACGCTTCTGCAAATCGAGCACGCGCGTCACATAGTTTTGTGTTTCGTTATAGGGCGGCACGCCAGAATACTTTTGCACTGCGCCTTCGCCTGCATTGTAAGCCGCTACCGCCAGTTGCCGATCACCGTGGAACAAATCAAGCAAGAAGGCAAGATAAGCAACACCGCCGGCAATGTTTTCATCGGGGTTGAATCGGTCGGCAACACCGAATCGTTCTGCCGTTTGCGGCATCAACTGCATCAACCCACCTGCGCCTGCAGAAGACACTGCGTTGGGGTTGAATGCACTTTCCGCATGCATAACCGCGCGCACCAGTGTGGGATCTACACCGAACTGCTTGGCGTAATGTCTGATTTCATCGTCGTAGGTATGAACGTTTAAGCGTGGCAGGATCTTGAAACCATCATGCCAAGCCTTGGGCGCTGTCCATGCACTTTTCTGAAACAACGTATAACCAGAATTTTTTTTTGGGGTCACGTTTGTCAGATGTGCCACACCATTGGCATCCCGGAGCACATACACATCCGCTGTCGCTTTAGAACTTGCCACAGGCATCAGCAGACCAAAGGAAAAAATCACGCCCACCAACCGCCGGTTAAAACTATATTTGATTTGGCAATCCATCATGCCCTAACCTCTTCAATCATCGCATCACAGGCCACGAGACGCCCGCGACGACTTTTACGCATTGTATGGCACAACACCGCTCATGAATACTAAGACGCAAACTCCCCCCTTTCAACATTCCGGCACCTTCGAGCGCTTGATGGACGCCTATGAGCAAAATTACATCCTTATGCGGCGACTGTTCGGCGATTTGAAGCATCTTAAAAGTGGCGATGAATGCCCATGGGATGCGAACATCACCTCGAAAATCATTGCCAAGAGCAAGTTTACCCTTGATGTACAATTTACAGACCAGCTCGTCGTGGGTAACAAAAATCGCCCATTGAAACTAAAAGTACGGGTGTATCACGATGCCCGAACTGCTGAATTACTCGATCCGGCTCATAGAAATCAGTGCCTCCAGGAACTAACCAGCAAATGCACAGAACAGCAGTTCAAACGTAACCGGCTGCTCAAAAACTGGTTGATCAAACAAGTAAACATCCTATCTGGTGGGTACAATCTCTCTATGCCCGAGTAAATTACTCAGTTATGATTGTTTAAATCAATTATAGAAAGCAGAGGTATACACACCATGCGACTCACTACCAAATGCCGCCATGCAGTGACCGCCCTCATCCACCTCGCAAATCGATTCAATGAGCAAGCTACCGTCTCGCTCGCCGAAATATCAACGATACAAGGCGTATCGATTTCCTATCTGGAGCAGCTCTTTTCGAAAATGCGCCAGGCTGATTTGGTCATCGGCACGCGTGGTCCGGGTGGTGGCTATCGCTTGAGCAGACCACCGGAACAAATCACCATAGCCGATATCGCCGATGCCATAGATGACCGCTGCCGCGAAGAGCGTCTCGAAGGCTTCAACAAATCCTGCCCAGACAAACGCAATTTCGCCCAAGACAAATGGAATGAGTTCTCTCGCGAGCTTTATTTATTCCTAGACACAATTACCCTTTCACGCTTCGTGGAAAACCAGACACCATTCCAAAACCGTCCTGAAACCAGTCTGGCCCAAGCAATCAGATAATACGGCACCAGAAATGCCCAAAATCCGAAGCGATCAGGGTACCGAAGCCAAGAAAAAACCAGAGGGTGATTGACAACATGTCTTCATCCATGAATAATTCCGCCCCTGTTTGCGGGAATAGCTCAGCTGGTAGAGCGCAACCTTGCCAAGGTTGAGGTCGCGAGTTCGAACCTCGTTTCCCGCTCCAAATTGGCTGGATGTCAGAGTGGTTATGTCGCGGATTGCAAATCCGCTTACCTCGGTTCGATTCCGGGTCCAGCCTCCATACAAAAACCGATCATAACCAAAAAAAATATCTACAGACATTGTCATCGCACGATGATTGACTGACGCTGATACCTCCCCTGCTTGTCTTCATAGCTGGCCTAAGCCTTGTGGATACCAATCCGGCAAAACGGCACCAAAGCATCCATCATGAAGCTATGACTTGCCCACTTTGTAGAAAAAAATCAGCCCCATTTCTGGGGCTTTTTGGGTTTTGGCAAATGCCAACCATGCTGACGCCTGATGGTTTTCATCTCGCCGAACAAATCGTCTTACTGTTTCGGTTCACAGTGACATTGCGGCACATAAATATATCCAAGATCAACATGGCCAAATAGGCGTCCCGGTTCTGACCGGGCGAATAAGCCGGCGATGTAGAGACAGATGATGGCATCGAGTACATCTTCGTTTTGCTTGAGTGATCGGCCGCGTAAAGATTGGATATATTCCGCGGAAAAATGACGTAGCCATTCTTCGGCCACAATGAGCCGCAGTATGGGTGATTGAATCAGAGTTTGTAGCCGTCGTGCCAATTCGATCTGGCCCTGCTGACGCGCTGACACGGGCCCTTTTTTGTATAGATGCCGTTCGGCCAGCTGGAAGATTTCTATGAGTGCAGGATGCGGATAGCATTCAATCTGCCACTTTGTTGCGTGCGGATTGGCGTGTTCGTGTCCCCGGTGGGCGAGCCAATCGGAGAGTGCCACGCTGTCGGCATCAGGATAGCGATGATGATTGGTTGGATGGCAACCGGCTTTGCGTCCGCCATAGCAGCGCGCCAATTCCCGCTCACAGGCTCTGGCCCCACTTTGATTGAGGATGATGGTCGGGGCATCGATCGCAACCCCCCGAAGATCGGGTGCCGATTCGAGTGCATTCTGGATGCAGGAAAGCCCCAACAAGTCCGGTTGGATGGCGGTCAGGGTGAGCCGATCATTTTGTAGTTCACCAAACGCGATTGCGGTTGGGTGGCGTGCCGTGATCCAGGCCATGTCAATGCCAGCAAGTCTCATGTTATGTCGGCGCCCCGTTAGGGATTGTACGAGTTGACGGCTGAAAAGACTGCCTTCTAAGCATGCTGACGGCGGGCACAGCTTGTCGATGACGCGACGTCAGTAATTGATTTTTCTTATCTATACTCGTTGTCCGTTTTCCGTTTGAGTTCAACATGAGTAACCACCCAAAAAATATTGCCTTGGTGGGTGCTTCGAGTGCCATCGCCGAGGCATTCATTCGTCGCGTTCGGATACGTTACCCTGATGCGGTTGTGCACGCGTTTTCGCGACAGGGTGATCGACCCATCGACTATAGTAAGGAAGAAAGCATCGCGCTGGCCGCAGAACACGCAAATCGGACAGGCCCACTGGATGGGGTGTTCGTAGCCAACGGCATATTGCACGATGATCGGGTTGCCCCGGAAAAATCATTGGGACAGATGTCGCGCGATCATTTTCAGCATGTGTTCGAGATCAACACCGTCGTTCCTGCGCTTGTGGCCAAGCATTTCTTGCCCGCACTCAATCGCCAGCACCCTGCATATTTTGCAGTACTCTCGGCGCGTGTCGGCAGTATTTCCGACAACCAATTGGGCGGCTGGTATGCATACCGCGCGTCCAAGGCCGCCTTGAACATGCTGATCAAAACTGCGGCGATCGAAGTGGCTCGGCGCAACAAACAGGCAATCGTCGTTGCGCTTGATCCCGGAACCGTCGACAGTCCACTCTCCCGACCCTTTCAGCGCAATGTACCCATACATAAACTCTTCACGCCCGATCTGGCCGCTGACCAGCTGCTGAACGTACTCGATCGTCTGACCCCAGCTCATACAGGTCGGTTCATCGGTTGGGATGGTGATGAGATATTGCCGTGAACGAATCGTCCGCAGCAATCAGTGAACTGATCGAAATGGCCTGGCAGGACCGTATCACCTTCGATGACATCCGCCGTCTGACCGGGTACTCAGAGTCCGAGGTCATTCGGTTGATGCGCGCCCAGTTGAAGCCTTCAAGTTATCGACTATGGCGCAAACGGGTAACCGGCCGGATGACCAAACACAAAAAGAAATGCGGTATGGCGCACGAATGAACGTTGTCTGGTTCAAACGGGACCTTCGTCTGTCCGATCACACGGCATTGGCGCGTGCGGCAAGGCAAGGTCCGGTCCTGCTGGTGTACATTCTGGAGCCCGAATTGTGGCGGCAACCCGACATGAGCGAACGTCATTTTTCTTTTTTGACGGCCTGTCTGAACGAACTGAAAGCCGAAGCCCACGACAGATCGATCCATTTCGTGGTTAAAGTGGGTGAGGCCATCGACGTGCTTACCTCGCTTCATCAAATTTATGGCATCACGGCGTTGTGGTCGCATCAGGAAACAGCTAACGGCTGGACCTTCGCTCGTGATCAACTCGTCGCCCAGTGGTGCCAACACCATCACATTCCTTGGCATGAGCCTGCTCAACATGGGGTCGTCCGCCGCCAAGCCAATCGATCCGGTTGGGCCGCCCGGTGGTATCGACAGATGAAACAGCCACTCGCTGAACTTCCGCCGGTCATTCACTCGATAGACGAACAATCGGATCCTTGGCCCTCACCAGCCGATCTGGGTTGGGTAATTGCTGAAACTGCGCAAATTCAATCTGGGGGGCGCAGCCAAGCGCTTATTTTGCTACAGGATTTTTTGCATGAGCGGGGAGAAACCTACACGCGCGCCATGCCCTCACCCGTGACCGCCTTTGAGCGTTGTTCACGGTTATCTCCACACTTGGCTTTTGGTACCGTTTCCATCCGTGAGGTTTTTCAAGCCGTAGAGGCACGCAAACAGGCGTTGATGAAGCAACCCGCCACCAAGCGGGGACAGTGGCCGAGTGCCCTGCGTTCCTTCTCCGGGCGATTACGCTGGCATTGCCATTTCATTCAAAAACTCGAAGATGAGCCACGAATCGAATTCTTCAATCTGCATCCGGCCTACGATGGCTTGCGAGAAAGCGAATTCAACCCTGCTTTTTTTGAAGCATGGCAAGCGGGCAGAACGGGGTATCCGATGGTTGATGCCTGTATGCGGGCACTCAAGGCCACCGGCTGGCTGAATTTTCGTATGCGCGCGATGGTGATGAGTTTTGCCAGTTATCATCTTTGGCTGCATTGGCGACAACCCGCTTTATATCTGGCCCGAATGTTTACCGACTACGAACCGGGCATCCATTACAGCCAGGCTCAGATGCAATCGGGCACAACGGGCATCAACACCCTGCGTATTTACAACCCGATCAAGCAAGGCATCGACCATGACCCCGAAGGGGTGTTTATTCGTCGCTGGGTGCCGGAACTGAAGGACCTTGATCGAAACTGGATTCACACGCCATGGCTGGCGCCATCGCCATCGACTAACTACCCCAAGCCGATCGTCGATGAGGTTCAGGCCAGAAAGGCGGCCGCCGAAAAAATCTATCGATTGCGAAAAACCGACCCGATGCATAGAGAATGGGCGCAGAAAATCGCCGAAAAACACGCCAGTCGAAAACCTGCCAGACAACGATCAACCAAAACCAAGCAGCTACCGAAAACCGACAAACCACGAATACAGCTATCGCTTTTTGAGGATTGATCACCCGGTGTTGCGGCATCCAGGTCATGCTGTCGCTTTATGACCCAAAAAAACAGGCTTCACGATTTAGATTTCTGGGCAAGCTCATGTTTGATGACTTGGAATCATAAATTGCTTTTTTGCTTGGGTATGTGTTTTTAATCTTGTTCATGAACAATCACTGGAGGGTGCCTCGAAAAAACTTTCGAGGTGCCCATGCACCACATGGATGTGGTGCCGCGCAATATCGTGAAGCTGGCGCAAACCCGCATAAGCGGTTGAAATAGCGCAAGTTTATGGCGGCACACCCCTATGCTGCAAAGAATCTCTGATTTGATCAGAGATTCTTTAAGAGGTCGAAATCGATATTTTCACGCACTTATGACGTCCAAAATAACACGGCTGACAAAACAGGTGCCCTAAAATGTGTCCAGGAAACAGACATTGATCGAAAGTAGCAGCAATCAACACAGAAACGATCCGCTCTTAAAGAACAAGTTCGATATTCCTCGAAATCTGTTCCAGAGCTTGCCGAATCTGGGTGAGCAGTGGCGCACCAGAATCAGTACTCAGTGGGGAAAATTTAGATACTTCATCGTCATGCTCCGATTTATCAGCTGCGGCTTGAGCTCGCTCCGTCAAATCGACAGGATCATCCGATAGCGGCAAACCAGAGGCAATATCAGACAGCAAATCAAGCTCAGGATTTAGGACTGTTTTTTCTGATGGCTGCTTAAGCACATTTGCGAGTTGCTGGCGCGCACCTGCAATGGTGAAGCCCTGCTCATACAAAAGACTACGAATCAGTCGAATGAGCTCGATATCATGCCGTTGATAGTAACGGCGGTTGCCACGACGCTTGGTCGGCTTGAGCTGGGTAAACTCCTGTTCCCAATACCGCAACACGTGTGACTTGACATCACACAATACGCCTACTTCACCAATGGTGAAGTAACGCTTATTGGGAATCGGCGGCAGGCTCGATTCAGGATGCGTCAGAGCCGTCATAGGCCTCGACCATGGCCTTCAGTTTTTGCCCGGCACGGAAGGTCACCACACGACGTGCCGATACGGGAATCATCTCGCCCGTGCGTGGGTTGCGGCCGGGGCGTTCGTTTTTATCGCGCAACTGGAAATTACCGAAACCGGAAAGTTTGATTTCCTCGCCCGATTCGAGCGTGGCGCGGAGTTCTTCGAAAAAAATATCAACAAAATCCTTGGCTTCGCGTTTGTTCAAGCCAAGTTCGGCATGGAGTTTTTCGACCAGATCTGCTTTGGTTAAGGCCATGAAATGCTGTCCTTCAGGTGCGCAATTGAATATTATGCTGCGCAAGATTTGCGCGTATGTCGCTGATTATACCGACAATTTCGTCATCCGTCAGTGTGCGCTCGGATTCCTGGAAAATTAATTTGACCGCGACACTCTCAAACCCCGGTTCAATACCGGCACCAACGTACCGGTCAAAGACGCCAACCTCGCGCAAACTCGCCGGACCGCCGTTCCTGATCAGAGATAATAATTCTGCAATCGGCATGGTGGCCGGCTTCAGGAGCGCCAGATCCCGCCTGACTTGCGGGAACCGCGAGCGCGGCTTGTTCATCGGCAGATGCCGATATTGCAAGGAGTGAAGATCGAGTTCCAGGACAAAAACCGATCCATTGACGTCCATTTTTTTTGCTATGTCAGGATGAATGGCGCCCAACCAGCCACAAGGTTGGCCATGAATCAGGATTTCTGCACTTTGCCCGGGATGCAATGCCGGGTGCGCAGCGGCCCGGAAGCTGACATCGTTCGCTTGATCCGACGAGGGATCAAGACTGAAACCGAGGTGCAGCAGCAGTGCCTCGCAATCGCCCTTGAGATCGAAGAAGTCTGCCTGAGTGCTTTTTTCGCCCCATTGCTCCGGCCAACGCGCCCCCACGATCACCGCGGCGAGTTGATCAATTTCCTGCACATCATCAAGCGAGCCCTTGAAACTTCTGCCCACCTCGAACAAACGTACACGCGACTGCTGACGATTCTGATTGAAGGCCACGGCCTGCAACAATCCCGGCCACAGGCTTTGACGCATGACAGCCATCTCGCTGGAAATCGGGTTCGCGAGGGCAATCCCAGGCGCGGAGGTAAAAAGTTCTGCGATGGCAGGATCAATGAAACTGTACGAAATCGCTTCAAAGTAACCTTGGCTCGCCATAAAGTCGGCAACTTTTGCGAAGCTGTTCTCGGTTTCCGGCCGGACACCAATCGTCAGAGGCGAACGCCCCATTGGCGCACGAAATGCGTCAAAACCGAGCAATCGCGCCAATTCCTCAAGCAGATCTTCAGGAATCACCATATCGAAGCGATGACTTGGCGGAGTGACTGTCAATACGGTATCTGACTGAAATTCAACGTTGCAGCCCAAACGCACGAGAAATTTCTTGGCTTGCTCTGGCAAAATAGCCAGGCCCAAACGACGCTCAGCCCAACTCATATCCAGCTGGATAGCAGCAGGAACCTGCGGTGCCTTGGCTCCCTGAGCCGCACTGGCGTTACCCACCTGGCCGCCGCATATCTGTTGAATCAGCGTGGCGGCACGCGATAAGGCCCGTGCCGGTAGCAGCGGATCAACGCCCCGCTCGAACCGAAAAGCGGCATCAGTAGTCAGTCCCAGACGCCGGGCACGGCCAGCAATCGCCTCGGGCGTAAAGTGAGCCGACTCGAGGACGATGTTTATCGTTGCGGTAGACACGGCCGACTCAAGACCACCGATGATCCCCGCCAGCGCGACCGGACCCGCCTCATCGGCGATCACAAGACAATCGGCATCCAATTCCAGCTTTTGCTGATTGAGCGCATCCATGGATTCGCCCGGACGTGCACGCCGAACGGTCAAGCCACCCTGCAGTTTTTGCTGATCGAAGGCATGCAAGGGTTGCCCCAACTCGAGCATGACGTAGTTGCAGACGTCCACGATCGGCTCGATCACCTTGATCCCGGCACGACGCAGACGTTCAGACATCCACATCGGTGTTTTACGACCGGCAGACACACCACAGATAACCTGGGTCAAATAAACCGGGCAATCATCGGGAGCGGCGATTCGAGCAGGCTGAACGGCATCCGACGTGACTTGAGTGACTGAGGATTGATCACGCGGTGTGATATCCAGATCGAACAATGCCGAACAATCACGTGCAACACCCAAAATCGAAAGCGCATCGCCCCGGTTGGGGGTTATTCCCAACTCGATGATGGAATCATCCAAATTCAGCCAGCCGCGAATGGATTGTCCCAATGGTGCGTCCGAAGGCAATTCCCACAACCCGTCGACAACGCTGGGCATACCCAACTCGCTGGCACTACACAGCATTCCTTCAGAGGGAACACCACGCAATTTCGCTGATTTGATGACCAGTCCGCCCGGCAGTTGGGCACCCAGGGTCGCCAATGGCACACGCATACCCACACGTACATTGGCAGCACCACAAACGATCTGATATTCATGGGTACCGTCGGTCACGCGGGTGATTTTGAGCTTGTCCGCATCCGGATGCGGCTCAACGGAACGAACCTCGGCAACCACAACACCATTGAACGATTCCGC